>JBLXFD010000010.1:0-134433 GCA_048262455.1 Rhodobacter sp.
GCTGGGCATCGCCACCCGCCGGGCGCTGTGGGACTACCTGCTGGCGGTGGCGGCCGTGCTGTTCATCCTGCTGGCCGTGGCCTGGACCATCGACCTGGCCGCCACCTTCCCGCAACTGCGCGACGCCGCCGCCGAGCAGGGCGCGCCGCTGCCCATCCTGATGGGCCCCTACCTGATGCAGCGCGGCACCGACATCCTCACCCGGATGCTGCCGGTGGCGGTGTTCTTCGGCGTCTTCCTGGCCGAGATCGCCCGCCGCGGCCGCTTGGAAAGCATCGTGCTGGCCACCGCCGGCGCCTCGACCCTGCGCGGTTTCGCGGCGCTGCTCTGGCTTGGCCTGCTGCTGGGGGCGCTGAACACGGGGCTGGAGGCCCGCTGGCGCCCCGCCGCCGTCTTCGCGCAGGTGGAGACGGGGTTCGGCAGCTACGCCCGCCGGTTCCGGCGCGGCTGGGTCGAGGGGATCTGGTTCATCGAGGGCGACACCGCCCTGCGCGCCGACGTGCTGCGCGACGACCCGCCCCGGCTGCGCGAGGCGCTGGTCTTCACCGGCATCCAGTCGGACCGGCTGGAGACGATCATCGGCGCCGAGGAGGTGCTGCCCGCCGCGGAGCCCTACCTGTGGCAGCTGCGGGGCGTCACGCGGTGGGATTCGGTCTTCGGCGAGGCCACCGTCAGCCCCGGCGACGACACCCGGCTGGAGCTGGACCTGATCCCCGAGCAGCTGGTCTACGTGGGCATCCCCGCCTTCTACCTGCCCGGCCCGGCGCTGAAGGCGATGGCGGCGATGCGCCGCCCGCCGCCGGGAATCGCCGGGATCCGCACCGCGCTCTGGCGCCGGCGCGCGGCGCCCCTGCTGCCCTTCGCGCTGGCGATGCTGGCGGTGGGGCTGGCGGGGGCCGGGTTCGAGGGCCGCCGCATCCTGATCCCCCGGCTGGTGGCGCTGGCGGCCGGCGGCTACGTCTTCACCGTGGCGATCAAGACCTTCTGGGCGCTGGGGGAACTGGGCTCCCTCCCCCCCTCGGTGGCGGTGCTGGCGCCGCCGGCGATCGGCATGGCGGTGGCGGCGCTGTTCATCCGGCGCATGGCGTGAGGGTGGCAGCAACCGATTGGAAGCGCGTCGCTGAACCGGCACCCGGGCGGGCGCCTTGCCCGGAACAGCCGCGAAGCGGCCCGGGCAGCGCCCGCCCGCCCCAACGGCCGGGCGCTTTGGTGCCGTTTGTCCTGCACCCGGAGGTCACGGCGAAGCGGTGCTATAAAGCGCCCACCACCGACGTCTCAGCGCCCGCCCGCGGCCGGGCCCTGCCCTTACGCCGGCGCGCGGTGGCGGTGCTGGCGCCGCCGGTGATCGGCGCGGCGTTGGCGGCGCTGTTCATCCGGCGGATGGCGTGAGGGTGGAGAAACAGCGCCATTTTAAGCCCATCGCTGAACCGGCACCCGGGCGGACGCTTTGCCCGGAACAGCCGCGAAGCGGCCCGGGCAGGGCCCGGCCGCCCCTACGGCCGGGCGCTCTGTCGCCGTTTGCGCGCGTTCGAAGGTCACGGCGAAGCGGTGCAATAAAGCGCCCACCACCGACGTTGCAGCGCCCGCCCGCGGCCGGGCCCTGCCCTCCGGTGCCCTACGCCGGCGCCCGCCGGGCCGCGTCCCGGGCCTCGGCGACGCGGGGGTACACCAGCCGCTCCGCCCGCTCCAGCATCGCCTCGTCGTCGATCTCGGCCCAGGGCAGGCCCTCGAGCCGGACGCAGGTGATGGGCGCTTGCCGTCCCAGCGCCACCAGCCCGGCCTCGTAGTGCTCGGCCGGGGCCGTCTCCAGCACCCGCGCCCCGACCTCGGGCATCCGCGCCGCGGCCGCGGCCTCCAGCGCGGTGATGCCCACCATCTCGCCGAAATGCGGCTCCGGCCGCGCGCCGGGGGTCTTTGACAGCTCGGCCAGCCGGTCGTCCTCGTCCGCCCAGACGTAGACCTCGTCGCCCGCGCCGGTGGGGCCGGAGGTGACGAAGCGGCTGCCTCCCGCCAGCGCCGCCTCCAGCGCCGCGGGGGCGTAGACCAGGTCGGATTCCAGCACCAGGCAGGGGCCCTCCAGCCCCTCGAGCCCGCGCAGCAGGGTCAGCAGGCTGCCGGTGCTGGCGAAGTCGGGGTTGTGCACCAGCTCCACCCCCGCCACGCCGGCGAAAGCGGCCTCGTACTGCTCGGACAGATGCCCCGTGACAATGCGGATCCGCCCGATGCCGAAGGCGCGCAGGCTGTCCACGGATTGCGCCACCAGCGCCCGGCCTCCCAGCTCGATCAGCCCCTTGGGCATCAGCCTGCCGCGCGCGCCCATGCGCACGCCCATGCCCGCCGCGAGGATGATCGCCGTGAAGTCCTTCATTTTCGCCCCGCTTTCCGGCAGAACCGGCCCAGATCCGGCGCGGACGATAGGGCAGCGGCGGCGGGGCCACAAGGATGGGACGGGTGACAGGACGGGATGAGGCGACCTTCGTGACCTTCGCGCGCGTGGCGGCGGACCTGAAGGGCGCGCGCTACCGCGAGGAATGGCGGTCCTCCTGGGCCATCGCCCTGCTCTACCGGGTGCCGGGGCTGCCGCTGGTCTGGCTGCTGGCGCGCACCCCAGTGACGCCCATGGGGCTGACGCTGGCGGCGCTGCTGCTGGCGCTGGCGCTGCCGGGGCTGGCCTGGGGGCTGCCGCTGGGCGCGGCGGCGGTGGCGGTGGCGGCGGGCGGGGCGCTGTTCCAGGTGCTGGACTGCGCCGACGGCACGCTGGCGCGGGTGACGGGGCGCAGCTCGCGCGGGGGCGGCGACGCGGATTTCCTGGTGGACATGGCGCAATGGGGGCTGCTCTACATCGCCATCGGGTTGCTGGCGGACCGGACGCTGGGCACCGGCGGCGGCTGGACCGCGCTGGCGGCGGCGGCGGCCTGGGGGCGGCTGCTGGCGCGGGTGATCTCGGACCGGCTGAAGGGCTTCGGCGGCGGCGGAAGCCGCCCGCTGCGGCCCCTCGACTACCTGCCCGCCTTCGTCGCGGGGCTGTCGGGGCTGATCCCCTTCCTGGCGCTTTCGGGCCCCTGGCTGGGCTGGGCGGTCTTGGCGCTGGTGGTCTACAGCCTGCTGGACATCGGCGACGCGCTGGGCCCCTCGGTGGCGCGGGCGTTGCGGCGGGGGCGCGGATGAGGATCGTGCAGCTGTCGCCCTACGCGATGGAGCGGCCGGGCGGCGTGCAAGCGCATGTGCGCGATCTTGCGGCATGGCTGCGCGCGCAGGGGCACGAGACGCGGATCCTCTGCCCGCCCGCCGCCGGGGGGCGGGCCGGCAGCGGCGGCGGCGTGACCCGGCTGGGCCGGTCGCGGATGCTGGGCGCCCATGGCACCGAGTTCGAGATCGCCGCCGCCAGCCCCCGCGCGGTCCGCGCCGCGGCGCGGGAGCTGCGGGACTGGGGCGCCGAGATCGTCCACATGCACACGCCCTGGACGCCGCTGCTGGTCTGGCAGATGTGGCGCGCGCTGGACCTGCCCACGGTGGCCACGGTGCATGCCACCCTGCCCGCCCCCGACAGCCGCGGCGCCACCGACCGCTACATCCGCTGGGCCGCCCGCCGCATCCTGCCGCGCTGCGCGTCGCTGGTGGTGCCCTCGGAGGCGCCGCTGGAGATGCTGCGCCGGGTGCTGCCGGGGGCGCGCCCCGAAGTGCTGGCCCCGGCGATCGACCTTGCTCCCTGGCGCGCCGCCGCCGCGCCCAGGGCGCCGGGTGCGCTGCGGCTGCTGTTCCTCGGGCGGCTGGAGCCGCGCAAGGGGGTGGACGTGCTGCTCCGGGCCTGGCCGCGGATCGCAGACGCCCTGCCCGACGCGCGGCTGACGCTTGCCGGCGACGGCCCCCTGCGCGCGGCGGCCGAGGCGGCCGCGGGCCCGCGCCTGGTGCTGGCGGGCCGCCCGGGCGACGCGGCGGCGCGGCGGCTGGTGGCGCAGGCCGACCTGCTGCTGGCCCCCGCCCCCTACGGCGAAAGCTTCGGGCTGGTGCTGGCCGAGGCCTTGGCCGCCGGAACCCTGCCGGTTGCCGCCGCGAATGCCGGCTATGCCTCGGTGCTGACGGGACCCGGCGCGGCGCTTTTGGTGGCGCCGGGCGATCCGCAGGCGCTGGCGGAGCGGGTGATCGCGCTGGGGCGCGACGCGGGCGCGCGGGCGGCGCTGCTGGACTGGGCGGCGGCGCGGGCGCGCGAGGTGGACGTGGCGGCGCAGGGGCCGGGATACCTGGGGCTGTACCGGCGGGTGCTGGGGCGGTGATCTTGAAGGGGGCGCTGCCCCCGCCGCCTGCGGCGGCCCCCCGGGATATTTTGAAACCAGAGATTGTGCGTGTCGGGGCTGCGGGTCAGGCCGGGCGCTCCCAGGGGGCGGGGTCTGGGAAGCGGGATTCGAGCCAGCGGCGCACCGTGGTTTCCGTGGCCGGGTTGGGGCGGGCGCCGAAGCTGTCGTTGAGGGTGGCGGAAAGCGGGCGCCGGGCGCGCAGCCAGGCCAGTTGCGCCGCCGTCCAGGCGCGCAGGTTCTCGATCGAGACGTAGCCCTCCACCTTGCGGCTGAGCGCGGAGGGGGCGCGGGCGGCGCGGCCGGTTTCCAGCGCGAAGTGGGGGGCGAGGAATTCCGGCGGCACGTTGCCCGGAGCGCGGAAGCGGGCGGCGCGGGTGGCGGCGATCTCGTCCGGGAAGGCGGCTTCCATGGCCTCCATTGTCTCGCGCTCGAACAGCTGGGGGCCGTGGATCACGTGTTGCCGCGCGCCGCCCCCGAAGCGGCGGCTGAGCGCTTCGTCGGCGGTGGCGAGGGCCAGGTTCCAGGGGCTGGCGGCGCTGTGGTCGAGCCGTTTCCGGGGCGCCACCCGGCGGCGCGACAGGTGCACCAGCGGCCGGCCGTCCGGGGCCAGCAGCGCCGGGCCGAGGCCCGGGGAGAGCGCCAGCATGTCGTCCTCGAAGTAGACGAAGCGCCGGGAGAGGCCCGGGACCAGGTGCAGGTGGCTGACGATGGCGAAGGAGTTGAAGGTGGGCAGCACTTCGGGCGCCATGACCACGTCGTGGTGCACCAGGTTGATCGCCGGGTGCTCCGGGTCCAGCCAGGCCGGCACCTGCGGCCGGCAGGTCAGCAGGTGGATGCGCCGCGCCCAGGGGCAGTTGCGCGCCACCGAGCGCAGGGCGAAGCGCAGCACCTCGAGGTTGTCGCGGGTGCGGTTCGGGTTCAGGTCGCGCGGGTCCGCGGCATGGCGGTTCAGCGTCTCCAGGTAGCCCGGAAAGCGGTCGTCGACCCAGGTGAAGACGATGTCCATCGGTTCCATGCCCCCTGCATCCGCAAGCCGCCGGGGAAAGGCAAGGGTGTTGCCAATCGCCGGGCCGCGTGGCACGGCTGGGCCGACCGACCCAACCGGACCCTGCCCCGGCGTGCGCCAGCCCGACCTGATCCTTGCCGCCGACTTCGGCACCTCGGCCGTCAAGCTGGGCGCCGTGGGCCCGGACCTGGTGCCGGTCGCCGTCTCGGTCCAGCCCTACCCGCTGCACCTGCCCGCCCCCGCCTGCGCCGAGCAGGCGCCGGAGGACTGGTGGGCGGCGCTGGCGCGGGGGGTGGCGCAGCTGGCCGCCGAGGTGCCGGACCTGGCGGCGCGCTGCGGCGCGGTGGTCTTTGCCGCGCAGATGTGCGGGCTGGTCTGCGCGGATGCGGAGGGCGCGGCGCTGCGCCCGGCGATGGTCTGGATGGACAAGCGGTCGGCCCCGGTGATCCGGCGGCGGATGGGGGGCTTTCCGAAGGTGGCGGGCTACGGGGCGGGGTTTCTCGCCCGCTCGATCCGGCTGGCCAACGGGGCGCCGCCGCACAACGGGATGGACCCGCCGGGCAAGATGCTCTGGGTGCTGGAGCGGGAGCCGGAGCTGGCGGCGCGCACCCGGTATTTCCTCGACGTGAAGGACTGGCTGGTCCTGCGCGCCACCGGGCGCGCCGTGACCACCGCCGACAGCGCCAATCTGACCTGGCTGATGGACAGCCGCCCCGGGCGCGAGGGCTGGTCGCCGGTGCTGGCGCGGCGGCTGGGGATCCCGCTGGACAAGATGCCCCCCATCGTCGACGGCACCGAGGTTGTGGCGGGGCTCGCGGGCCGCGCGGCGGCGGAGCTGGGGCTGCGGGTCGGAACGCCGGTGGTGGCCGGGGGCGGCGACGTCAGCGCCGCGGCCCTGGGCTCGGGCGCGGTGGCCCCGGGGGAGCTGCACCTGTGCGTGTCCTCCAGCGCCTGGGTGGCCGGGTTCTTCGACCGCCGGGTGCTGAGCGTGCGCCATTCCTACGCCACCATCACCTCGCCCCTGGGCTTTCGCCCGCTGCTGATCGCCACGCAGGAAAGCGCGGGCAGCGCCATGGGCTGGCTGGCGCAGACCCTGGGGGCGGGCCGGGATGACGCGGGGCTGGCGGGGTTCTACCGCGAGATCGGCGCGCCGCTGGCGGATGATCCGTTCTTCCTGCCCTGGCTGGCTGGGGAACGGGTGCCGGTGGACGAGGCGCGGCTGCGGGGGGCCTTTTACGGGCTGGGACTGCGGCACGGGCCGGAGGCGCTGAAGCGGGCGGTGATCGAGGGGGTGGCGCTGAACCTGCGCTGGGCGCACGAGAAGGTGGCCGCCGAGAAGGGTGTGCGCCGGGACGGGGAGATCCCGCTGGTGGGGGGCGCCGCGGCGAACCCGCACCTGGTGCGGATGCTGGCCGATGCGCTGAACCGCCCGGTGCGGGTGGGCGACGCCCGCCACGCCGGGATGCGCGGCGCGGCGGCCATGGCGGCGCCGGTGCTGGGCTGGACCCGCGATCCCTGGGAGGCGGCGGCGATGCTGCGCGCCGGATCCGGCCCGCCGGTGCTGCCCGACCCCGGCCGCGCCGCGCGGCTGGAGGACCGTTACGGCGAGCTGGTTCGGGTGCGCCGGGCCATGGTCGCGCTATACAAGGGAAGGGCTCCGCGATGATCGACGACCTGACGCGCCACGTGATCGACCCGATGTGGGAGCGGCTGGCCCGCCCCCTCGCCCGCGCCGGGGTGACGCCGAACCAGGTGACGCTGGCGGGGCTGGCGCTGGTGGCGGCGGTCTCGGCCGCCTACCTGTGGCACCGCAGCGAGTGGGTCTTCGGGCTGAGCCTGGCGCTGGCCTTCGCCTTCGACGCGCTGGACGGGGCGGTGGCGCGGCAGACCGGCAAAAGCAGCAAGTTCGGCGGATACCTGGATGCGGTGGTGGACCGGTATCAGGAGTTGCTGGTGCTGCTGGCAATCGGGTGGGTGACGGGGCTTTGGGCGCTGGCGCTGCTGGCCTTCTCGGGGGCGATGCTGACCAGCTATGCCAAGGCGCGCTGCGCGTTGGAGATAGAGGTGGCGAATACCGGCTGGCCGGATTTCTTCGAGCGGCTGGAGCGGATCATCTTTCTTTGCGCGCTGCTGGTGGTCTCGGGGGTGGTGGCGGCCGGCTGGGTGCTGCCGGCGGGGCTGGCGGTCTATGCCGCGCTGTGCCACGCCACGGCGCTGCAGCGGGCGGCGCGGGCGGCGCGGCTGTTGCGGACGGCGGATGCCGCGCGGGGGGCCGGACAGGCGGATCGGATCGCTTGCGGCGATCCGACCGGTGCGAGGGGCGCTGCCCCTCGCGCTCCCCGGGATATTTAGAACCAGAAGAAGCTGCAGGGGGGCTTCTGGCCGGGTGCTGCGCGGATTGACGCAGGCGGTTCGATATGGTCACTGGCCCGGCGCTGCGACGGGATGATCCATGAGCCAATCGGCCTTCGGCAAGACACGCGACCTGGTGGAGTTCCTGTTCCGCGAGGGCGGGCTGTTGCAGAGCCCGATCCTGCTGTTCGCCTTCGCCGCCTCGGCCAGCCGCACGCTGATGATCTTTCTGGTCAACGAGACCGCCGAGGCCGGCGGCGCGGGTCTTGCCATGTTCGCGGCGCTGCTGGGGGCGGTGGCGGTGTCGCTGCTGACCGCGCACTGGGCCCGGGTGCGGGGCATCGTGCTGGTGGAGAACCTCAACCGCAAGCTGCGCCGGCGGGTGGCGGACCACGTGCTGAACGCCGACGTGAGCTTTTTCCAGACCCGGGATTCCGGGCAGATCTATTCCGCCCTCACCGGCCATTCCGTGACCGTGGCCGGCGCCACCATGCGGCTGGTGGAGATGATCCAGTCGCTGCTGCTGCTGATCTTCTGCTTCGGCTACATGGCGCTGCAGAGCTGGCCCGCCGTGGTGGCCAGCGCGGTGGCGCTGTCGCTGGGGGTGCTGGCCTTCCTGCTGGCCGAGACCCCCGCGCGCCGGGTGCTGGGGCAGGCCAATGACAGCCGCACCGCCTTTTACGACGCGATGAACGACATGCTGCGCGGCTACAAGGAGCTGCGGCTGCGCCAGGCGCGGCGGCTCGACCTGTCGCGCCGGGCCGACGCGGTGATCGACGAGGCGCGCGACCGGATGATCGAGGCGGAGCGGCTGTTTTCCTATTCGCAGGTGGCCGCCGCCGCGACGCTGGCGCTGCTGCTGGTGGTGATCGTCACCGGCCTGCCGCTGGTGACCGACGCCGGCAGCGTGGTGATCCTGCAGGTGCTGACCGTGGTGCTGTTCACCTTCGGGCCCATCGAGGCGGTGGTGGGCGGGCTGCCGGGCTTCGCCCGCGCCTCGGTTGAATACGAGCGGATGAACGAGGTGCTGGAGGCGCTGGACCGCAACCCCGAGTCCGAGGCCGTGCGCAGCGCCGCCGACACCCGCCCCACCTTCCGCAAGCTGGAGCTGCGCGGCATCACCGCCACCCTGCGCCGGCCCTCGCAGGCGCCGGGCTCCACCGCCTCTGATACCTTCACCATGGGGCCGGTGGACCTGGCCTTCGCGCCCGGGCAGTCGGTCTTCATCACCGGCGGCAACGGCATGGGCAAGTCGACGCTGCTGCAGATCCTGACCGGGTTGCGCCACGCGGACGGTGGGCAGATCCTGCTGGGCGGCACCCCCGTCACCCGCGACAGCATCGGCGACTACCGCGGGCTGTTCAGCGCCGTCTTCTCGGAGTTCTACCTGTTCCGCCGGCTCTACGGCCTGACCGAGGACGAGCGCGCCCGCCTGCAGCGCCACATCGACGAGCTGGGGCTGGCGGGCGGCGTGTCGATCACGGATGGCGCCTTTGCCTCGCTGGCGCTGAGCACCGGGCAGATGCGGCGGCTGGCCCTGTCGATCGCGCTGGCAGAGGCCCGGCCGATCATCGTGCTGGACGAGTTCGCCGCCGACCAGGACCCCGAGCGGCGGGCGTTCTTCTACGACGTGCTGGTGCCCCGGCTGGCCGCCGCCGGGCACCTGGTGATTGCCGTGACCCACGACGAGGGCAGTTTCGGCAAGTGCGACCGGCTGATCCGCATGGAGGACGGCAAGGTGGTCAGCGACCGGCTGACCGCCCCCGAGGCAGCGCGGGCGTAAGGCCCTTTCCCCAACCTGTTCCGCCCTCCGCGCCGCCATGCTAGGGCTGGCGGGACACCAGCGGGAACCGTGACATGACCTTCCTACAGATCGCCGCGCTGCTGATCGTGATGGCCGGGGCCTTCGGCGCGATCAACTACCTGTTCCTCAAGCTGCCGCCCTCGATCGGCATCCTCGTGGTGGCGCTCTTCGCCTCGGTCGCGGTGATGGGGCTGGACGCGCTGCTGCCCTTCATCGACGTGACCACCGCGATCCGCAGCGGGGTCATGGGGCTGGAGTTCTCCGACGCGCTGCTGGAGGGGATGCTGGGCCTTCTGCTGTTCGCCGGCGCCCTGCACGTCAAGCTGGCGGACCTGCGGGCGGAGTGGCGCCCGGTGCTGCTGATGGCCACCATCGGGGTCGGGCTGTCCACGGTGATTGCCGGGGTGGGCTTCAGCTGGATCACCGGGATGCCGCTGCTGATCGCGCTGGTCTTCGGGGCGCTGATCTCTCCCACCGATCCGGTGGCGGTGCTGGGGGTGCTGCGCGAGGCGCACCTGCCCCGGCGGCTGGAGACCAAGATCGCCGGCGAATCGCTGTTCAACGACGGGGTGGGATACGTGGTCTTTCTGGTGCTGGTGGGGCTGGCCTTTCCGTCCGGCGACGGCCACGGCGCCAGCCTTGCCGGGGCCGCCACGCTCTTCGTGCAGGAGGCGCTGGGCGGCGCGGTGCTGGGGGCGGTGCTGGGATGGCTGACCTTCCGGGTGATGCGGCGGATCGACGACTACCCGCTGGAGGTGCTGCTGACCCTGGGGCTGGCCTTCGGCGGCTACGAGCTGGCGGTCTTCCTGCACGTCTCGGCCCCGATCATGGCGGTCTGCGCCGGGCTGCTGATCGGCGACATCGGCAGCCGCGAGGGGATGAGCGAGGAGACCCGGCGGTATGTCGAGGCCTTCTGGAAGCTGATCGACGAGATCCTGAACGCGGTGCTGTTCCTGATGATCGGGGTGGAGGTCTTCGCGGTGGCCTTCAGCCTCGACGCGGTGCTGGCCGGGGTGCTGTCCATCGGGCTGGCGCTGGTGGCGCGGCTGGCGGCGGTGGCGGTGCCGGTGCTGATGCTGCGGCCCTTCCGGGGGTTCGAGCAGGGCACGATCCCGATCATGACCTGGGGCGGGCTGAAGGGCGGGATCTCTGTCGCGCTGGCGCTGTCGCTGCCCGAGGGCGAGTGGAAGCCGCTGATCCTGACCTGCACCTACATGGTGGTGGTCTTCTCGATCGTGGTGCAGGGGCTGACGGTGGCGCGGGTGGCCGCGCGGCTGGGACGGCAGCCGGACCTCGTCTGAGACATGGATTTATCAGATCGCACCGCGCGGGCCCCGAAATAAGGGCCGCGCGGTGCGGGGGCCGGGAGGGACACACCGGCCCACCGCCCGCCGGACGCAACAGTCGGAGGGCGGATGGGAATGGCTTGACGGGAAAGGCTTACCGGGGCGTGCGGCGCACCGGAACGCGGCGCGGCTCCGGCCGGCGCAGGGCGGCGGCGGCGATCAGCGGCAGCGCGCCGCAGACAAGCAGGACAAGGGGGATCAGGACGGACATGGCGGTGTATCCTTCGATGTTGCGGGGCCGACCTCCGGGCTTGCCGGAGCGCGCGTTCGGGAAGTAGACGCCCGAACCCGCCCGAGAGTTGCACCGCCGCGGCCGATTTTCCCGCGACCCCTGCCCCGGGCCTTCCGGTCCGGCGACAACTCGCCTATGACACGAGACCTGACACGACCTGCGCGGCGCCGCCGAGGGAGACAGCGATGACCGATACCATCCTCGAACGTTGCGAGGCCAAGGGCCTGCGCCTGACCGAACAACGCCGCATCATCGCCGGCGTGCTGCAGGAATCGGACGACCACCCGGATGTCGAGGAACTGTACCGCCGCGCCAGCGACCAGGACCCGCGGATCTCGCTGGCCACCGTCTACCGGACGGTGAAGCTGTTCGAGGAATCCGAGATCATCGAGAAGCTGGAGTTCGGCGACGGCCGCGCCCGCTACGAGGATGCGGACCGCGAGCACCACGACCACCTGATCGACCTGCACACCGGCGACGTGATCGAGTTCTTCGACCCGGAGATCGAGAAGCTGCAGGAAAAGATCGCCGAGAAGCTGGGGTACGAGCTGTGCGGCCACAAGCTGGAACTCTACGGCGTGCGCCGGAAGGACTGAATTCGCGCCGCGCGTGATTTATGTAGGCAAATCGTTCGTTTCCCGTTAACCTGATGGCATTAGAGCCAAACGGTTATCGCAGTGAATGATTTTGTCGTTCCAGTACCCGTGTTTCCTACCCAGGTTAATCTCTGGCAAACGCATCTCCAATCTGCGGGACGACTTACCGCGATCGCTACGCTGGTAACGGCCGCCTCGGTGCTGCTGTTCGGCTGGGGCCTCGGCTACGAGCCGCTGGTGCGACTGCACCCTTCCTTTCCCGCCATGGTCCCGGAATCGGCGGTGGTGCTGATCCTGCTCTCGCTGGCCTGCCTTTGCGTGTACCGGGGCGACACCGGCCCGCTGATCCCGCTGTGCACCCTGCCCAGCATGGGGATGGTGGTCTTCGGCCTCTGGCGCCCGGCCGCCCCCGCGGGGCTGCGGGACGGCGATGCCATGTCCCTCGCCACCGCCACCGCCACCATGCTGATCGCCGCCGCCCTGCTGCGGCGCTGGTGGGACATGCGGCGCGGCGCACCGCAGCACGTCATCCTGGCCACCGCCGCGCTGGTGGTGACCTCGGTGCCGGTGCTGGGCTACATCTTCGACGCCGAGGCGCTGTTCGCCAACCCGGTCTATACCGAGATGGCGCTGCACACCGCGATGGGCCAGATGGGCCTCGGCGCCGCCTTCATGATGGCCGCGCCCGCCACCGGCTGGGTCGGCACCCTGACCGCCCGCGCCTACGGCAGCTACAACGCCCGCCGCCTGCTGCCGGTCCTGCTGCTGGTTCCGCTGGTGCTGGTGGCGCTGGCGCTGGAGGCGACGCGCTGGGAACTGGTGGAGGCGAACTTCCGCGCCGCTGTCTTCGCGCTGCTGATGATCATAGCCACAGTGGCCTCGGTGCTGTGGTTCGCGCATATGACCAACAACGCCGAAGCCCGCAACCTGGCGCTGGAGGCCAGCCTGAAGCGCAGCGAGAAGGCCCGCCGCGACAGCGAACTGGCCGCCGCCCGCACCCAGCGGGTCGAGGCGCTGGGCAAGCTGGTGGGCGGCGTGGCCCATGACTTCAACAACACGCTGATGGTGATCATGGGCAACCTCGAGATGCTCGAGGTGGACGACGACCCGGACAACCGAGAGACCTACGTGCGCGAGGCCATCGTCGCCGCCAACCACGCCTCCACCCTCACCCGGCAGCTGCTGGCCTACAGCCGCAAGTCGCGGCTGGACCCGCGCCCGGTGGTGCTGGACGAGCTGGTGCGCGCCACGCTGACCATGTTCGGCCGGGTGACCCCGGCGACGCTGAAGCTGCGGTCGGACCTGCGCTCTGCCCCCGCCATGGTCGAGATCGACGCGGGCAACTTCCAGCAGGCGCTGCTGAACATCCTGATCAACGCCCGCGACGCGGTGCAGGGCGGCGGCGAGGTGTCGCTGACCTGCCTGGTGGAGCGGCTGGACCGCATGGTGGTCGAGGGCTTCGAGGACGCCGAGGCGCTGGCGCCGGGCGAATACGTGGTGCTGACGGTGCGCGACAGCGGCCCCGGCATGTCCGAGGCGGTCCGCGCCCGGGCGGTGGAGCCGTTCTTCACCACCAAGCCCGTGGGCGAAGGCACCGGGCTGGGCCTGTCCATGGCCGCCGGCTTCTGCCGCCAGTCGGGCGGCGGGCTGCGGGTGGACAGCGCCCCCGGCGAGGGCACCGCCGTGGTCATGAGCTTCCCCGTCACCGACGCCCGCCCCGCCCGGGTCCCCACCGGGCAGGAACACCCCCCGGCGAAGGAGGCGGACGAGGACTACGGCGTGCTGGTGGTGGACGACGACGACCACGTGGCGCGGATCATGGCGCGGCAACTGCACCTGCACGGCCACCGGGTGCGCACCGCCGCCGACGCGGACGAGGCGCTGGCGATGCTGTCCGGGGGCCGCAAGCCGCAGCTGGTGATCTCGGACATCGTGATGCCCGGCTCGATGCAGGGGCACGAGCTAGCCTCCGCGATCCGCGCCCGCTGGCCGGGGATCGCGCTGATGCTGATGTCGGGCTTCGAGAGCGCCTCGCGCCGGCAGGCCATGCCCGAGACCCTCGGCCTGCCCTTCCTGCAGAAACCGGTGGACCGGGTCACCCTGAACGCGGCAGTGGAAAAGGTGCTTGCCCCGCGCGGCGGGAGTCGCGAGTCATAGCGCGGCAGCCGCTTCCCCCTGCCCGCCGCGCCTGCTAGGGCCATGCCAGACCATTCGCCGGAGACCCGCCCTGGCCCGCCGCGCCCGCACCCGCCCCGCCCTGCCCGTCCTGCTGCCGGAACTGCGCGGCATCCTCCTGATGGTGGGCGCCATGGCGCTGCTGGCGGTCACCGACCTCTCGGTCAAGATCGCCGCCCGGACCCTGCCGGTGGGGCAGATCCTGCTGCTGCTGACCCTCGGCGTCACCGCGATGTTCTGCCTGATCGCCCGCTACCAGCGGGCGCCGCTGATCACCCGCACGGCGCTGCACCCCATGGTGCTTTGGCGCAACCTGTTCGAGATCGTGGGCGCCATCGGCCTTGTGCTGGGCACCGCCTACGTGCCGCTGTCGATGCTGGCGGCGATCATGCAGGCGGCGCCGCTGGTGGTGACCATGGGTGCGGCGCTTGTGCTGAAGGAACAGGTGGGCCCGCGCCGCTGGGCGGCGATCGGCGTCGGCATGTTCGGGATGCTGCTGGTGGTGCGCCCGGGGATGGAGGGCTTCACCCCCGCCGCGCTCTGGGCGGTGCTGGGGGTGGTCTCGCTGGCCATGCGCGACATCGTCACCCGGCTGTGCCCCAAGGGCATCCCCTCGATCTCGCTCTCCGCCTGGGGGTTCATCGCGACGATCCCGGTGGCCGTCGGAATGGTGCTGGTGATGAACCAGCCGATGCAGGCCGACCGCGGCGGGCTGCTGGCGCTGGGGGTGGCGGTGATGGTGACTACGGTGGGCTATTACTGCGTCACCATCGCCATGCGCTCTGCCCCGGCCTCGGTGGTCTCGCCCTTCCGCTACTCGCGCCTGCTGTTCACCATGGGCCTCGGCATCACCGTGCTGGGCGAGCGGCCGGACGCGCTGACCCTGACCGGCGCCGCGATCATCCTGGCCGCCGGCCTCTACACCTTCGTGCGCGAGCATCGCCTGGCCCGCGCCAACCGCCGCGCCGCCCCCGACAAGGCCCCCTGACCCGTCCCGCCGCGTCACGCGCCCGGTTCCCTTCGCGCGCCGTTTTGCTATAGACGCAGGCGATTCAACCCGCGCCCGGAGGCCTTCATGAGCACCATCATCGACATCCACGCCCGCGAGATCCTCGACAGCCGGGGCAATCCCACGGTCGAGGTCGACGTCGTCCTGGAGGACGGCACCATGGGCCGCGCCGCGGTGCCCTCGGGCGCCTCCACCGGCGCCCACGAGGCGGTCGAGAAGCGCGACGGCGACAAGGCCCGCTACATGGGCAAGGGCGTGCTGGAGGCGGTGGAGGCCGTCAACGGCGAGATCGCCGAGACGCTGGTAGGCTTCGAGGCCACCGAGCAGGAGGCGCTGGACGCCGCCATGATCGAGCTGGACGGCACCGACAACAAGGGCCGGCTGGGCGCCAACGCGATCCTCGGCGTCTCGCTCGCCGCCGCCAAGGCCGCGGCGGAGTTCTGCGGCCAGCCGCTCTACCGCTACATCGGCGGCACCTCGGCGCGGCTGCTGCCGGTGCCGATGATGAACATCATCAACGGCGGCGAGCACGCGGACAACCCGATCGACATCCAGGAATTCATGATCATGCCCGTCGCGGCGGAGAACATCCGCGAGGCGGTGCGCATGGGCTCCGAAGTGTTCCACACCCTGAAAAAGGAACTGTCCGCCGCCGGCATGTCCACCGGGCTGGGCGACGAGGGCGGCTTTGCCCCGGCGCTGGGATCGACCCGCGAGGCGCTGGACTTCATCCTGCGCTCGATCGAGAAGGCCGGCTACAAGCCGGGCGACGAGATCTTCCTGGCCCTCGACTGCGCCGCGACCGAGTACTTCAAGGACGGCAAGTATGTCTATGCCGGCGAAGGAAAAACCCTGTCCAGCGACGAGAACGTCGCCTACCTGCAGGCGCTGGTGAACGACTACCCGATCATCTCGATCGAGGATGGCATGGCCGAGGACGACTGGGACGGCTGGAAGGCCCTGACCAGGGCGCTCGGCGACAAGGTGCAGCTGGTGGGCGACGACCTGTTCGTCACCAACCCCGAGCGCCTGGCCCGCGGGATCGAAGAGGGCTGCGCCAACTCCATGCTGGTCAAGGTGAACCAGATCGGCAGCCTGTCCGAGACCCTGCGCGCCGTCGAGATGGCCCACCGCGCCCGCTTCACCAACGTGATGAGCCACCGCTCGGGCGAGACCGAGGACGCCACCATCGCCGACCTCGCGGTCGCCACCAACTGCGGCCAGATCAAGACCGGCAGTCTTGCCCGCTCTGACCGGCTGGCCAAGTACAACCAGCTGATCCGCATCGAGGAAATGCTGGACGAGACGGCGGAATACGCCGGCCGCTCGATCCTGCGCTGAGGCGACGAAAAAGGCCCCCGTCCACGCGGGACGGGGGCCGAAGCCGCAGGCAGGGCTGCGGCGGTCAGAAGAGGGCGGGGTCAGTCCCACCAGCCGGTATTGACCTCTTCCATGCCCTCGATCTGCTCCTCGGACAGGTTCGTGACGAAGGCGACGTTGTTGGTGCCGTAGTCGTAGCCGACACCGCCGCCCACGATCCGCAGGTCGTCGAGGCTCATCAGGACCTCGCTGTCGCCGATGTCGAGAAAGCCGCCAACCTCGGCGATCACGCCGATCAGCTTGCCGTCCCGCGACAGCACGATGTCCTCGACCTCGCCGATGCTCTCCCAGCGGTCGTCCAGCCCGTCGTAGTAGCGGTTGTCGGTCCAGCCCCACTCGGTCTCGTAGTCAACATCATCGCGGTTCATCGTGTAGATCTCGCCGCCGATCAGCGACTCGGCCCGGATCAGCCCGTCGCGGAATTCGCCGGAGACGATGCCGCTGGCATTCATGTCCTGCGCGGTCGCGGCAAGTGGAGAAGCGATCGCAAGGGCGAGGGTGGAAGCGATAAGGGTTTTCATCTTCGACTCCTTTCGGTCATTTCGGATTTGCATGACCGAACAACCGATTGCGGGACGAAGTGTTCCTGAATTCTCAACTTTCCCCGACGTGAGGCCGTCACCCCCTGGGCGGGATCGAGTAGGTCAGCGTCGCCCGCGCCACCGGCGGCGCCAGCCCTTCCGAGTAGATCAGCACGTCCCCCACCGCCAGCACCCGCCCCAGCTTCAGCAGCCGCGCCTCGGCGATCAGGTCGGCCCCCGCCGCCGGCTTGCGCATGAAGTCGATCGAGCAGTTGGTGGTCACCGCCAGCGCCTCGGGCCCGATCATCGCCAGCACCCCGAGGTAGACCGCCACGTCCGCCAGCGCGAAGATCGAGGGGCCGGACACCGTGCCGCCCGGACGCAGGTTCTTCTCGCCCACGTGCAGGCGCACCCGGATCTCGTGATCGCCCACCTCTTCGACGGCGAAATCGTCCTTCACCTGCGGGAAGTGCGTCTCAAGAAATTCCTTCAGCGCCTCGCGCGTCATCTGTGCCGCCATGCTTCCCCCCTGCCGCTCGCGCGCCTAGACTTGTCCGGAACGGCAGCGGAGGACAAGATGGCACTGGTCGAACGGCGGGACAGCGGCGCGGTGGCGCATCTGCGGCTGAATTCCCCGGCCAACCTCAACGCCCTGGGCGACGCCATGCTGGCAGAGCTGCGCGCGGCTTTGCTGGCGCTGGAAGGCGATGGATCGGTGCGCGCGGTGGTGCTGTCGGGCGCGGGCCGCGCCTTCTGCGCCGGCCACGACCTGATGGAGATGACCCGCGCCCGCCAGTCCGAGGACGGCGGCGCCGCCGCCTTCGCCGATCTCTTCGCCCGCTGCGCCGAGGTCATGGCCCTGATCCCCCGCCTGCCGCAACCGGTGATCGCGCAAGTACACGGGCTGGCCGCCGCCGCCGGCTGCCAGCTGGTGGCCACCTGCGACATGGCGGTGGCCGCCGAGGACGCGCGTTTCGGCGTCAACGGGGTGAACATCGGGCTGTTCTGCTCCACCCCCATGGTCGCCCTGTCGCGCAACCTGCCGCGCAAGCAGGCCTTCGAGATGCTGGTGACGGGAGAATTCCTGCCCGCCGCCCGCGCCCGCGCCCTTGGCCTCGTCAACCGCGTGGTTCCGCCCGAAGCGCTGGAGGACGAGACCGCGGCGCTGGCCGCGCAGGTGGCCGCCAAGCTGGGCACTGCCGTGCGCATCGGCAAGCGCGCCTTCTACGAGCAGCTGCAGATGGATACCGCCGCCGCCTATGCCCACACCGGCGACGTCATGGTGCGCAACATGCTGGACGAGGACACCGCCGAGGGCATCGCCGCCTTCCTCGAAAAGCGCGACCCCGGCTGGTCCCAGTGACCCGCCCTGCCTTCCCCGCTGACGCGGGCGTGAATTGAATCCCCCACCTGCCCGCTAGGTTGCCTGTCAAATCCAACAGGAGGATCCCGCATGACCGCCCGCAAAGCCTGGCTGCTTGCCGCCACCACCCTTGTCGCCGCCGCCCCCGCGCTGGCACAGGCGCCCTTCGAATGGGGCCAGCGCAACACCGAGCTGGAGCCCGCCTTCCCCGAGCAGTTCCGCGCCCCGCTGCTGAACAGCGAGGTGAAGTTCGCGCAGGAGTTCCTGGCCGAGGGGCTGGAGCATCCCTGGGGCGTCGAGGTCCTGCCCGAGGGCGGCTACCTCGTGACCGAGCGCGCCGGCCGCCTGCGCCACGTCTCCGCCGAGGGCGCGCTGTCCGAGCCGATCAAGGGCCTGCCGCCGGTGCTTTCCGTCGGCCAGGGCGGGCTGCTGGACGTGGCGCTGGCGCCCGACTTCGGCGAGAGCCGGATGATCTACTGGACCTACGCCAAGCCCATGGACGGCAACACCACCGCCACCGCCGCCGCCCGGGGCGTGCTGTCCGAAGACAATCTCGAGGTCACGCAGGTCGAGGAGATCTTCGTGCAGGAGCCCGCGGTCCCCGTCCCCGCCCACTTCGGCAGCCGCATCGTCTTCGACGGCGCCGGCCACGCCTTCATCACCACTGGCGAGCATTTCACCGAGGTCTACCGCCAGTACGCCCAGGATCTCGACAAGACCTTCGGCAAGGTGGTCCGCGTGGCGCTGGACGGCAGCACGCCCGGGGACAACCCCTTCACCGGCGACGCCGAGGCGGTGGACACCATCTGGTCCTACGGCCACCGCAACGTGCAGGGCGCCTACTGGTGGGACGGCGAGCTCTGGACCATCGAGCACGGGCCCAAGGGCGGCGACGAGCTGAACATCGCCCGCGCCGGAGAGAACTACGGCTGGCCCGAGGTGTCGTATGGCGAGAAATACAGCGGCCAGCCCATCGGCCAAGGCGAGGCCTCGGGGCCGGAGTTCACCGAGCCGGTATATTTCTGGGACCCGGTGATCGCCCCCGGCGGCATGCACCCCTACGAGGGAGAGATGTTCGCCGACTGGCAGGGCGACCTGCTGATCGCCTCGCTGAAGCCCGGCGGCGTGGTGCGGCTGGAGATCGAGGATGGTATGGTCACGGGCGAGGAGCGCCTGCTGCAGGGCATCGGCCGGGTACGGGACGTGGAGATCGACGCGGACGGGTCGATCCTGATCCTGACCGACAAGGCGGACGGTGCGCTGATCCGGCTGACCCCCTCGCCCATGGGCGGCTGACGCAAACCGAATTTTAACGGATTCCGGGATACAGGGGCGCGTCCATGATGGAGGCGCCCCTTGCCTGTTCAGCCCACGGCCTGCGGCCTTGCCCGCGACACCTCCATCGCCACCCCCGCCGGGCCTGTCCCGGTGCAGGACCTGGCGCCGGGGGACCTGGTGCTGACCGCCGATCGCGGCCCGCAGCCGCTGCGCCAGCGTGTTACGTGGACGGCGCGGGACAGCGCCGACACACCGGTGACGGTGCCGCCCCGGACGCTCGGCAACCCCCGCCCGCTTCACCTGGCTCCCGGCCACCGCCTGCTGCTGCGGGGCCCCTGCGTGCAGCTGCACTTCGGCTGCGCCGAGGTGCTGGTGCCGGCCAGCGCGTTTTGCGCCGTGGCGCCCGTGGGGGTCGAGGATGCGCCGCAGACCTGCGGCACCGAGTACCACCGCCTGCTGCTGCCGGGCCACCACCTTGTCCACGCCGATGGCGCCTGGGCCGAAAGCCTCTTCCCCGCCTCCGCCCCTTGCGCCGACACCCGCGACCGCAGCCGCCTGTACCCCTATATCGCCGAGGGCCTGCCCCCCCTGCACCCGGCACGGATGAAGACCTGCCGCATGGTGCTGCACGACCGCGAGGCGCGGTTCCTGGTGATGGCCATGGGGCTTCAGGCGGATCGGGGCGGGCCTGCGCTGTCGCCCCAGCTGGAACTGTCCGTGGCAAGCTGAGAGCACAGGCACAGACGCGCGCCGACCCGGCCTGCGTACCCGCCTGCCCCATCCGCAAGGCATCGCTGCAACGCCCCCCGAACGCCAAGGGGGCCGCCCCGCAAGGCGACCCCCCTTCCTCCTCCCAGAGGACTTGTTCTCTCGAACCCCGGCTTACGCCGCGGTATCGGCCTCGTCGGCTTCCAGCGCCTCGATGGCCTTTTCCAGCTCTTCCTTCGTCACCGGCTTCTCGGTGACCTCCGACAGCTCGAACACGTAGTCGACGACCTTGTCCTCGAACAGCGGCGCCTGGATCTGCTGACGCATCTGCGGGTTCTGCTGCACGAACTCGAAGAACTGCCGTTCCTGACCCGGGTACTGCCGCGCCTGCTGCATGACCGCCTGGGTCATCTCGGCGTCGGAAACCTTGATCTCGTTCTTCTGGCCAAGCTCTGCCAGCAGCAGCCCCAGCCGCACCCGGCGCTCGGCCAGCGTGCGGTGCTCGTCCGTCGGCTCGATCTCGGCATGGTCGTGGCCGTGGTCTTCGGGGTGATCCTCGTGGTACAGTTGGTGCGCGATCTGCTTGGCCTCGGTCTCCACCAGCGTCGGCGGCAGGTCGAACTTCACCTGCGCGTCCAGCTGGTCCAGCAGCGAGCGCTTCATCACCTGCCGCGCGGCCTGGCTGTACTCGGCGGTCAGCCGGTCGCGGATCTGGCCCTTCAGGCCCTCCAGGTCCTCGGCGCCGTAGCGCTTGGCCAGCTCGTCGTCCAGCGCGGCGGCCACGGGCTTTTTCACCGCCTTGACGGTGCAGGCAAAGACCGCGTCCTTGCCGGCCAGGTGCGCGGCGCCGTATTCCTCGGGGAAGGAAACCTTCACCTCGGCTTCCTCGCCGGCCTTCTTGCCCACCAGCTGCTCCTCGAACCCGGGGATGAAGCTGTCGGAGCCCAGCACCAGCGGGTAATCCTCGGCCGAACCGCCCTCGAATTCCTCGCCGTCGACCGAGCCCTTGAAGTCGATGGTCACCTGGTCGCCGTCCTCGGCCGCCGCGCCCTCGTCACGGTCCTCGAAGGACTGCGCGTTCTTGGCCAGCGATTCCAGCGCCTCGTCCACCGCCGATTCCTCGGGGGTGACGACCATCTTCTCCAGCTTGATCGCCTTGGCGTCGACCTCGGGGATCTCCGGCAGCCGCTCGTAGGTCATCGCGACCTCGACGTCGTCGCCTTCCTTCCACTCCTGGTTCTTCATCTCGACGCTGGGCTGCAGCGCCGGGCGGTCGCCGCTGTCCTCGAAATGCTTGGTCATGGCGCCGTCGATGGCTTCCTGCATCGCCTCGCCCATGATCTGGGGGCCGTACTGCTTTTTCAGCAGCGCCATGGGCACCTTGCCCTTGCGGAAGCCCTTCATCTGGATGTCGGGCTGCGCCTCGGACAGCTTGGCGTTCACCTTCTCGTCCAGCTCCGCCGCCGTCAGCTTGATCGAATACCCGCGCTTCAGGCCTTCGTTGAGGGTCTCGGTGACCTGCATGTTATCCTCGTGTTCTCTGTGGGCTCTCCGGCCTCCGACGCTGCCGGGGCCCCGCAAAATCAGTCGCCCTGATAGGGCCAAGGGATGGGGCTTGCAAGCCGATTCCCCCGGGGGCGCTGGTGCGGGTGAAGGGACTCGAACCCCCACGCCTTGCGGCGCCAGAACCTAAATCTGGTGCGTCTACCAGTTCCGCCACACCCGCACGCGCGCGCTTCTAGCAAAGCCGCGCGCCGCGCGACAGGGCAAATCCGCGCCGGCGGCGGTCTCAGGCCTCCAGCTCGGCGTCCCAGTAAAGGAAATCGATCCAGGCCTCGTGCAGGTGGTTGGGCGGAAAGCGCCGGCCCATGTTGCGCAGCTCCTCCGCCCCCGGCTGGCGCGGCGGCTTGCGCAGGGCCAGCCCCGCCTGCCGCAGGCTGCGCGAGCCCTTTTTCAGGTTGCACGAGGCGCAGGCGGCCACCACGTTCTCCCAGCTGGTGACCCCGCCCTTCGAGCGCGGCACCACGTGGTCGAAGGTCAGGTCCCCCTTCGAGCCGCAGTACTGGCAGCGGAATTCGTCCCTCAGGAAAAGATTGAAGCGCGTGAAGGCCACGCGCTTCTGGGGTTTGACGTAATCCTTCAGCACCACCACCGACGGTATTCGGATCTGGGTCGAGGGGCTGCGCACCACCTCGTCGTACTCGGCCACGATATCCACCCGGTCGAGAAAGGCCGCCTTCACCGCCTCCTGCCAGGGCCAGAGCGACAGCGGGTAGTAGGACAGCGGCCGGTAATCCGCGTTCAACACCAGCGCCGGCCGGTGCCGCAGCGCGTTCGGCTCCCTGACAAATGTCGTTCTGAATTCCGCGTTCATCTGCACCAGACTCCACCCTCGCCCCGTCTGCCCGCAAAGGCACCAGAGCGGGGAACCCGCCCCGGCATTGCTGCGACTATATCTGGCGTTCGCCAGCAGGCAAGCCCCGCACATCCGGTGCCCGCCGCCTTGGGTGCCCCCACGCAACAACCCGCCCAGCAGGCGCCGCGGCCCGGCCTGATGCCCGGCTCCAATCTTCTGGTTCCAAATATCCCGGGGAGCGCGAGGGGCAGCGCCCCTCGCCGGATCGGACCGCCGCAGGCGGTCCGACACCCCCGCTGCCTCAGCGCAGGTTGAACCGCGCCGCGATACCGACCGTGTAGCGCACGTCGTCCGAGGCCACCATCGAGCCCACCCCGTAGCGCCCGATGGCATTCGTCGCCGCCGCGTCCACTGCCAGTCCGCTGCCGTCCAGCTCATAGCGCGCGCCCGCCGCCCAGGTGGCGGTGTCCCCGTCCAGCCCCACCGGCGTCACCTCGCCGATCAGCTGCAGGCCCTCGAGCACCTCGTAGTTCACGCCCAGCCCGAGCCCCAGGATCTCGGTATTGCCGAAGCCCGCCAGCTTGGGGTTGGCGGTCACCGACAGCCGGTCGTTGTAGTCGTAGCCGGCGATCGCCTCGGCGAAGAACACGCCAACGCCGGGGGTGCCGGAATCCACCTCGCGGCCGAACAGCCCGCGCACCGACAGCGACAGCGGGTCGCCGTTGTTCTGGTCGAGGAACCGCAGCTTCGGCCCGACCATGTAGCGCAGGCCCGCCGAGGGGGTCAGCGCGGCGGGGCCGCTGTCCGCGTATTCCTCCAGCACCACCACGATTTCGCCGTCGCGGTCGGGGCTGAAGGACAGCGCCGCGCCGTAGTTGTCGTCGGTGCCGTAGAAGGCCCGGGCCGCGAAGGCGCCCGGCTCCAGCGTGTTGGCGGTGCCGAGGGTGAAGCCGTCGCGCTGCAGCGCCCGGTCGCGCGGGGTCACCGGCGCGGCGCGGCCGCGGTAGCTGTCGCGGTACTCGACCCCCGGGGTATAGCTCAGGCGGATGCCGATCAGCGGCTCGTCGCCCTCGGGGAAGTGGGTCAGGATGCTGGTGGCCGGCGTCACGCCGATGCCGTTGGTCAGGTAGAGATCCAGCTGCACCTTGGGCGTCACGTTGTAGCTGCCGCCCACGGTCCAGACCGGCACCTTCTCGATCGACCCGGTGGAAGAGATCGTGTTCCCCCCCGGCCCCAGCGTCGTCTCGATGGCGCCGTAGAACCCCAGCCGCTGCGAGGGGCGGTAGTTCACCCCCGCACCCAGGGTGGCATTGGTGCCGTAGAACTCGGTGCCGTTGATCTCGTCCGGCAGGACCGAGACGCCGGGGGTCACGTGGAACTGCAGGTTCGGCGAGTACCGGTAGGTCACCGGCAGCTTGATCGAGCCGACGATGTCCCCGTCATGGCCGCCGCCGTAAAGCGGCGAGTCGAAGCGCAGGTACTCGATCGAGGCCTGCCCCGCCAGCGACACCGCGCCCCAGTCCATCACCCCGTACTTCGCCGTCAGCGCAAAGGTGTCGAGCCCGATGGCCGGCCGCGCGCCGCCGATCGGCTTGAGCACCGGGTCCTCGTAGGTCTGGTACTCGATCCCGAAGGTCAGCCGGTCGGTGGGCGCGTAGAAGACGCTGCCGTGGTACAGCTGGTTGCCGGTGCCCGGCCCCGAGGGATCGGTCTGCAGCGTGCCGAAGGTGCCCAGCAGCGCGCCCTCGGGAAGGGTATTGGCGGTCTCGAAATTGCCCAGCCGCAGGGGCTGGTTCTCCAGCGGGGTGGAGCCGGCGTCGAAGAAGGGCGCCGGCGCCATCGGGTCCCGGCGCGGCGGCGACAGGTAGACCGGGTTGCGGCTGACCTCGGGACCGGCCTCGGGATCGGCCTCGGGCTTCGGCCCGGTGAATTCCTGGGCGATGCCGGGCAGCAGCGCGATGGGCGCGGCGCTGGTGGCGAGGGCGATGAGAAACAGCCGCACGGCGCGGCGAGAGCTGCGAGAACGCATGAAACCTGACCTCCGGGTCATAATGTCCTGCGCGGGGCAGCTCCGCGATTGGCGGCACTATACGCCGGAGCGCGCCGGCTTGAACCACTTGCGCGCGGCTTTCGCGTTGGATGGGTCAATCAGCGGGAAAGACTGGCAGATTTGCAACGTTTTCCACAGGGAGAGCCTGCACGCCGAACAGAGGGCCAGCGCCCGTCCGTGGGTGGGCGCATGTACCGCTGGTGGTCTGCACTTTATCTCACCGCCACCTCCACGCTCGCCCCCCGCGTCTACTGAGACGAAGCGCCCGCCCGGGGAACGGACGGGCGCTGGCCCGGCGGCGCTACGCGCCTTGTTCCGGGCCGGGTGCTCATGTCACAACAGAGGGACAGCGCCCGTCCGTGGGTGGGCGCTACTGCCGCTGGTGGTCGCCGCTTTATCCCACCGCCACGTCCCCGCTCCACCCCCGCGCAAACGTCAACGAAGCGCCCGCCCGGGGGACGGACGGGCGCTGGCCCGGCGGCGCTGCGCGCCTTGTTCCGGGCCGGGTGCTCATGCCTGACCCAAAAGCAAACGCCCGACCCGCAGGACGGGCGCCGGTCCTGTGCTGCACGTCGGAAACCCGCCCCTAAGGCGCGATGAAGGTCACGTCTTCCATCCGCTCGATCCGCTCCACGTCGGCCTCGTAGTTCTCCGACACCTCCTCGACCAGGTCCGGGGTCCAGTCCGGCAGGTCGATCTCCTCCTCCAGCCCGTCGTCCAACGCGTACTTGTCCACGAAGGCGGCGATGGCGCGGTGGCGGTGGCTTTCGCCAAGCGCGGGGCTGGTGGCGAAGTAGGCCTGCATCTTCTCGAACCCCTCCTCGCGCATGATCGTCTTCAGCACGTCGTTGTCGGCGCGGAACGGGTAGTCGGCCTCGGTCCCGGTGATCTCGCGCAGCACCTGCGGCCAGATCAGCGGGGTGTCCTCGTTGCACCAGACCACGATGCGGCTGTCGGGGTTGTTCTTGCGGATCCGCTCCACCACGCTGCTCCAGCGCATCTTCAGCGGGTCGGTGCCGTTCACGAAGGTCTCGAAGGCGGGCATGTTCTTCTGGCGCATGGCGGCCGGCAGGTAGCTGGCGGGGTTGCGGATGGCGAAGAAGAACTCGCAGGGGTTCTCGGGGAACAGGTAGCGCAGCCACATCGACCGGAACCCGGCCTTCGAATAAAGCTGCGTGTGCTCGAACACCCCCTGCGGCGGGGTCAGGTAGTCCTGGTCGCCCAGGATCACCCGCTCGGCCGGGTAGCCTTTCAGGATGGTCTCGTAGAGCGCCAGCTGCTCGTTCTCGGGGATCGGATCGCCATGGTGCTTGTACAGCGCCTCCATCACCTCGCGCCGGTAGGTGCGCGGGCGCGGGACGATGACCTTGCGGTCCTGCAGTTCCTTGCCGTTCTGAAGCAGCGAGCGCATCAGCAGGTCGTCGTCGGTGCAATGCACCCCGAGGTGATAGACGAAGGTGACCGGCGGGTTTCCGAACTTCATGGAGATCCTTCCGAATGCGCGGCGCAGGGGTCTGCGCCGGGGTGGAAATACAGCGGCGCCGCCAGCGGCGCAACCGAGGGGGTCATTGCAGCTGCCGCCCCTTGGGGGGCGGGCAGTCGAAGAAGTAATCCGGCGGCAGGTCCGGCGCGAGCGCCTCGTCGGGCACCACGGCGGGGCCGTTGAGAAAGACGTTCAGCCCGAAGAACCGGTGCCGCTGTGACATCCGCTTCATCCGCTCCGAGGTGATCGAGGCGTAGAGCGCGGCGTAATCCTCGTCCCCGGCCAGCTCGGCGATCACCTCGCGGTGGCGCGCGACGCTGCGGGCATGGGCGGCGGCGATCTCGGGGTCGGCCATCAGCTCGGCGATCGCCGCACGCAGGCGGGCGGCGTGGCGGCCGATCGACAGGTCCGGCTCGGCGTTGTTGTTCATGCGGAACCAGTAACCCTCGCGCTGGTCGTGCGCCACGTGGTTCACCCGGCCGCGCCGGCGCTTGACCATGTAGCTTTCCGCCGACCGCACCGAGTAGTGGTTCAGCGTCACCAGGTCGTAGCCGTAGCTGTCCATCCGGCTGCGCCAGCCGGCGTGCAGGTAGACCTCGGGCATCGGCTTGCCGGAGCCGTTGACCCAGCGCAGCTCGTCCATCGCCTCGGGGTTCAGGTCGCGCGGGCGGTGCACCCCCAGCCGGCCGAACAGGCCCTGGTTGCGGTAGAGCGTCTTCATCCCCCAGGCCTGGTGCGGCCGGCGGATCACCTTCGGCGCGCAGCGGGTGAACTGCTCTGTCACCGGCCGGTCCTCGAACCGGTCGATGCCGTCGTTGCCGAACAGCCGCCAGGTCAGCGAGATGGCATTGGCCCCCTCGGTCGCGGCATAGAGATCCTTCAGCGTGCCGTCGCCGCAGTGGATGTTGACGAACTCGTCCACGTCGATCGGCAGGATCCACCCGGCGCCGCGCACCAGGTCTTCCTCCGCCGCCGCGGTCAGCGCCGCGCGCTGGGGCTTGCCGCCCACGTCCTTGACCGGGTTCTCGCGGTGCACCAGCAGGCCCCGGGCCGCCAGCAGGTCGAGCATCTCGTCGGTGCCGTCGTCGCAGTCGTTGGAATAGACCACGAAGTCATCCACCCCGATCGACCGGTGATGCGCCAGCCATTCCAGGATGAACGGCCCCTCGTTCTTCATGCAGGTCACCACCACCGTCCGCTCGGAGGGCGGCGGCGGCAGGCGGGTTGGCAGCGGCTCTCCGGCCCGGCGCCGGGGCGGCAGGATCGGGTTGCCCGCCAGCGGGCCGGTCGCGCGGTCCACCAGCGCGGGGTCGGCGTCCAGCCGTTCGCGCACCACCAGCTCGCGCCCCTCGGAGCGGTCGAAGACCAGCGTCATGCAGCGCAGGTGCGACAGCCCCTGCGCCCGCACCGGCCGCAGCCCGTCCACCCCCGACTGCAGCCACAGGTGCTGCGGCCGGCAGCGGCCCGGCGTCACCACCCAGCGGCGTTCCACCGGGATCGGCGGCACGGCGCGGCAGACGTGGTCGGCAAGGGCCGGCGCGCTGTCCTTGCGGATGCGCCAGGCGAATCCGGCCTCGCCCGGCAGCGTCACCAGCCCCTCGGGGCTTTGCCGCGCCACCTCGAAGACATTCGGGTCCTCGCGCGGGTCCAGCAGCTCGCAGCAATCCAGCGCCAGCACGCCTGAGGCGCGCGACAGGAAGCGCCAGCGCAGCGCGTCGTGCAGCATCGGCTCGTCCAGCGGCGCCAGCCAAGGGTCGGGCGCGGCCTCGGCGTTCCAGCGGCGCGGGGCGGTGGCGGGATCGCCGAAGGCGGGGGTGTCCGGCCGGCCCAGCGGCAGCGGGGCACTGACCAGCACCAGCCGGTGCAGGCCCTCGATCCCGCGCGCAAGGGGCTCCAGCGCCGCCGCGAAAGCCTCGCGTTCCGGGCCGGGCGCGCCGCGGTCGAGGATCAGCGCCGCCTCGGCCCCGTGATGGGCCACGTGGTAGCGCAGCCAATCCGCCACCGCCTCCGGCGGCTCGCGGTGACGCTGGGCGCACAGGGTGTCGCGCCCCTCGAACAGCTCCGGCTCGGGCGCCCGGGTGGCGACCTCCAGCGGCCCCTCCAGCGAGGCCAGCACCACCGGCCCCTGCCCCGCGCCCGCCGCCGCCGTCACCACCGCGCGCCCGGCGGCCTCTGCCACGCCGCGCACCTCGGCCTCGCCGCCGGCCGCCTCGCTGAGCGTCCCGGCCTCGGTGCCGCGGCCCAGCCACAGCCGCAGGGTGCTGCCCAGCGGTGTCGGCCAGCGCAGCGCCTCGATCAAGGTGATGCCGCCGTGGGTCTGGCTGCCCAGCTCGCGCCGAAGGAACATCTCAGTCATCGCCCGCCCTCTCCTGTTCCCCGGCCCCGCTTCCCGCCTGCGCCGGCCCCGCCCGGAACCGCGCGATCAGGTCCGTCACGTCCGCCGCCGGCAAAGGCGTGCTGCCCGCCGCCAGCAGCAGCCGGCCGTAAAGCTTCAGCTCCGCCTCGTCCCGCAGCAGCGCCTCGAACCGCGCGTGGTGGTGCGCGTGGGCGGCGGCGTGCAAGTCGGCAAAGCCGGGCAGCGCCATGATCTCTTCAAGGCAGGCGCGGGTGCCATCACCGAGGTGCGAGATCGAGGTATCCTCGACGCAGTTGAAGTTCCGCTCCACCCAGTACATCAGGTCGATCGCCTTGCCCTGCCGGTTCGGCAGCCCGCGCTGGCGCTTCAGCAGGAAGCTCTGGGCACTGCGCAGCGAGTAGTGGTTCAGCTGCACCAGGTCGCTGGCCTCCTCCATCCCGAACAGGGTGATCCGCGCCTCGGCATTGGCGAACCACTCCGGCATCGGCCGGCCCGAGCCGTCGACCCAGCGCGCCGCCGTGCCCGGGCGCACCCGGGGCCGGTGCACGCCGATCTGCCCGAAGGGGCCATGGCGGCGGAACAGCGTCTTGAACTGGCGCGAGCCCACCGGGTAGTCGCAGCCCGGCGGCGCCGCGCGGGTGAAGGCGGCGGTGGTCGGCGCCTCGGTCAGCCGCCGCGCGCCGGCATGGCCGAACAGCCGCCACGGCAGCACCACCGCGTCCGCCTCGGGCACCCGCGCCACCAGGTCGCCCAGCGTCTTCAGGGGCGCGCGCAGGTTGATGAACTCGTCGCTGTCGATGGTCACCACCCAGTCCGCGGCCTTGCGCAGATCGTGCCGCCAGCCGGCGCGCAATGCGGTCCACTGCACCGACTTGCCGGGCCGCACCTCGTTGCGCAGGTGCACCACGCCCATGGACGCCAGCAGGTCCAGCATCGCGTCGGTGCCGTCGCTGCAGTCGTTGGAGAACAAAAGGAAATCGGTCACGCCGATGGCGCGGTGGTGCGCGACCCATTCGGCCAGGTGTGGCCCCTCGTCGCGCAGCGCCGAGATCAGCAGAACCCTCACGGGGCCTGTTCCGTCATGAAATCGCCTGTCATAAATGTAGCGCCCTTTTTCGGCGCCATCCGTTTCTTGCTCGATTGCCCTGTTCGTTCCACGCAATTATGCCCAGAATAAGGAAGCTGTGGACAGATCGCCCCGCAGCGCGTCGTCGTTGCCGATCCGTCACCCGTGCCGGCGGGAACGGCCCGCCGCGGCGGGCGCCCCCGCAAAGCCAAGGTTCGGTCAAACCCGCGGCCATTTTTCCGGGCCATCTAGCCGGGCCGGGATGCCGCAAGGCCGGGGCGCGCTACAACAGGATCGGCAGGACAACTGCCGGGGTGCCAGAGCACCGGGCAGAAGAGAATACAGGATCGACCCATGTCAGACGCCGCGACCATGAACAAAGCCGCCAGCCCCGACGAGATGCTGGACGGCCTGAAATCAGAGATCGGCGCCGAGGGGTTCCAGCACCTGCTGGACGACGTGCATTCCGTCAGCTTCATCGCCCGCGGGCCGAAGCTGCTGGTGACCTTCGAGCGGATCCAGGACACGCTGAACAGCTCTGAAAACGGGCTGCCGCTGGGGCTGGATTTCGCCGAGGACAAGAACTGGTCGGTGCTGCATTTCGCCGCCAACGGCGAGACCTGGTTCCGCAGCGAGGCGGTCTATGCCTTCCTCGACGACCTGGTGGATGACGCGTTTTTCGAGGAATTCGACCAGGTTACCTTCTTCGGCGCCGGCATGGGCGGCTACGCGGCCGCCGCTTTTTCGGTGGTGGCGCCCGGGGCCACGGTCATGGCGATCTCGCCGCAGGCCACGCTGGACGTGGACCGCGCGGGATGGGACCGCCGCTTTCCCGCCGCGCGGCGGCTGAACTTCACCGAGCGTTACGGCTACGCCCCCGACATGCTGGAGGGCGCCGCCGCCGCGTTCATCCTGTACGACCCGCTGGAGCCGATGGATTCGGTGCACGCCAGCCTGTTTCGCGGCCCCAATGTCACCCACTTGAAGGCCCGCCACCTGAACGACGTGGCCCGCTCGCTGCGCGAGATGGACCTGCTGCACCGGCTGGTGGAGGAAGCGGCCGAGGGGCGCCTGACGACCGAGGGCTTCTACGCGATGCTGCGCGGGCGCCGCAATCACTCGCGCTACCTGCGCAACGTGCTGTACCACCTCGACGAATTGCAGCGGCCTTACCTGATGGCGATGTACTGCAGCCACGTGCTGAGCCGGATGAACGCCCCAGCCTTCAAGCGACGCCTGAAGGTCGCGCGGCAAGCACTTGACGATACGGGGCAAACGCCGGATTGGCTGACGGAGTGAGGCGGTTCAGGCAGGCGACCGGCCAAGCCGGGCAGCGCCGGTCCGGGGGATGGCGCTGCAACGGGTGAGCAAGGCGGTTTGCCAAGCCCCTCTTTCGAGGACTTCCGCATAACCATAACCAAAGCGCCAGCCCGCGGGACGGGCCGGCGCTCGCCCGGCGCCTTCGGCGCTATTCGGGCTGGGCCAGTTCTGGCGGGGCCTACCCCGCCAGCAGTTCCGGCACCCGGGCCACCCGCTCGAACACGTCCTCGGGGATCAGGTGCGGGCCCTCGGTGAAGATCTGCCGGTTCAGCAGGTTCAGGTGCCGCGAGATCAGGCGCATGCGCTCCGACGTGATTTCACCGTAAAACGCCGCCGTATCAGGCCGCTCCAGCAACTGCGCGATCTTTGCCCGGTGCATGGCCACCGCCGCCTCGTGCCGTTCCGCCACCCCGGGCAGCGCCAGCAGGCTGTCGCGCTCTGCCTTGGTGCGCGGCAGGTGCCGGCGAATGGAACGGTCGGCCTCCATGTTGAAGTTCATCCGCAGCCAGTAGGCCAGCCCCTGGTCGCGGTCCACGTGGTTCACCCGCCCCCGGTCGCGCTTGACCACGAAGCTTTCCGCCGAGCGCACCGCGTAGTGGTTCAGCGTCACCAGGTCGTAGCCCGCCGAATGCGTGCCGAAACGCCAGCCGTCCCCAACGAACTTGGTCAGCACCGGCCGCCCGCAGCCGTCGACCCAGCGGGTCTGCGCGGTGGCGCCCCGGCCGGGATCGATGGGCCGGTGCACCCCCAGCCGCTTGAACCGCCCGCAGGGCCACTTGCCACAGCGGGTGTTGAACAGGGTCTTGACCGCCCAGGCCTGCACCGGGCTGGGGCAGAAGGTGGGGGCGCAGCGTTCGAACTGCTCCATTACCAGCCCGTCCCGGTACTCCGTCACGTCCGACGAACCGAACAGCCGCCACTGCATCGAGATGGCGTCCACCGGCCCCGTCGCCTGCCAAAGCGCCTCCAGCGTGCCGTCGCCGGCGTGGATGTTCACGAACTCGTCCACGTCCGCGACCATGATCCACTCTGCATCCGCCACCTGCGGCAGGTCGTTGGCGTAGTGCAGCGCCCCCTTCTGGGGGTTCATCCCGCCCTCCATCTCGAGGTAGGGGTTGTCCATCCGCGTCAGCACGCCGTTGGCGGCCAGCGCGTCCAGCAGCTCCACCGTGCCGTCGTCGCAGTCGTTGGTGAAGACCAGGAAATCGTCGAACCCGACCGCCCGGTGATGCGCCACCCATTCCAGGATGAAGGGCGCCTCGTTCTTCATGCAGGTGATGATGAGCCTGTTGTCCGCCATGCCGCTACTCCGCCGCCTGTTTCGCCTGGCCCGCCAGCTGCTCTTCCAGCCGGCGCTTGGTGGCCTTGATGTTGCCGGCGTCGCGGCGGGCCAGCGTGTATTCGCAGACCCGGATCGCCGACCTCAGCTTGCCGCGCTGCTCGGCCTGCATCAGCAGGTCGTGCTGGTACCGAGGCAACTCGTTACGGGCGCGAAACAGCTTGTAGAACAGCGCCTTGTCCAGGGTTCCGCCGGCGGCGGCATAGAGGATCTGCTTCAGGATCCCCATGTTCGCGAAGGCATTTGGCAGCTGGTGGCCCATGAAGGGCGTGTGCAGCCAGGTGACATTGTCGCCGCGGATCCGGTCCACCTGCGCGTGGTCGGGGGCAAAGTAGGGATCGGCAATGACGAACACCTCGCCCGCCGCCCCGCCCTGCACCGCCGCCGCGGCGTCGGCGTAGGGCCCGTCCCAGTCCAGCCGCGCGGTCCAGCCCCAGCGGTCCTCGTCCGGCAGGATCCGCCGGTCCAGCGTCGATTGCGGGGCGATGGCCAGCACGTGGCTGCCCGGCGCGCACTGGCTGTAGACCAGCGCGCCGAAGCCGCCCATGGAGGCGCCGTAGAACAGTACCTCGTCGAACTGCTCGAAGAACCCCTGGTCGCGCAGCGCGTCGAAGGCCTCGTGCACGAAGTCCTTGCGGAACCAGTTGCGCTGCACCGCCATGACGCCGAGGACGGAACAGTTCATGTCCTCGGCGATCAGCCGGTAACCCCAAGGGAAACGCTGCTCGTCGGTCTTGACCACGCTGAGGTTGTCGAAGGTCACCACCAGCCGCTTCGATCGCGGCACGAACATCAGCGCGTTTTCCTGCCCCTCCCACAGGAAGCCGCGGTTGCGCATGGCCATACGGCGGGCGTCGTTGAAGCGGTGGTGCAGCGGCGCGGTGGCGGCGCTTGGGGGCGGCACCACGTGTTTCAGCTGTCCCAGCGGCATCGCCGGGCGCATTTGCAGCGCCGGGTGGGCGGGACCCTCGGCATCGGGGTCGCGGTTGGCCTCTTCCAGCGCCTCGGTGCTCTTGTCGATGAACAGCGCGTCGGGGCGATCCGGGCGCAGCAGGTCCTCGTATAGGTCGCGGTAGTCGTCCTGCGCCTTGAGGTGGGTGATCCGGGCGCGGTGCCAGTCCACCGCCTCGGCGTGCAGCTGCGCCAGCGCCGCGTCGGCCATGAAGCCGTCCAGCACCGGACGCATCAGCGCGTGGCGCGCGACGATGCGGTCGTCGGTTTCAGTCGCGTAGTTGCGGCGGGTCCAGTACTCGATCCCCTGGTCGTGCTCGGTATGGTTGATGCGCCCGCGCTCTCGCTTCACCAGGAAACTGTCGGCCGAGCGCAGGATGTAGTGGTTCAGCGTCGCCAGCCGGTAGCCCACCGACCGCTTGGTGGACCGCCAGCCGTTGTTGGTCAGCAGCTGGTCCGGCATCGCCCGGCCGGAGCCGTTGACCCAGCGCACCTCGTCGGCCTCCTCCTCCTCGATCCCGAGGGGGCGGTGGACGCCGAGCCGGCGGTAGGGCGCGGACTTGTGGAACATCGACTTGAAGCCCCAGCCAAGCCGCGGCTTGGGGATGAATTCCGGGGCGCAGGCGGTGAACTGCTCGGTGACGGGGCGATCCTCGTAGGCCGCCACGTCCTTGTTTCCGAAGAACTTCCAAGTGAAGGAGACGACGTTGGGCCAGTTGCTGGCGCGCAGCAGGTCCTCGAACCTCCCCTCGCCCACGTGGATGTTGACGAACTCGTCCACGTCGATGGTCAGCACCCAGTCCGCCTCGGCATAGCAAGGCTGGTCCACCGCGTCCTTCAGCGCCTCGTGCTGCGGCTTCTTGCCCGAGGCCGGGTCCCACGGGTTGTCGCGGCGGGTGACGTGGCCGAGCGCCTGCAGCCGGTCCAGCATGGCGTTGGTATTGTCGGTGCAGTCGTTGGTGTAGACGAGGAAGTGCGTGGCGCCGATGCCGAGGTGGTAGGCGATCCATTCGAGGATGAAGGGCGCCTCGTTCTTCATCGAGGTGACGATCAGGATCTTGTCGTTGCGGATCGGCGTCTCGGGGTCCTTGAGCCAGCCGGTGATATTGCCGGTGCGCCCTTCCAGCCCGTCGATCATCGCCTGGTATTCCGGCGTCTGGCGCGAGGGCATCACCGGCATCTCCGCCAGCGCCTGCGGCGGCACCGGCACCACGTTGGGGTTGGTGGAAAGCGGGCCGTCGTCGTCGTCGTCGTCCTGCGCTTCGGGGGCCGCCTGGGCCTTTGCGGGCGCGGCCCCGGCGCGGCGGGCTGCGCGGCCCTCGGCCGCCTCGCGCTCTGCCTGCACGTGGGCCGGGGGCACGTCGGGGATCGGCGCCAGCATCGGGTCGATGCCGTGGCGCACCAGCGCGCGGCCAAGGAAACTGTCGGGCTGCGGCACGCCGCCCTCATGGGTGACGATGCGCCGGCGCACCCGGCGGTTCCACAGGTGCACGCCGTAGCAGGCGGGCGTCAGCTCCTCCTCGATGTGCATGCCGGGCGAAAGCAGCGCGCGGCGGCGCTTGAAGGAGATAGGAAAGAAGGCCTCCTGCGGCAGGACGTGCCGCATCTCGCCGGTTTCATTGAGGAAATGGGTCAGAGCGGCGGGGCCCCAGACGCCCCACTCCAGCTCTGACACATGGACCGGGGTGCCGGCGCGGGCCGCGGCCTCCAGCCGCTCCTTCTCGGCGGGGGCGGCCCAGGGGGCGATGGGATATTCGTCGCTGCACAGCTCGTTCAGCTTCGCCAGCGTCTTTGAGAAGCGCGGCAGTCCCAGCACCGCGTTGCACACCAGCTTGCCCGGCTTTTCCCAGCCGAAGACCCACTGGTCGTGGAAGTCCCAGGGCCGCATGCACAGCATGTCTGCGTCCACCCAGATCACGTTCTGCAGCTCGATCATCCGGTAGCGGAAGGCGTCGGCATGCACGGCGGGCGAGCCGGAGCGGGCGTGGCGGATGTAATTCTCGTTGGGAAAGATGAGGTTGGCGTCCATCACCTCGATCCCCGGCGGCACGTTGGCGACGGTGCCGTAGGTATAGAGAATCGTACGGTGGCCGTGATCGACGAAGGAGCGCAGGCAAAGCTGCTCCAGGAAGCTGAGGCTTCCGCCGATCCAGAGCGAGGCGACGATGGGAAGGGGCATGAACTACTCTCTCAATCCTGCTGCGACCGCCTTTTCGGCGGCTTCAATGTTTGTCTCCTTCTGTTCCAGCCGAATTCGGCAGAATTGTGTCAGCGCGGGTCGTGGCGGGGAATGCATGGCGCAGAGAGGTTAAGAAACCACGACTGCGGGAGGGGAATTCGGGAGCGGAACGGAGGGCCGGCGCCCGTCCGTGGGTGGGCGCCCTAACGCTGGTGGTCGCCACTTAATGGCACCGCCACGTCCCCGCTCCACCCCCGCGCAAACGGTGACGTAGCGCCCGCCCGGGGGACGGACGGGCGCTGGCCCGGCGGCACTGCGTGCCTTGTTCCGGGCCGGTTGCCTATTTCACAGCAAAGGGCCAGCGCCTGTCCGTGGGTGGGCGCTCCATACGCCGGTGGTCATGGATTTATGGCACCGCCACGTCCCCGCTCCACCCCCGCGCCAACGTCGACGTAGCGCCCGCCCGGGGGACGGACGGGCGCTGGCCCGGCGGCACTGCGTGCCTTGTTCCGGGCCGGGTGCTCTTGTCGCAACGAGGGTCGGCGGCCGGTCTGGTGGCGGGCGCTGATACGGTGAGGAAGCGCTCACGCTCTTCGGCGCCGGCCCTGTGACCCTTCTACCCCAGCCGTTCCTTCACCATCGGCCCCACCCGGCCGAAATCCATCCGTCCGGTGTAGCGGCCCTTCAGCTCGCCCATCACCCGCCCCATGTCGCGGATAGAGCTGGCGTCGGTGGCGCGGATCGCCTTGTCCACGGCGGCGGCCACCTCGGCCTCGGTCAGCTGGCGCGGCAGGAAATCCTCGATCACCCCGATCTCCGCCAGCTCCCTCTCTGCCAGGTCCAGCCGGCCGCCCTCCTCGTAGGCGCGGGCGCTTTCCTGGCGCTGCTTGACCATCTTGCCGAGGATCGCCAGCACCTCGGGGTCGCCGACGCCGGCACGCTCGCCCTCGCTCTCGCCGCGCAGCGCGATGTCCTTGTCCTTGATGGCCGCGTTGATCAGCCGCAGCGTCGAAAGACGCGCGGTATCCTTGCTTTTCATCGCGTCCTTCAGCTCCTGGCTGATGCGGCTGCGCATGTCCATGAAAGCGGTCCTCTCCCCTTGAGGTTTCGCGAAGGCGCACCATACTGCGCGGCCGCCTGTCGCGCAACTGCCACCGAATGTTGCAAATGATTGAAATCGTTGCGTAACCCGATTTGCGCCCACGGGTTGATTCCGCCGCGAGGCGGGCATAGGTTCCGCGCGATCACGGACAAGGAGTCGCCCCATGCCCCTCTCGCGCGGACCGGACAATGCCACGGCGTGCCTCGCCCTCGCGGACGGCACGCTGTTCTTCGGGCGCGGCTTCGGCGCCGAGGGCCAGACCACGGCGGAACTGTGCTTCAACACCGCCATGACCGGCTACCAGGAGATCATGACCGATCCCTCCTACGCCGGGCAGATCGTCACCTTCACCTTTCCCCACGTGGGCAACGTCGGCGTCAACCCCGACGATGACGAGACCGCCGACCCGGTGGCCGAGGGCATGGTGGTAAAGTGGGACCCGACCGAGCCGTCGAACTGGCGCTCTGCCGGGCCGCTGTCGGAATGGCTGGGCCGGCGCGGCCGGATCGGCATCGGCGGGATCGACACCCGCCGGCTGACCCGCGCGATCCGCCAGCAGGGCGCGCCCCACGTGGCGCTGGCCCATGCGCCCTCGGGCGAGTTCGACATCGAGGCGCTGGTCGCCGCCGCCCGGTCGTTCCGGGGGCTGGTGGGGCTGGACCTGGCCGGCCGCGTCACCTGCGCGCAGTCCTACCGCTGGGACCAGATGCGCTGGGCCTGGCCCGAGGGCTACGCCGCGCGCACCGAGCCCGGCCGCAAGGTGGTCGCGGTGGACTACGGCGCCAAGCGCAACATCCTGCGCTGCCTTGCCTCGGCGGGCTGCGACGTCACCGTGCTGCCGGCCAGTGCCACCGCCGACGAGGTGCTGGCCCACCAGCCCGACGGGCTGTTCCTGTCCAACGGCCCGGGCGATCCGGCGGCCACCGGCGAATACGCGGTGCCGATGATCCGCGAGGTGCTGGAACGGTCGGACATGCCGGTTTTCGGGATCTGCCTCGGCCACCAGATGCTGGCCCGCGCCCTGGGGGCCAACACGGTCAAGATGAACCACGGCCACCACGGCGCGAACCACCCGGTCAAGGACCTGGTCACGGGGAAGGTCGAGATCACCTCGATGAACCACGGCTTCACCGTGGACAGCCAGACGCTGCCGGCGGACGTGGTGGAGACCCACGTGTCGCTGTTCGACGGCTCGAACTGCGGCATCCGCCACCGCGACCGGCCGGTCTTCTCGGTGCAATACCACCCCGAGGCCTCGCCGGGTCCACAGGACAGCTACTACCTGTTCGAGCGGTTCGTGGAGACGATGGCGCCGCGCTGAGCGGCGCTGCCTCTTTTCCTCGCCCGCCCCGAGGTGGGCTTAAAGGTAATTTAACCGCTTTTGGCGAGGCTCTGCCGCGACACTGAAAGGTGACCGCGGTGAAACCGACCACCCTCCATCCGCTACCGCCCCGGCGCTTCGGGCCGCCCCCGGCGCTGGTCCCCGCGCCGCATCCCGCCCCGGCGCAGGCCCTGCCCGAGGAGCACGCCCTCGCCCCCGCCACGGCGGCGGTGGCGCCGCTGCGGCCACGGCTGGGGCAGCTGCTGGTGGACCGCGGGCTGCTGAGCCCCGAGGCCCGGCACGCGGCGCTGACCCGGCAGGCCCGCGGCGACGCGCAACTGGGGGAGATCCTGCTGGCCGCGCGGCTGATCGACAGCGCCGGGCTGTACGAGAACATCGCCCGCCAGCACGGCGCCCGCCGCGCCGACCTGGTCGCCGAGCCGCCGGACCCGGCGCTGGCCGCCGCGATGAACCCGGCCCAGTGCCTGCGCCACGGGCTGCTGCCGTGGAAGCACGAGGACGGCGTCACCCTGATCGCCACCAGCCGCCCCGCCGCCTTCGCCGACCACCTGCCGGGGCTGCGCGACCGGTTCGGCGCGGTGCGGATGGCGGTGGCGGCGGAAACCGACCTGCAGCGCGCGGTGGCGGCGCTGCGCCCGCGGGCGCTGATCTGCCGGGCCGAAACCCGGGTGCCGGGGGAGGAAAGCTGCCGCGGCATCGGCTTCGGCATCAGCCGCGCCCACCCGGCGGCGCTGGCGATCTTCATGATGCTGGTGATCGTGATGGCCTTCCACCCGGTCGGTGCGGTCCGGCTGTTCACCCTCTGGGCGGTGCTGACGCTGCTGGCCAACAGCGGGCTGAAGCTGGCGGCCCTGATCAGCCAGCTGCGCGCCCCGCCCGAGGACACGCCGCCCCCCGGCACCCCGGCCGAGGCGCCGCCGGGCGCGGTAATCGCCCGCCTGCCCCGGGTCTCGCTGCTGGTGCCGCTGTTCGACGAACAGGTGATCCTGCCCCGGCTGGTGGAACGGCTGGACCGGCTGGACTACCCGCGCGAATTGCTGGAGGTGCTGCTGATCGTCGAGACCTCCGACACTGCCACCCGCGAGGCGCTGGACAGGCTGGACTTGCCGCCGCAGATGCGCGCGCTGGTTGTGCCCGAGGGCACGCTGAAGACCAAGCCGCGGGCGCTGAACTACGCGCTGGACTTCTGCCACGGCACGCTTGTCGGGGTCTACGACGCCGAGGACGCGCCGGACCCGGGGCAGATCCGGGCGGTGGTGCGCCGGTTCCATTCCCGCGGGGTGGAACTGGCCTGCGTGCAGGCGACGCTGGACTTCTACAATTCCCGCCGCAACTGGCTGGCCCGCTGCTTCGCGGTGGAATACGCCGCCTGGTTCCGGGTGGTGCTGCCGGGCATGGCGCGGCTGGGGCTGGTGGTGCCGCTGGGGGGCACCTCGCTGTTCTTCCGCCGCGACGTGCTGGAACGGCTGGGGGGCTGGGACGCCCACAACGTCACCGAGGACGCAGACCTGGGCCTGCGCCTGGCGCGCCACGGCTACGTGACCGAGCTGATCGGCTCCGTCACCGCTGAAGAGGCGAACTGCAGCGTCTGGCCCTGGGTGCGGCAACGCTCGCGCTGGCTGAAGGGCTATATGATGACCTGGACGGTGCACATGCGGCACCCGCGGCAGCTGTGGCGGCAGCTGGGGCCGGTCCGGTTCTTCGGGGTGCAGCTGCTGTTTCTCGGAACCATCTCGCAGTTCCTGCTGGCGCCGCTGCTTTGGCTGTTCTGGCTGGTGCCGCTGGGGATGCCGCATCCCTTTGCGCCGGAGCTCGGGAGCGGGCCGGGCACTGGCGCTGGCACCTTCGCGGACCGGCTGACCTACGGCGCGCTGCTGGGGGCTTTTTTGGTGTCCGAGCTGATCTCGATCGCGGTGGGGCTGGTCGCGGTGCGCGGCAAGGGGCACCGGCACCTGCTGCCATGGGTGCTGACGCTGCACTTCTACTTCCCGCTGGCGGCGCTGGCGGCCTGGCGCGGGCTGTTCGAGCTGCTGACCCGGCCGTTCCACTGGGACAAGACAGAGCACGGGCGCTTCGGCGGCGCGGAGGATTGAGGCGGGCAGCGTCTCTGGTCAGCCAGTGTTTCAGGCGGGCTGGTGCAACCCGCGCTCGCGGTAGAAGTCCAGCGTGGCGTCGATGCCCGCCTCCAGCCCCGTCACCGGCACCGCCGCCAGGTGCGGCGGCATCGGGTGCGAGGCCAGCGTCCGCGGGATCGGCAGCGCCGCGCCGTCGATGGTGACCTCGGCCCCCGGCACCCGCGCCTGCAGCAGCGCCACGAAGTCCGTCATCTCCGCCGTCTCGCCGCAGAGGGTGTAGACCTCGGCCCCCTCGCCCCCGTGCAGCACCGCCGCCACCATCAGCCGCGCCACGTCCGTGACGTGCACGAAGCCCACCCGGCCGGAATAGCGGATCACCGCCGGCGCCCCCCGCAGCGCCGCGGCGCAGGCGATGGAGGGACCGGCGGCGATGCCGGAACTGGCGCCGGGCCCGTAGACGATGAAGGGCCGGAACCCGGTGGAGGAGATGCCGTGGTCGCGCAGGTAGGCCCGCGCCGCCCCCTCCACCGCCAGCTTCTGCGCACCGTAATGGGTCATCGGGTGCGGATGCTCCGCGTCGTCGGGCCCGTAGACCCCGGCGCTGCTGACGTAGGTCAGCCGGCGGATCCCGTGCAGCCGCGCCGCCTCGAAGGCCATGAGCGAGCCGATGACGTTGATCCGCGCGCCGCGCAGCGGGTCGGCGGCGCAGTCGGCGGTCATGATCCCGGCGAGGTGCACGATCCCGTCATGGCCCGCCGCCGCTTCGGTGACGCTGCCGTCCTCGATCATCCCGGTGACGAACCGCACCCTGTCGGACAGGCCCGGCGCGATCTCGTCCAGGGTGGCGGGGTTCGGGCGGGCGTCGAAGACGGTCACCTCGTGCCCCGCCTCCAGCAGGTAGGCGGTGACGAACCGGCCCAGGAAACCGGTGCCCCCGGTGACGAGAAACTTCATGCCCTGCCCTCCCTGCCGGCGTCCCTTGCCGAACTGGTTGCAGAACCCGCCCCGGGGTTCAAGCGGCGAAACCTCTGGAGATGCGGGCGCGCGGGCGCTACCACCGCCACAAATCAGGGCATAGGGAGCAAGCCAGCCATGAGCGACATGAGGATTGCCGTGATCGGCGCCGGCGTCATCGGGCGCACCCATATCGAGACCCTCGGACGCGCCCGGGGCATGCACCTGTCGGCCATCGTCGACCCGGTCCCCGAGGCGCGCGCCCAGGCCGAGGCGGCGGGCGTGCCCTTTTACCAGGACGTCGAGGCGCTGATCGCCGACCGGGCCGCCGACGCGGTGGTGGTGGCCGCGCCCAACGACCTGCACCTGCCGCTGGGGCTGCGGCTGGTGGAGGCGGGGCTACCGGTGCTGATGGAAAAGCCGGTGGCAAGCTCGGTCGCCGAGGGCCGGCAGCTGGCCGAGGCGGTGCGCCGCACCGGCGTTCCGATCCTGGTGGGCCACCACCGCCGGCACAACCCGATCATCCGCGCCGCCAAGGCGGCCATCGATGCGGGGACCCTGGGCGAGCTGGTCAGCGCCACGGTGATCAGCACCCTGACCAAGCCCGCCCCCTATTTCGTCGCCTGGCGCGTGGCCCCCGGGCAAGGCGGCCCGCTGCTGATCAATGCCACCCACGAGGTGGACCTGCTGCGGCACTTCTGGGGCCCGGTGGAAAGCGTGACCGCCCTCGTCTCGAGCGCCCGGGGCGGGCGGCCGGTGGAGGATACCGCCGGCATCGTGCTGGGCTTCGCCCGCGGCGGGATCGCCACGATCAGCCAAACCGATGCCGGCTGCGGCCCCTGGGCCTGGGACGTGACGGCGGGCGAGAACCGGGCGCGGTTTCCGGCGCACGAGGTGATGGCCCATGCCTATTCCGGCACCCGCGCGGCGCTGAGCCTGCCGGACCTGACCCTGTGGCGCCATCCCGCCACCCCCGACTGGACGGTGGAGATGGTGCCGGAGCGGCTGCCGCGCGAGAGCCACGACGCCTACGTGATGCAGCTGGAGCATTTCGCCGAGGTGGCCCGGGGCGCGGCCGCGCCAATCAACCCGGTGGAGGACGGGCTGGGCAACATGCAGGTGATCGACGCGGTGCGCCTGTCGGCGGCCGAGGGGCGGCGGGTGGAGATCGCGGAACTGGAGGCCTGAGGTCTCGGAGCGCCTGCGGCGCTCCGATCCGTGGGGGGACGCTGTCCCCCCCCGCCTGCGGCGGCCCCCCCTGGGATATTTTTGACCAAAAGAAGCGCAAGAGCGGCGCTTGCATCGGCGGGGGGGCGGATCTAGCCCTTGGGAATGGACGCGATCTTTGACCAGGGGCCGCCGCCGCCCTGCCCTGTCTCCTTCAACATGGCCGCCCACGTGCTGGCGCCGGCCGGCGCACGGCCGGACAAGGTGGCGCTGGCGGTGGTGACGCCCTCGGGGGCCGAGCGCTGGTCCTACGGGCGGCTGGAGGCGGCGGTGCGGGGCACGGCCTCGGGGCTGTTGGGCGAGGGGCTGGCGCCGGGGGACCGGGTGCTGATGCGGCTGGGCAATACCCCCGATTTCCCGGTGGTCTACCTGGGGGCGCTGGCGGCGGGGCTGGTGCCGATCCCCACCTCGGCGCAGCTGACGGTGCCCGAGATCAGCGCCATCGCCACCGAGATCGCGCCGCGGCTGGTGGTGGCCGCCGGGGGGGTGCCGCTGCCCGAGGCGCCGGGGGTGCCGGTGTTGGGGCCCGGGGCGCTGGCGGGCTTCCGCGACCTGCCGCCCACGCCCTATCACATGGGGGATCCGGAGCGGCCCGGCTACATCGTCTATACCTCCGGCACCTCGGGGCGGCCGCGGGCGGTGGTGCATGCGCACCGGGCGATCTGGGCGCGGCGGATGATGTGGGAAGGCTGGTACGGGCTGCGGGAGGACGACCGGGTGATGCACGCGGGCGCCTTCAACTGGACCTACACGCTGGGCACGGGGCTGATGGACCCTTGGTCCATGGGCGCCACCGCGCTGATCCCCGGACCCGGGGTCGCGCCGGCGCAACTGCCGCTGCTGCTAAAGCGCCACGACGCCACGATCTTCGCCGCCGCGCCGGGGGTGTTCCGGCAGGTGCTGCGCGCGCCGCTGCCGAGGCTGCCGAAGCTGCGCCACGCGCTGTCGGCCGGCGAGAAGATGTCCGAGACCCTGCGCGAGGCCTGGACCGCCGCCACCGGCACCGCGGTGCACGAGGCCTTCGGGATGTCGGAGTGTTCCACCTTCGTCTCCGGCGCGCCGCGGACCCCGGCGCCGGCGGGCACGCTGGGCTACCCGCAGCCGGGCCGCCGGGTGGCGGTGGTGGACGCGGCGGGGCGGCCGGTGGCGCGGGGCGCGCCGGGGATCCTGGCGGTGGACAGACGCGATCCGGGGCTGATGCTGGGCTATGCCGGCGCCGGGGCGGAGACCGCCCAGCGGATGCGGGGCGGGTGGTTCCTGACCGGCGACGGGGCGGTGATGGGGGCGGACGGCGCCATCACCTACCTCGGCCGCGACGACGACATGATGAACGCGGGCGGCTACCGGGTGTCGCCGCTGGAGGTGGAGGCGGCGCTGGCCCGCCATCCCGGTGTCGAGGACTGCGCGGCGGTGGAGCTGCGGGTGAAGGCCGAGGCCACGGTGATCGGCGCCTTCTACACCGGGCCCGCCGCGCTGGACGAGGCCGCGCTGGCCGCCCATGCCGCCGGGCTGCTGGCGCGCTACAAGACGCCGCGGGTCTTCGTCCATGTCGCCGCGCTGCCGCGCAATCCCAACGGCAAGCTGCGCCGCCGGGCCCTGCGCGCGCAATGGGAGGCGGCGCATCCTGTGGCGCCCTGAGCCATTCCCTTTTGCCGCGCCGCGGCCTATGTGACGGCCCATGGTAAAACTCGACATCCTTTCGGACCCGATCTGTCCCTGGTGCTACATCGGCAAGGCTCATCTGGAGCGTGCGCTGGCGGAGGTTCCCGACCACCCGTTCGAGATCGAATGGCACCCCTTCATGCTGAACCCCGACATGCCGCCGCAGGGCATGGACCGGAAGGAATACCTGGAGCTGAAGTTCGGCGGCCGCGAGGGCGCGGTGCGGGCCTATGCGCCGGTGGTGGAGGCCGCCGAGGCGGCGGGGCTGAACATCGACTTCGCCGCGATCCCGCGCACCCCCTCGACGGTGGACGCGCACCGGCTGATCCACTGGGCCGGGATCGAGGGGCGCCAGCCGGCGGTGGTGGCGGCGCTGTTCACCGCCTACTTCAACGAGGGGCGCGACATCGGCGAGACCGACGTGCTGGCGGACATCGCAGACGGCGCCGGTCTGGACGCGGCCATGGTGCGCCAGCTGCTGCAGGGCGACGCCGACCGCGAGGAGATCCGCGAGCGCGACCGCTGGGCGCGCAGCCACGGGGTCTCGGGCGTGCCCACCTTCGTGGTGGGCCAGCGCCACGCGGTGCCGGGCGCGCAGCCGCCCGAGACCTGGGTGAAGGTGATCGGCGAGCTGAAGGACCAGCTGGCGTGACGCCCGGCCTGGCCCGCGCCCTGGCCCGTTCCCTGGCGCGAACAAGGGGATGAACCGCCCTCCCCTGTCCATGGCGGAATTCGTGGCGCTGATGGCAATGATGTTCGCCACCGTGGCCTTTTCCACCGACGCCATGCTGCCGGCGCTGGGGGCGATCGCGCGCGACCTGACGCCGCAGTCGCCGAACCGGGCGCAGCTGATCGTGACGGTCTTCATCATGGGCATGGGGCTGGGCACGCTGGTGACCGGGCCGCTGGCCGACCGCTTCGGGCGGCGGCCGGTGATCCTTTGCGGCTTTGGCGTCTTCATGCTGGGGGCCCTGCTGTCGGTGGTGGCGCCCTCGCTGGAGATGCTGCTGCTGGCGCGGCTGCTGCAGGGGCTTGGCGCCGCGGGGCCGCGGGTGGCGGCGCTGGCCATGGTGCGCGATCTCTACCATGGGCGGCGCATGGCGCAGGTGATGTCGCTTTGCATGATGGTCTTCACCCTGGTGCCCGCCGCCGCGCCGCTGATCGGGGCGGGGATCATCGCGCTGACCGGCTGGCGCGGGATCTTCGGCGCCTTCGTGCTGTTCGCGCTGGTGATCGCCTCGTGGATGTTCCTGCGCCAGCCGGAGACCCTGCAGCCCCTGCATCGCCGCCCCTTCCGCCCCCGGGTGCTGTGGGACGGGCTGCGCGAGGTGCTGGGCCAGCGGACGGTGGTGCTGACGCTGGCGGTGCTGGTGATGGTCTTCGGCGTGCTGTTCACCGCCCTGTCGGTGACCCAGCCGATCTTTGCCGAGACCTTCGGCGCCGCGCACCTGTTCCCGCCGGTTTTCGCGGTGCTGGCGCTGGTCTCGGCGGCGGGCGGGCTGCTGAACGCGCGGATCGTGATGCGGCTGGGGATGCGCCGGGTGGCCGGCGCGGCGCTGGTGGTGCAGCTGGTGCTTTCGGCGGCGATGCTGGCGCTGGTGGTCTCGGGGGCGCTGTCGGGGATGGCCTACTTCGTGGCCTTCGTGCTGTGGATGCAGTCGATCTTCATTTTCGCCACCCTCACCATCGGCAATCTCAACGCGCTGGGGATGGAGCCGCTGGGCCACCTTGCGGGCATGGGCGCCTCGGTGATCGGGGCGGTGGGCACCATCGGCGGCGCGGCGATCGCGATCCCGGTGGGGCTGGCCTTCGACGGCACGCCCCTGCCGATGGCGCTGGGCGCCACGGTCTGCTGCGCGCTGGGGCTGCTGTTCCTGCGGATGCGCGGGGCCGAGGTGGCGCCGGTCTGAGGCGCCTCGGGCCTGCCCGGAGCTGCCGGGGATTATCAATAATCCGATTGCACCCCTTCCGCCCCCCGGCCTAGGGTCTGCGCGCATTGCCAGACACAGGAGAGCCCCCCGCGATGAAGACCTACAGGATCGCCGCCATTCCCGCCGACGGTATCGGGCCCGAGGTCATCGCAGCGGGCCTGCAGGCGCTGGAGGCGCTGGCGCGGCGCGACGGGGGCTTCACCCTGGACGTGACCGAGTTCGACTGGGGCACCGAGCGCTACAAGCGCACCGGCGCGCTGATGCCCGAGGACGGGCGCGAGCAGATCCGGGACTTCGACGCGATCTTCTTTGGCGCGGTGGGGGCGCCCGATGTGCCCGACCACGTGACGCTCTGGGGTCTGCGCCTGCCGATCTGCCAGGGGTTCGACCAGTATGCCAACGTGCGGCCCACGCGGATCCTGCCCGGCATCACCTCGCCCCTCGCCGGGGTCGGGCCGGGGGACCTGGACTGGGTGATCGTGCGGGAGAATTCCGAAGGGGAATATTCCGGCGTCGGCGGCCGCGCGCACCAGGGGATGCCCGAGGAAGTGGCCACCGAAGTGGCGATCTTCACCCGCACCGGGGTGGAGCGGATCATGCGCTACGCCTTCCGGCTGGCCCAGTCGCGCCCGCGCAAGAAGCTTTGCGTGGTGACCAAGTCGAACGCCCAGCGGTACGGGCTGGTGCTGTGGGACGAGGTGGCGGCCGAGGTGGCGAAGGACTTTCCCGACGTGACATGGGACAAGATGCTGGTGGACGCGATGACGGTGCGGATGGTGAAGGACCCGAAAAGCCTCGACACCATCGTCGCCACCAACCTGCACGCCGACATCCTGTCGGATCTGGCCGGGGCGCTGGCGGGCAGCCTCGGAGTGGCGCCGACGGCCAACATCGACCCGGAGCGGCGCAACCCCTCGATGTTCGAGCCGATCCACGGGTCGGCCTTCGACATCACCGGCAAGGGCATCGCCAACCCGGTCGCAACCTTCTGGACCGCCAGCCAAATGCTGGAGCACCTCGGCGAGCCGGAGGCGGCGCGGCGGCTGATGCGCGCGGTGGAGAAGGTCTGCGCCGACGGGGTGCTGACCCCCGACGTGGGCGGCGAGGCGACGACGCTCGAGGTGACGGAGGCGGTCTGCGAGGCGATCCGGGGGGAGAACCTTTAGGGTTAGGTGGTGGGGTGGCGGGGTGAAGCCTGCCCTACCGCGTTGCGCTGATGCGCCCCGGAGAGGCCGAAGGCGCAGGGCGTGGGATGTAGCGCCACGGCGGGGTGAACCCCGCCCTACCGCTCCATTCGAGCGAAGCGCCGTTCAGCCCCCGAACAAGCCGAAGGCGCGGGGGCAAGCGCCTGCCCGTCCGGGCGGGCTGGCGCTTTGGTGGCCGCAGGGAAACGCTCATTCTGCGTGCGGATGTGGCTGGGATAAAGTGCCTATGCCGATGGTGAGATGCGCCATCCCACGGGCAGGCTTGCGTTGCGCCATGGCGGGGTGAACCCCGCCCTACATCTTCATTCGAACGACGTGCTGATCCGCCCCGATCAAGCCGAAGGCGCGGGGCGAGCGCCTGCCCGTCCGCACGGGCTGGCGCTTTGGAGCTGCAGGGCGACGCTCATTCTGCGCGCGGATGTGGTGGGGATTAAGCGCCTATGCCTTAGGTGGGTGGCGCCATCCCACGGGCAGGCTTGCGTTGCGCCGTGGCGGGGTGAACCCCGCCCTACATCTTCATTCGAACAAAGCGCTGATCCGCCCCGGACAAGCCGAAGGCGCGGGGCGAGCGCCTGCCCGTCCCCACGGGCTGGCGCTGTGTCATTGTCGTGCACCGCTCATTCGGAGCGCGGACTTGGCAGGCATAAAGCGCCCATGCCGAACGCAAGCCGCGCCACCCCACGGGCAGGCTCACGTCACGCCAAGGGAACCCCGCCCTACTCCGCCGCCTCGGCGGCCGCCTCGATCTCGGCCGCCTTGCGTTCCACCTGTTCCACGATGTGGTCGATCATCGCCTCGTTCGACATCCGGTGCGACTGCTTGCCGGCCAGGTAGACCATCCCGTTCCCCGCCCCGCCGCCGGTGAACCCCACGTCGGTCATCAAGGCCTCGCCCGGCCCGTTCACCACGCAGCCGATGATCGACAGGCTCATGGGCGTGCGCACATGCTCCAGCCGCTTTTCCAGCGCCTCGACGGTGCGGATCACGTCGAAGCCCTGCCGCGCGCAGGAGGGGCAGGAGATGATGTTGACCCCCCGGTGCCGCAACCCGAGCGCCTTCAGGATCTCGTAGCCCACCTTGACCTCTTCGACCGGGTCGGCGGAAAGCGAGACGCGCAGGGTGTCGCCGATGCCCATCCACAGCAGGTTGCCGAGGCCCACGGCGCTTTTCACCGTGCCGGACATCAGCCCCCCCGCCTCGGTGATGCCAAGGTGGATCGGCGCGTCGGTGGCCTCGGCCAGCGACTGGTAGGCGGCGGCGGCGAGGAAGACGTCGGAGGCCTTCACGCTGATCTTGTACTCGGTGAAGTCGTTGTCCTCGAGGATGCGGATGTGGTCGAGGCCCGATTCCACCATCGCCTCGGGGCAAGGCTCGCCGTACTTCTCCAGCAGGTGGCGCTCGAGGCTACCGGCGTTGACGCCGATGCGGATCGAACAGCCGTGGTCCTTGGCGGCGCGGATCACCTCGCGCACCCGCTCGGAAGAGCCGATGTTGCCGGGGTTGATGCGCAGGCAGGCGGCGCCGGCCTCGGCGGCCTCGATGGCGCGGCGGTAGTGAAAGTGGATGTCGGCGACGATCGGCACCGGGCTTTCGCGCACGATGTCGCGCAGCGCGCGGGTGGAGGATTCGTCGGGGGTCGAGACCCGCACGATGTCCGCCCCCGCCTCGGCGCAGGCCTGCACCTGCGCGACCGTGGCGGCCACATCCGAGGTGTCGGTGTTGGTCATGGTCTGGACGCTGATCGGCGCGTCGCCCCCCACCGGCACGTTGCCCACCATGATGCGGCGGGAACGGCGGCGTTCGATGTTGCGCCAGGGGCGGATCGGGTTCAGCGACATCGCGGCGGGTCCTTGGATGGCGGTCTGTTGCGGATGCCCTTCAGGTAAGGGTCCGGGGGCGCGCTGGCAACCGGGTCGCGCGCCTAAGGGCTCAGCGCGGGGCGAGCCAGTCGAGGCTGGCCACCAGCTGCGCCAGCTCGCGGTCCTTGGCGAGGTCCGCGACGGCGTAGGCGGCGGTCAGTTCCGCAGGGCCAAGCGCCACGTCGCGCACCACCGAGGGCCCGTCGCCCGCCGGCCCGTAGGTCTGCCCCGCCACGCGGAAGTAGACCGACCCGGCGTTGCCGGCGCGCAGGCTCGGCGGTTCCTCGGTCTGGGGCAGCACGTAGCGCTCTCCGGCATCGAGGATCTTCTCGAACAGCACCGTGCCGTCGGCGGCGCGCACCCGCACCCACGAGGGGCGCACGGCGAACATCACCACCTCGGGCGCGGCATCGGCGATCACCTGCACCGGACCCTCGGCCACGGCCGGCGCGGCATCGGGGCCGGCGGCGGGCGGCGGCGCGGCGGCGGCCACGTCGCGCGGCGGGGCGGGACGCGCGGCGGCCACCCCGGCAAGCGTGCCCACGTCGCGCGGATCCAGCGTGACGATCGGCCCGTCCCGCGCGGTCAGCACCGGCACCTCCAGCGCCTGCGGGCGGTAGAGCCGGTCCAGCGCCTCGGCGGGCGGCGGCGCGAGGCCGGCAGTCTCGGTCCCGCCCGGCGCGGCGGGGGCCAGCGGGTCCATCTGCGCGATCACGCCCGGGGTCTGGTCCACCGGCGTCAGCTGCACCTTCTGCACCTGCTGCAGCACCGACCAGCCGCCATAGCCGATCCCGGCCACCAGCAGCACCAGCACCGTCACCGACCCCAGCGCGCCCGGCTCGATCCGCGACAGCACGCTTTCGCCGCGCGGGATGAAGGGGGTGTTGGGGTTCTCGAAGGGATCGCGCGAGACGGTGCCGCGCACCGCGCCCTCGGGGCGGCGGGTCTTCTTCTGGGTGCCGCGGGTTACCGGGGCGAAGCTGTGGGTGACCTCGAACCGGCCCTCCTGGCAGAAGCGGGCGAAGGCCCACTCCGGGTCCAGCCCCAGGTAGCGCGCGTAGCTGCGCACGTAGCCGGCGACGAAACCCGGGGTCTCGAAGGCGGAAGGATCGGCGTTCTCAATGGCGTTGATGTAGCTGGCCTTGATCTTCAGCTCGCGCTGCACGTCCAGCAGGGACTTGCCCAGCGTCGCGCGCTCGCCGCGCATGACGTCGCCCAGGCGCACCTCGAAGTCGTCGAAGCCTCTCGGCCCCGATTCCTCGGCCTCAGCGCTCTTAGGAGGGTTTCGCCGCCCGATCATGCCCCTCGTTACGCCCTTCAATGTCCCACGAACCGCGATCGCGATTCGATGTCGCGAACACTTATTGGTTACAAGCTATCACAGACCAGCGCGCAATGCACTTTTGGAACATTCAGGCGGACAGCTCGGCGCGATTCAGCGCACAGTGCGACCACAGTGCATCGAGCGACCGGATCAGGGCGTCCATCTCGTCGGGCCCGTGCACCGGCGAGGGGGTGAAGCGCAGCCGCTCCGTCCCGCGGGGAACGGTGGGGAAGTTGATCGGCTGCACGTAGATGCCGTGCTGTTCCAGCAGCATGTCGCTGATCTTCTTGGTATGTACCGGGTCGCCCACGATCAGCGGCACGATGTGGCTGCCGTGGTCGATGATCGGCAGGCCGAGGCCCTTCAACCGGGTCTTCAGGATCGCCGCCTGGGTCTGGTGCCGCTCGCGCAGCGAAGGGTCGGTCTTCAGGTGCCGGACAGAGGCCGCGGCCCCGGCCGCCACCGCCGGCGGCAGCGAGGTGGTGAAGATGAAGCCCGGCGCGTAAGACCTGATGGCATCGCACATTTTCGCGCTGGCGGCGATGTAGCCGCCCATCACGCCGTAAGCCTTGGCGAGGGTGCCGTTGATGATGTCGATGCGGTGCGCCAGCCGGTCCCGTTCCGTCACGCCGCCGCCGCGGGGGCCGTACATGCCGACCGCGTGCACCTCGTCGATGTAGGTCAGGGCGCCGAATTCGTCGGCGAGATCGCAGATCTCCTCGATCAGGCCAAAGTCGCCGTCCATCGAGTAGACCGATTCGAAGGCGATCAGCTTGGGCGCGGCGGGATCGTCGGCCTGCAGCTTGGCGCGCAGGTCCGCCAGGTCGTTGTGCCGGAAGATCCGCTTGGCCCCGCCGTTGCGGCGCACGCCCTCGATCATTGAGGCATGGTTCAGCGCGTCGGAATAGATGATGAGGCCGGGGAACAGCTTCGGCAGGGTCGAGAGCGTGGCGTCATTGGCGATATAGGCAGAGGTGAACAGCAGCGCCGCCTCCTTGCCATGCAGGTCCGCCAGCTCGGCCTCCAGCCGCTTGTGGTAGACCGTGGTGCCCGAGATGTTGCGCGTGCCGCCGGAACCGGCGCCGGCGGCATCCACCGCCTCGTGCATCGCCCGCAGCACCGCGGGATGCTGGCCCATGCCAAGGTAATCGTTGCCGCACCAGACCGTCACCGGACGTTCGCTGCCGTCGGGCCGCGTCCAGGTGGCGTGGGGGAAATGGCCCTGCCTGCGTTCGATGTCGATGAAGGTGCGATAGCGCCCCTCGTCGTGCAGGCGCTGCAGCGCGCCGTCCAGATGTGCCGTGTAGTCCACCGTTATCCCCCTGCTTCGGGCAGTTCATCCTTAGCCAAGACGCGTTAAAATTCCAACATTGGAATGTACCCGTGGTACGATTTGTCGCCCCGGCGTTAAATTGCAGGTCAGTCCCGTACCGCCAGCACGCAATCGCGGCGCGGCGCCTTGGCGTTGCAGGCGGCCAGCGCCTGCGGCCCGGCCCCTGCCCCGCGCGCCACACCGTAGGCGCCGGAGCCCGGGGAAATCGCCAGCGCGCCGCTGCCGCCGGCCTTGCGGTATCCGGCGAAGGCGGCGGTGGCGTCCTGCGACAGCTGGAAGGGGCGCGGGCTGTAGCCGCGCGGCAGGATCTGCGCCGCAAGGATGCAGGCCGCGCTGGCGCGCTTCTTCGCCTCGGTGCAGGCGCGCACGGCGGCGGCGGCGGCGGTGTTGATGTCGTGGTAGTTGAAGGCGCCCTGCAGGCTTTCGGACACCAGCCCCTCGGTGGGGGAAAAGGCGATCGCGCCGTAGTACTTGAAGCCGTTGCTGGTCACCAGCGCCTCGATCATCCCGCGCGACTTGGCATCCAGCTGCGCCGCCTGGTTGAAGGCCAGCCCGGGTTTCGTGGTGTCGAACAGCTGCGCCTCCACCGCGCCGCCGGTTTTCGGCTGGGCGCTGGCCAGGGCGGGCACAAGGGCAAGGGACAGGGCAAGGGTGGCAAGGCGCAGCATGGAGGTCTCCCGTAAGCCGATCGTTTTGCAAGCCTACCCCGGCATTCCCGCCCGCACCACCCGTCAGGGCGCTGCTCTCTGGACAGTGATGTCGCAGGTGCTACCGTCGCCCGGACATCTTCCGGCCGTCCCGGCCGCGTTTACCTTAAGGACCCTCCCATGAGCCTCGACGCCGTCCTCGCCCGCATCGACGCCGACCTTGATTCTGCCACCGAGCGGTTGAAGGCGTTGCTGCGGATCCCCTCGATCTCCACCGACCCCGCCTACCGGGACGACTGCGCCCGCGCCGCCGACTGGCTGGTGGAGGATCTCGCCTCCATGGGCGTCACCGCCGAAAAGCGCCCGACCCCCGGTCATCCCATGGTGGTGGGTCACGTGGACGGCGACGGCCCGCACCTGATGTTCTACGGCCATTACGACGTGCAGCCGGTCGATCCGCTCGACCTGTGGGACAACGATCCCTTCGATCCGCAGGTGGAAGACACCCCCAAGGGCAAGGTCATCCGCGGCCGCGGCGCCTGCGACGACAAGGGCCAGCTGATGACCTTCCTCGAGGCCTGCCGCGCCTGGAAGGCGGTGCACGGCACCCTGCCCTGCAAGCTGACCTTCTTCCTCGAGGGCGAGGAGGAGTCGGGCTCGCCCTCGCTGGTGCCCTTCCTGAAGGAGAACACCGCCGAGTTCAGCGCCCCCGACCTGGCGCTGATCTGCGACACCGGCCTGTTCGACGACCGGACCCCCGCCATCACCACCATGCTGCGCGGCCTGCTGGGCGAGGAGGTGACGATCACCGGCCCGGACAAGGACCTGCACTCGGGCATGTACGGCGGCATCGCGATGAACCCGATCCGGGTGCTGGCGAAGATCTGCGCCGCGATGCACGACGACGAGGGCCGGGTGACGGTGCCGGGCTTCTACTACGGGGTGCAGGAACTGCCGGACGAGATCCGCCGCCAGTGGCAGGAACTGCCCTTCGACGAGCGCGCCTTCCTCGGCGAGGTGGGCCTGTCGCAGCCCGCGGGCGAGCACGGCCGCTCGGGGCTGGAGATGATTTGGTCCCGCCCCACCTGCGAGATCAACGGCATCACCGGCGGCTACACCGGCGCCGGGTTCAAGACCGTGCTGCCCGCCAAGGCCAGCGCCAAGATCAGCTTTCGCCTCGTGGGCGACCAGGACCCGCAGTCGATCCGCGGCAGCTTTCGCGAGTATGTGCGGGAAATGGTCCCCGCCGACTGCCACGTGGAATTCCGCGAACACGGCGCCTCGCCCGCCAGCGTCATGAGCACCGGCAACCCCGCCTTCGAGAAGGCGCGCGAGGCGCTCTCGCAGGAATGGCCCAACCCCGCCGCCTTCATCGGCTCGGGCGGCTCGATCCCCATCGCGGGCTACTTCCACAGCATCCTCGGGGTGGATTCCATGCTGATCGGCTTTGGCCGCGACGACGACCAGATCCACAGCCCGAACGAGAAATACGCGCTGGAAAGCTTCCACAAGGGCGCCCGCAGCTGGGCGCGGGTGCTCGACGCCCTCAGCCGCGGCTGAGCGGCGCGGCAAGGCGGGGGCGCGGGCGGCGGTGACTGGCCCACAGACGAGTATACCCGAGGGCACCCCCGTCACATGGCGGCGCGACCTGGCCTTCTACCTGTCCAGCCGCTTCCTGTGGCACGCGGCCGACCAGGTGGCGGTGGTGGCGGTGGGCTGGACCGTCTACGACGTCACCGAAAGCGCTTGGGCCCTGGGCCTCGTCGGCCTCGCCGCCTTCCTGCCGCGGCTGCTGGTGACGCTGGCGGCGGGCATGCTGGCCGACCGCTACGACCGGCGCCGGATCATCGGCGTGGGACTGGCGGTGAACGCGGCGGTTTGCCTGGCGCTGATGCTGATCGTGCTGCAACCGCAGGTGCGCATCGGCGCGATCTACGTGATGTTCCTGCTGTTCGGCGCGGTGCGCGGCTTCGTCGGCCCCGCCTCGCAGGCGCTGGTGGCCAACCTCGTGCCGCGGGACGAGTTCAGCCGCGCGGTCAGCCTCGCCTCCACCACCGGCCAGGTGGCGCGGATCATCGGCCCGGCGCTTGGCGGTCTGGCCTTCGTCCTCGGCGCCTTCGCCCCCTTCGCCATCGCCGCGGGCTTCTACGCGGCCGGCGCGCTTCTGAACCAGCTGCTGCGAACCCGCGGGCAGGTGCTGGTCAAGGCGCCCCCCAGGCTGTCCGAGGCCTTCGAGGGCCTGCACTTCATCCGCCGCCAGCCGGTGCTGCTGGGGGCGATCTCGATGGACCTCTTCGCGGTGCTTCTGGGGGGCGCGGTGGCGCTGCTGCCGATCATCGCCCACGACCTGCTGAACGCGGGGCCGCTGACGCTGGGGCTGCTGCGGGCCATGCCCTCGCTGGGCGCGGCCATGGTGGGCGCGGCGCTGGCGGTGGTCCCGCTGCGCCGCCACGCGGGCTACAAGCTCTACCTCGCCACGGCGGTCTTCGGGCTGGCCACCATCGGCCTCGGCCTGTCGACCCACCTCTGGCTCAGCCTCGCCTTCCTCTGGGTGATCGGCGCCTCGGACGTCTTCAGCGTGGTGATCCGCCAGACCCTGGTGCAGATCAACACGCCCGACGAGATGCGCGGCCGGGTCTCGGCGGTGAACATGCTGTTCGTCGGCGCCTCGAATGAGCTGGGAGAATTCGAATCCGGCGCCACCGCCGCCCTCTTCGGCCTGGTCCCCGCCATAATCCTCGGCGGCGCCGGCACCCTGGCCATCACCGCGCTCTGGGCCATCTGGTTCCCCGAACTCCTCCACCGCGACCGCCTGGTAGACGACCCCACCAACTGAGAACCCACCCCCCATTTCTTCTGGTTCCAAATATCCCGGGGAGCGCGAGGGGCAGCGCCCCTCGCCGGTCGGATCGCCGGAGGCGATCCGACCACTCTAAAACCCCTCGGATCGCCGCAGGCGATCCGACCCCACAAGAAATCACGGCCAGGGCAGCGAGAACGTCTTGACGTTGGTAAAGCTGCGCATCGCCTCGATCACGCCCTCCTTCACCCCGTTGCCACTGTCCTTGATCCCGCCGAAAGGCGACATCTCGATGCGGAACCCCGGCACCTCCCAGATGTTCACCGTCCCCACCCGCAACGCCGCGATGTAGCTCTGCATCCGGCGGAAGTCGTTGGTACAGACCCCGGCCGACAGGCCGAAGGCGGTGGAATTCGACAGCGCCTGGGTTGCCGCGTCGTCGTCGGGCACCCGGATCACCGGGATCACCGGGCCGAAGGTCTCCTCCATCACCAGTTCGCTCCCGTGGGGCACGCGGTCCACCACGATCGGCGGCAGCAGCGCCCCGCGCCGCTCCGGGTGATGGAGGATCTCGGCCCCCGCCTCGCCCGCCGCCAGCACCCGCGCCTCGAAGGTCTCGGCCGCCCGGGCGCTGATCACGCAGCCGAGGTCGGTCTCCGGGTCCATCGGGTCGCCGAAGCGGATCTGCCGCGCCCGTTCCAGCACCAGCGGCACGAAGCGGTCGGCCACGCTTTCCTGCACCAGGATCCGCTTGACCGCCGTGCAGCGCTGGCCGGAGTTCTTCGTCGCCCCCGCCACCGCCAGTTCCGCCGCCTGCGCCAGCCCGTCGTCGTCCAGGTCGTTGCAGACGATCAGCGGGTCGTTCCCGCCCAGCTCCAGCACCTGCCGCTTGTAGACCGCCCCGGCGGCGATCAGCTTGCCCACCGCGACCCCGCCGGTGAAGGTGATCAGGTCGAAGTCCGGGTTGCCGATCATCTCGGCGCCGATGTCCTTCGGCAAGCCGGTGACCACCGACAGCATCTCGCCCGGCAGCCCCGCCTCGTAGAGCGCTTCGGCCAGCCAGAGCGCGGTCAGCGGCGTCAGCTCGGTCGGCTTGACGACGATGCAGTTGTTGGTGGCCACGGCGGGCGCGATCTTGTGGGCCACCATGTTCAGCGGGTGGTTGAACGGCGTGATGGCCGAGATCGCCCGCAGCGGCTCTCGCAGGGTGAAGATCTTGCGCCGCTTGCCACCCGCGGAGACATCGCAATCGAAGATCTCGCCGTCGTCGCGCAGGCAGAGCTGCCCGGACAGGGTGAAGACATCCACCGCGCGGCCGCACTCGTAGTAGGCGTCCTTCAGCGAGATCCCCAGCTCCCCGGTGATCAGCGGCGCCAGCGCGTCGCGGCGCTCGGCGATGATCTCGGCGGTGCGCAGCAGGATCTTCTGGCGCTCGTGCCGCGTCAGGCGCGGGGTATAGGCGGCGGCGATGCGGAAGGCCTCGCGCGCGTGCTCCGCCTGGCCCGCGGGCACCGTGCCCACCAGGCTGTCGTCCCAGGGATGGCGCACCTCGATGCGCCCCTCCGCCGTCACCTCGCGCCCGGCGATGAACATCGCGGCGTGGCGCGGCTGCCGTGCCGCCGCCCCCTCCATCACGATGCCGCCGCCGCCTGGGCGGCGAAAAAGAAGGCGTCGAAGTTCCGCAGCTCGGGCGCCTCCGGCAGCTCGATCCGGCGGTTGACGATGAAGGGCACCTCCTGCTCGGTCAGCCCGCCGTGGCTGCGCAGCGGCTCCTTCAGCGCCGCCAGGTCGTGCCGGTGCGCCGAGGTGCCGATGCAGACCGTCTCTCCCGAGATCATCACGATGTCGCCGATCCGGTCGGGCGGCAACTGGAACCGCGCGGCCGCCGCCTCGCGGTCCATCACGTCGGTCAGGCCCGGCACCCGCGACAGCCGGGCGATGATGTCCCCGCGGTCCGCGCCCTCGGGCAGGTAGGCGGTGGCGAAGGCCCCCAGCGCGCCGTGGTGCACCACGTAGGGATCGGTGATCGGCAGGATCACCCGCGCCGCCGCCGCGCCCAGCCACTCGTCCAGCAGGTCCTGCACGTAGACCACCGAGGGCGCGCCGTCCGGCCCGTGCTTGGGCTTCATCCCGTGGTCGGCGGTCAGCACCACCACCGCCCCCGCCGCGTCCAGCTGGCCGAGGTAGCCGTCCACCATCGCCTGGAAATCCAGCGCCGCCGGCGCCTCGGGGGCGTGCTTGTGCTGGATGTAATCGGTGGTCGACAGGTACATGACGTCCGGCTTCCACTCCTCCAGCAGCCGCACCCCGGCGGCAAAGACGAATTCCGACAGGTCGGCGGAATAGACCTCCGGCACCGGCCGCCCCAGCCAGGCGGCGGCATCCTGCAGCCCGTTCTCCGCCTCGGTCGCACTATCGGCGCGCTCGGCGGAAAAGCACACCGCGCTGCCCGCCGCCATGTCCAGCCCGGCCCCCAGCAGCGCCCGCAGCTTGTCCTTCGCGGTCACCACCGCCACCCGCGCCCCGGCCTGCTGGAACCGGCTGAACAGCGTCGGCGCCCGCAGGAAGCGCACGTCGTTCATCATCACCTCTTGGCCGGTTTCCGGCTCGTAGAGGTAATTGCCGCAGATCCCGTGCACCTCGGGGGGCGCGCCGGTGGCGATCGACAGGTTGTTGGGGTTGGTGAAGGAGGGGATCACCGAATGCGCCCGCCGCTCGGTCCCGGTCTTCAGGATCCGCGCCAGGTTGGGCATCCGGCCCGCGGCGAGGGCGGCCTCCAGGTAGGCCGGCTCGCAGCCATCGAGGCAGATGACGACGGCGGGCACCTTCGGGACCTCGTAGTGCCGCGCGTTCGCGGTCACCGGCGCCTGCATGTTCATCCCGCGTCTCCCTCTTCGCCCGGTCGCGGGCAGATTGGCCAGCCCCGCGCCATAAGGCAAATAGATAACAGTTGGGTTTCCATAGGCTGCGGCGATGCCGCGCCTCAGCGCAGCCGGGGCGGCCGGTCCGGGTCCATGCCGGGGGCGGAAACCTGCGGCGCAGATCGCTCGGGCGCCGCGATCTCGATGCGCAGGCCCGCTTTGGCCAGCCGCGCCGTCACCGGGTCCGAGGCGGCGAAGAAAGCCACGTCCAGCTCGCCCGCCTCCAGCCCCGAGAAGATCAGCGCCTCGCCCACCGCCTGCGCCAGCGCGCCCTCGGCCCCCTCGGCGGCATCGACGAAGGCCAGCAGGTGCCCGGGCCGCCCGCCCGCGTAGCGCACCTGCGCGAGGTAGGCGGCCGGGGCGAGGCCCGCGGCGGCGGCCAGCTTGGCGTCCAGCGCCTCCAGCAGCGCCTCGGGCACGCCGCCGGGCGCGGCGATCTCCTCTGGCCGCTCGGCCACCTCGGCGGGACGCCGCGCCAGGGTGCCGGCCAGCCAGTCGACGGCATCGGCGGGGATCAGGATCGACGAGGGCGCCACCTCCAGGTTCAGGCCCAGCCCGATCCCCTGCCCCGCCAGCATCTGCGCCACCGCCCGGCCCGAGAGCGCGGCATAGGGCGCGGGACGGCCCACGAAGCCGGCCATCCGCGCCTCGGTGTCGAAGACCAGCACGTAGCGCGCCTCCTCCACCTCGAAGACCTCGGGGCTGACCTCGGCGCCCTCCGCCTCGCGGGTCAGCAGCAGCACCAGTTCCGCGTCCGCCAGCCGCTCGAAGAACCGCAGCCGCGCCGCGTCGTCCTCGGGGGCGGCCTCCATGGCGCCATGGGCGCGGTCGAGCGGTGTTTCCATCATGCCAGCGCCTCCTTGACCCTCGCGCGCAGCACCGGCAACAGCTCGGCCTCGAACCAGGGATTTCGCTTCAGCCACCCGGTATTGCGCCAGGAGGGATGAGGCAAGGGCATCACCTCCGCCGGCAAGTCGCGCCAGCCCGCCACCGTCTCGGTCACACCCGCCCTGGTCCCCAGGTGGTAGCGGTGCGCATGCCCCCCCACCAGCAGCCGCAGCCGCACCTCCCCCAGCGCCGCCATCAGCCGGTCGTGCCAGGTCTCGGCGCACAGCCGCGGCGGCGGCAGGTCGGCGCCCTTGGCGTCGTAGCCGGGAAAGCAGAAGGCCATGGGGATCACCGCCAGGCGGCTGCGGTCGTAAAAGGTCTCGCGCCCGATGCCCATCCAGTCGCGCAGCCGGTCGCCGGAACGGTCGTCGAAGGGCCGCCCCGAGGCATGCACCCGCGCCCCCGGCGCCTGCCCCGACACCAGGATCCGCGCGCCCGGCGCGAACCAGGCCACCGGCCGGGGCCGGTGCGCGGTGGCGGTGGCGGCGAAACGGTCCGCGCACAGCCGGCAGGCCGAGATCCGGCCGTGAAGATCGTCAAGCGTGTCAGGCATCGCCGACAAACTGGGCAAGCGCCGCCCCGGTTTCAATGCCCCGCCTGCAGCTTCTTCTGGTCTGCAAATATCCCCGGGGGGCTGCCGCAGGCAGCGGGGGGCGGCGCCCCCCTCCGGCCCCTGCCGCCTATCCCCGCGCCCGCAACTCGCGCCGCAGGATCTTGCCGGTGGCGGTCATCGGCAGCGCCGGGATCGGCTCGATCACCCGCGGCACCACGTGGGCGCTGACCCGGGCGCGCACCCGGTCCGCCAGTGCCGCCGCCAGCGCATCGGACCATTCCGCCCCGGTGCGCAGCACCACGTAGGCCTTCACCGCCTCGCCCCGCAGCGGGTCCGGCACCCCCACGGCGGCGGCCATCACCACGTCGGCGTGGCCGGCGAGGCAGGCCTCGATCTCGCCGGGCCCGATCCGGTAGCCGGCAGAGGAGATCACGTCGTCGTCCCGCGCCTCGAACCAGAAATACCCCTCAGCGTCCCGCCGCCCCAGGTCACCCGTGCACAGCCAGTCGCCGCGGAACTTGGCCTGCGTCGCCTCCGGCTTGTTCCAGTACTCCAGGAACATCGAGGCCGCCCCGCGCCGCACCGCGATCTCGCCCGATCCCGCCCCCGCGACCTCGCGCCCGCCGTCCAGCAGCGTCACCTCGAAGCCCGGCAGCGGCCGGCCCATGGACCCGGGCCGCACCTCCATCGCGCCGTGGCAGGAGGCGAGCACAAGGTTGCACTCCGTCTGGCCGTAAAGCTCGTTCACCGGCGCCCCCAGCGCCCGCCGCGCCCAGTCCAGCAGCTCCGCCCCCAGCGCCTCGCCGCCCGACGAGACCGAGCGCAGCCGCAGCCCCTCCGGCACCGGCGCCTGGCGCATCAGCTTCAGCGCGGTGGGCGGCAGGAACAGGCTGGTCAGCCCCTCGTCCCGGATCAGGCGGAAGGCGTGCTCGGGGTCGAACTTGCGCATCCGGTGGCTCAGCTGCGGCCGGCCGTAGTAGAGACAGGGCACCGCCATATCCAGCAGCCCGCCGATCCAGGCCCAGTCCGCCGGGGTCCAGCCGATGTCGCCTTCGCAGGGAAAGCCCTCGTGATTCGCCTCCATGGACGGCAGGTGGCCGATCAGCACCCGGTGGGCGTGCAGCACCCCCTTGGGATCGCCGGTGGTGCCGGAGGTATAGATCAGCAGCGCCGGGTCCTCGGCGGCGGTGTCTACGGGGGTAAACCCCCGACCCGCCGCGATCTCGGCGTGGAAGTCGCGCACCGGCGCGGCGCCGCCGTCGACGGAATAGACCTCGGCCAGCTCCGGCAGCGCGCCGCGCAGGTCCATCACCTTGGGAAGGTTGGCGGCGTCGGTCACCACGGCCTTGGCGCCGCTGTCGCGCAGCCGGTAGGCCAGCGCGTCGGCGCCGAACAGCACGAAAAGCGGCAGCGAGACCGCCCCCAGCTTCCACGCCGCAAGATGGGTAACCAGCACCTCGGGGGCCTGCGCCAGCAGCACCGCCACCCGGTCGCCCCGGCCGACACCGCGCGCGGCCAGCGAGGCGGCCAGCCCGTCGCTGGCGCGCTTCAGGTCGCCGAAGGTCCAGGTCTGCCGGTCGCCATCCGCGCCAAGGTGCACCACCGCCACGCGGTCCGGGTCCAGCGCGGCCCAGTCGTCGCAGCAGGCGGCGCCCATGTTGAAGCGCGCGGGAATGTTCCATCGGAACCCCGCGCGCATCGCATTCCAGTCACCGAACCCGCGCAGCACCCGGCGGCGCAGCGGATCGGCGTCATCAGTTCTGGTAGACGACAAGCTCCGGCTGTCCGTCGAGCGGGGCGTCCAGCAGGCGCAGCGCGGCCAGCGAAACCTGGCTGCCGCTGCCCGAACCCGGGATCAACTGGACCTGCACGGTCCGCCCGCTTTCGGGGTAGAACAGCCGGCCCGAGGCATTGGCGCTGACCAGCGGCGTCTTGATCCAGAAGCCGGGCTCGTCCGCCGAGCCGATCGAGGCGACGGTGGTGCCGAGGCGGCCGTCGCCGGCGGCGGCCGGGGCCGGTGCGGGGGCCGGTGCGGGCGTCGGGGCTTCGGCGGTCACCGTGGGCTCGGGCTTGGGCGTCGCCGGGGTCGGCGCGGGTGCCGGGGCCTCGGCAGTCGCCGTGGCCGGCGGGGTGATGGTCGGACGCGGCGTCTCGGGCGCGGGCGCGGCCGGCGGATCGATTCGCGCGGTGGTCACCTCGCGCGGCGGCGGAGGGAAGTTCGGATCCGGCGCGGGATCGGCCGGGGCGCGTGCTTCAGTCCGCGGCGCAGGGGCCTCGGCCGTGGCGGCCGCAGGCGGATTTTGTGCGGTGGCGTTGGGGTTCGCCAGCGTGAGGGGTTCCGGCGTGGCGTTGTTGCCGCGAAGGAAGCTCGGACCCTCGCCGGCGCAACCGGCCAGCATCAGTACCGAGAGAAGAAGGGGCGCTTGTTTCATGGCGGGCACGATATGGCGATTTCGCGAGCCGTTCAACACGATGCTGTGGCTTGCGGCAAGCAATCGCTCGCCCTAACTGTGGTACATGGTCCAGAAACTCGTCGATCCCTTCCAGCGCGCCATCACCTACCTTCGGGTCTCGGTGACGGACCGCTGTGATTTCCGCTGTGTCTACTGCATGGCGGAGAACATGACCTTCCTTCCCAAGAAGGAGCTTCTGACGCTGGAGGAGCTTGACCGCCTGTGCTCGGCCTTCGTCGGGCTCGGGGTGGAAAAGCTGCGCATCACCGGCGGCGAGCCCCTTGTGCGGCGCGACATAATGACCTTCTTCCGGTCCATGTCGCGGCACCTGGACAGCGGCGCGCTGAAGGAGCTGACGCTGACAACCAACGGCTCGCAGCTGGCCCGCTTCGCGCAGGATCTCGCGGCGGCCGGGGTGCGGCGGGTCAACGTCTCGCTGGACACGCTGGACGAGGCCAAGTTCGCCCGCGTCACCCGCTGGGGCCGCCTGCCCCAGGTGCTGAAGGGAATCGAGGCCGCCCGCGCGGCCGGGCTGCGGGTCAAGATCAACACCGTGGCGCTGAAGGGCTTCAACGAGGACGAGCTGTTCGACCTCGTGGCCTGGTGCGCCGCCGAGGACATGGACCTGACCTTTATCGAGGTTATGCCCATGGGCGACATGGGCGAGACCGACCGCGTCGGCCAGTACTGGCCGCTGTCGGACGTGCGCCGCCAGCTGGCGCAGCGTTTCCAGGTGACGGAACTGTCGGAGCGCACCGGCGGCCCCGCCCGCTACGTGCGGCTGGAGGAGACGGGGCAGAAGCTGGGCTTCATCACCCCCCTCACCCACAACTTCTGCGAAAGCTGCAACCGCGTGCGCCTGACCTGCACGGGCGAGCTGTTCATGTGCCTCGGGCAGGAAGACCGCGCCGACCTGCGCGCGCCGCTCCGGGCCTTCCCGGACACCGACGCGCCACTGGTCTCGGCCATCGAGAAGGCGATCGGCCGCAAGCCCAAGGGGCACGACTTCGACTACTCGCGCCAGCGCGCGGACGGGCAGATGTCGCGACATATGAGCCACACCGGCGGCTGAACCCGCGCCCCCGGCCCCGCGCCTCGCCGCCGCCGCGGGGCTGCCCCATCGCTGCCACAAATCGACCCTAGCCCCGGCATCAGGGCCGAAGACACCGCCGCCACAAGCGACGGATCTACTTCGCCGATGTTCTGCCGGGCGCGGGCTGCCACCGCGCCAGGGAACGGCAGGCACAGGCGGGGAAGGTTTTCCGGGTCGTCCTCCTGCTCGCGGCGACCGGTGGTGGGGTTTTCGGTCCCTTTTCTCCCACAGAAAAAGTTGCGGCAGCGCTTTAATAGCGCTGCGCAAGTCTTTTCGGATCAAGGAAATCTGGCGGGAATGCTGGTGCCCGAGGCGAGACTCGAACTCGCACGATATTGCTACCGGCGGATTTTGAATCCGCTGCGTCTACCATTCCGCCACTCGGGCACGCCCTTGGCTTAGCCTCCCCGTCGCGAACCGTCCAGACGGAAAACCGTCACAAACGGTCGGTTCCGAAGGTGTCGCAGGCGGTGATGCTGCCCTCGTTGAAGCCCCGCTCGAACCAGCGGCGGCGCTGTTCGGAGGTGCCGTGGGTGAAGGTATGCGGCTGCGGCACCCGACCCGCATTGCGCTGCAGCGTGTCGTCGCCGATCTGCCGTGCGGCGTTCAGCGCCTCTTCCAGGTCGCCGCCCTCGAGGATGTCGAACCGTGCATCCGCGTGCCGCGCCCAGAGCCCGGCGAAGCAGTCGGCCTGCAGCTCGATCCGCACCGAGATGGCGTTCGATTCCGCCTCGGACACCTGCCGGCGGATGCCGTTGGCCTCGGCGAGGATGCCTAGTTCGTCCTGCACGTGATGGGCGATCTCGTGGGCCACCACGTAGGCCGCGGCAAAGTCACCCCCCGCTCCCAGCCGCCGCTCCATCGTCGCGAAGAAGGCGGTGTCGAGGTAGGCCTTCTCGTCCGCGGGGCAGTAGAACGGGCCGGTCGCGCCGTTGGCGCCGCCGCAGGGGGACTGGGTCACCTGGCTGAACAGCACCATGGTGGCCGGGTCGTAGGTCTCGCCCAGCTCGTCGCGGAAGACCTGGACCCAGACTTCTTCAGTGTCCGCCAGCACGACCGAGACGAACTGCCCCACCTCGCGCTCCTCTGCCGTCAGCTCCCGCGCCGGGCCGCTGTCCGAGACCGGCATCCCGCCGTCGTTCAGCAGCGGCGACAGGTCGATCCCGAAGAACCAGCCCACCACGACGATCGCCAGCAGGCCCAGGCCCCCGGCCCCGCCCATGGCAACCCCGCGACGGCCGCCGCGTCCGCGACGGTCCTCTATGTTGACGCTTCCGCGCCGTCCTCTCCACCGCATCGCTGCCTCCTGACAAACCTGTCATCAAGGATATGCCGCGAAGGGGCTTCGGCAAGCTTGACGCCCGCGCCGCGGCATGGCCAAAGGGCGGCAAGGCAAGAGGCAGGCATGATCAGGCGGCTCTACGACTGGACGGTATCGCTGGCGGCATCGCGGCACGCGCTCTGGGCGCTGGCGCTGGTGGCCTTCGTGGAAAGCTCCGTCTTCCCGATCCCGCCCGACATCCTGATGATCCCGATGATCATCGCCGTGCCCCGCCGCGCCTTCCTGATCGCCGCCGTCGCCACCGTCTCGTCGGTGCTGGGCGGGCTGCTGGGCTACTACATCGGCTGGGGCCTGTTCGAGAGCGTGGGCCGCCCGGTGCTGGAATTCTACGGCAAGGACCGCTACTTCGACGACTTCGCCGTGCGCTACAACGAATGGGGCGCCTGGGCGGTGCTGATCGCCGGCGTGACGCCCTTCCCCTACAAGGTGATCACCATCCTGTCGGGCACCACGGGCCTGAACCTCGCGGTCTTCACCGTCGCCTCGATCGTGGCGCGCGGGCTGCGGTTCTTCGTGGTGGCCGCGATCCTGTGGCGCTTCGGCGAGCCGATGCGCGTCTTCATCGAACGCCGCCTCGGGCTGGTCTTCACGCTGTTCGTGGTGATCCTGCTGGGGGGCTTCTTCCTCGTGAGGTACCTGTGAGCCGCAATTCCCTGATCCTTCTCGCCGCCGCCGGATCGGCCGCGCTGCTGCTGTCGGCCTGGACCTTCCAGTATCTCGGCTACGCGCCCTGCAAGCTGTGCATCTGGCAGCGCTGGCCCCACGGGGCGGCAGTGCTGATCGGGCTGGCGGCGCTGATGCTGCGCGGCCCGCTGCTGCCGGTGCTGGGCGCGCTGGCGGCGGCGCTGACCTCCGGCGTCGGCATCTACCACACCGGGGTGGAGCGCGGCTGGTGGGAAGGCCCCACCACCTGCACCTCCGGCGCCATCGGCGGGCTGAGCCCCGAGCAGCTGATGGAGCAGATCATGAACGCCCCGCTGGTCCGCTGCGACGAGGTGGCCTGGCAGCTGATGGGCCTGTCCATGGCCAGCTGGAACGCGCTGGCGAGCGCGGTGCTGGTGCTGGTGTGGTGGGCCGCGGCGGGGCGCAGCCGGGGGTAGCGCTGAGGGGCGCTGAGGGGCGCGGGCGACCCTGGGTGGGCGCAATCCTCCTCGCAGAACCCCGCGCTTTATCTAACCCACCGCACGACGCTGACACCGCTCATGCCAGCACCAATGCGCCCTCCCTTCGGGAGGGTCGGGCGCGGGCCGGGGCTGGTCGCCCCGGGCTACCGGGTGGCGAGGTTCAGCAAGAGCGCAGAGGGCCGCGAACGACCCTGGGAGGGCGCGGGCGCTACGACAGAACCCTGCGCTTTATGGCGTTACACCGAATGACGCCGACACCGCTCCTGCCCTAACCAATGCGCCCTCCCGTTGGGAGGGTCGGGCGCGGTCCGGGCTGGTCGCCCGGGCTACGGAAGATGAGGTTCGGCAAAAGCGCAGAGGGACGTGCTCGACCCTGGGAGGGCCGCCCCGAGCTGACCGAACCGACAGCTGGCGCCTAAGCCCCTACCCCAGCGCCCGCAGCCGGCGCAGCAGCGAGGAGGTGTCCCACCGCCCGCCGCCCAGCTTCTGCACGTCCTTGTAGAACTGGTCCACAAGCGCCGTCACCGGCAGCGAAGCCCCGGTCTCGTCCGCCGTGTCGAGGCAGATCCCCAGGTCCTTGCGCATCCAGTCCACTGCGAAGCCGTGCTCGAACTTGTCGTCCAGCATCGTCTCGTAGCGGTTCACCATCTGCCAGGACCCGGCCGCGCCGCCGCCGATCACCTCGACCACCGCGCGCCCGTCCAGCCCGGCCTTCTCGGCGAAGTGCAGGCCCTCGGACAGGCCCTGCACCAGCCCGGCGATGCAGATCTGGTTGACCATCTTGGTCAGCTGCCCGGCGCCGCTGTCGCCCAGCCGCTTGCACAGCTTGGCGTAGCTGTTCATCACCGGCTCGGCGCGGGCGTAGGCCTCTTCGGAGCCGCCGCACATGATCACCAGCTGGCCGTTCTCGGCCCCCGCCTGGCCGCCCGAAACAGGCGCGTCGACGAAGTCCACGCCCGTCTCGCCCGCCGCGGCGTGCAGCTCGCGCGTCACCGCCGCCGAAACGGTGGTGTGGTCCACGAAGGTCGCCCCGGATGCCATGCCGGCAAAGGCGCCGTCATCGCCGGTGCAGACAGAGCGCAGGTCGTCGTCGTTGCCCACGCAGGCCATCACGAAGTCCGCCCCCTCGGCCGCCTCGCGCGGGGTGCGGCAGGCGCGGCCGCCGTGCTGGTCGGCCCATTTCTCGGCCTTGGCGAAGGTGCGGTTGTAGACCGTCACCTCGTGCCCCTTCGCCGCGAGGTGCCCGGCCATCGGGTAGCCCATGACGCCCAGTCCCAGGAATGCCAGTTTCGTCATGTGCCGCTATCTCCCATTGCGATGAAGGTTGGTGCCGACTAGTTAACGGCTCCAAACCTGCGGTCAACCAAGGATCCACCGCCCATGGCGACAGCTTTCCGCTGGCTGATGCGACTTTTCACGCTGGCCGTCGGACTGTGTATCGCCGCCCTGCTGCTGGCCTATTACTTCGCCGCCCGCTCGCTACCGGACTACAGCGCCGACTACGACGTGCCGGGCCTGTCCCGGCCGGTGGAGATCGTGCGCGACCACGGCGGGGTGCCGCATATCTTCGCCGCCGGGGCGGGCGGCGACGCGGCGGTGTTCTACGGGCTCGGCTTTGCCCATGCGCAGGACCGGCTGTGGCAGATGACCATGCTGCGGCGCACCGCCCAGGGGCGGCTGAGCGAGATCTTCGGCCGCCGCACCCTGCGCTTCGACGAACTGCTGCGGCGGCTCGACCTCTACAACCTCGCTGTCCAGTCGGTGGACTCGCAGGACGCCCCCACCCGCGCGGCGCTGGAGGCCTATTCCGCCGGGGTCAACGCCTGGCTGGCGCAGGTCAACGCGGGCTCGCTGGGCCGCGGCGCGCCGGAATTCTTCCTGTTCTCTCCGGAGATCGCTCCCTGGCAGCCGGCGGATTCCCTGGCCATCGTCAAGCTGATGGCGCTGAACCTGTCGCCGCACCTGTCCGAGGAGGTGCTGCGCGCGCGCACCTCGCTGCTGATCCAGCCGGAGCGGCTGCGCGACATCCTGCCCGACAGCCCCGGCGCCGGCATCGCGGCGCTGCCGGAATACGCCGCGCTGTTTCCCGGGGTGCGGCGCTTTGCCGAGGTGCCCTTCGAGACCGACCCGCTGGCGCCCTATCCGCCGCGCGGGCTGGCGGGGGCCTCGAACGCCTGGGCCGCCGCCGCCACCCGCTCTGCCAGCGGCGCCACGCTGCTGGCCAACGACCCGCACCTGGGCTTCACCGCGCCCTCCACCTGGTATCTGGCGCGGCTGGAGCTGGAGAGCGGCGGCGTCATCGGCGCCACGATCCCGGGGATGCCGGCGCTGCTGGTGGGCCGGTCCGACCGCTTCGGCTGGGCGCTGACCTCGTCGTACCTCGACGACCAGGACCTCTTCGTGGAGGAGCTGAACCCCGACGATCCGGCCGAGGTGCGCGGGCTGGAGGGCTACGTTCCGATGCGCACCCGGCCGTCGATCATCAACATCGCGGACGAGGCCCCGGTCACTGTCGAACTGCAGTGGACCGAGAACGGCCCGGTGCTGCCCGGCCACCACTTCGGCCTAGAGGCGATCACCCCGCCGGGGCACGTGATGGCCCTGGGCTGGACCGCGCTCTCGGCCGAGGACACCTCGATGAGCGCGGCGCTGGCCCTGATGCGGGCGCAGACGGTGACCGAGGGGCTGGCGGCGGGCGAGCGCTACGTGGCGCCAAGCCAGAACCTGACCCTCGCCGACGCGGACGGCATCGCGATGAAGACCATCGGACTGATGCCGCGCCGGGACGCCGCGCACCAGACCCAGGGGCGCATCCCCTCGCCCGGCTGGATCGCGCAGAACCGCTGGCAGGGCTGGCTGGCCTACCAGTCGAACCCGGAATTCATCGCCCCGCCGGGCGGCATCCTCGGCAATACCAACAACAAGACCGTCAACCGCCCCTTCCCGCTGCACGTCTCCTACCACTGGGGCGACACCCAGCGGATCCAGCGCTGGCGGCGGCTGATGCAGGCGCGCGAGGTGCACACCCGCGAAAGCTTCATCGAGGCGCAGCTGGACACCGTTTCGTACTCGGCCCGGGCGCTGCTGCCGCTGGTGGCGGCGGACCTGTGGTTCACCGGCGAGGCCGCCCCCGCCGGCACCTCGGACCGGCTGCGCCAGGACGCGCTGGGGCTGCTGGCGGACTGGAACGGCGAGATGAACGAGCACCTGCCGGAGCCGCTGCTGTACGCCGCCTGGATGCGGGCGCTGCAGGACCGGCTGATCCGCGACGAACTGGGCCCGCTGGCGCGCGAGTTCGACCGGGTGGAGCCGGTGTTCCTGGAGCGGGTATTCCGCGACATCGGCGGCGCCGCGGTCTGGTGCGACGTGATCCAGTCGGCGGCGGTGGAAAGCTGCACCGACATCGCCCGGCTGGCGCTGGACGACGCGCTGGTGGGCATCACCGAGCGCTACGGCAGCGCGCTGGAAAGCCTGCGCTGGGGCGACGCGCACCAGGCCACCCACGACCACCAGGTGCTGGGCAGCGTGCCGCTGCTGTCGTGGATCGTGAACATCCGCCAGTCCACCTCGGGGGGCGACCAGACGCTGATGCGCGGAATGACCGCCGGGCGCGGCGAAGAGCCCTACCGCAACGTGCACGGGGCGGGCTACCGAGGGATCTACGATTTCGCGGACCCCGACAGCTCGCTCTTCGTGATCGCGACGGGGCAGTCGGGGCACCCGCTGTCGCGGCACTACGACGACCTGGGAGAGCTGTGGCGCCGGGGCGAGTACATCCCGATGTCGCTGGACCCCGACCTCGCCCGCGCCGCCGCCGTGGGGGTGACGCAGCTGCGGCCGGCGGGGGACTGAGGCAGGCTTCGGCGCGACGTCAGCCTGCCCGTGGGGGGCGCTGCTGGGCTCTGAGGTAGGCGCTTTATATCCGCCACATCCGTGCGCAGAATGAGCGTTGCCCTACGGATGACGCTCGCCCCGCGCCTTCGGCGTGTCCGGGGCGGATCAGCGCCTCGTTCGAAGGGAGTGGTAGGGCGGGGTTCACCCCGCCAAAGCGCAACACCAGCCTGCCCGTGGGCTGGCGCTTCCAACTTCCGAGGAAAGCACTTTATCCTCGCCACATCCGCGCGCAGAATGAGCGGTGCACGCAGATGACACAGCGCCAGCCCGTGGGGACGGGCAGGCGCTCGCCCCGCGCCTCCGGCTTGTCCGGGGCTCATTAGCGCTTCGTTCGGATGGTAGGGCGGGGTTTACCCCGCCATTGGCGCGACGCCAGCCTGCCCGTGGGGTGGCGCAGCCAACCTCCGCCATAGGCACTTAATCCAGCCAAGTCCGCGCGCAGAATGAGCGTTGCGCGAGAATGACAAAGCGCCAGCCCGCCAGGACGGGCAGGCGCTCGCCCCCGCGCCTTCGGCTTGTTCGGGGGCTGGTCAGCGCATTTTTCGGAAGTGGTAGGGCGGGGTTTACCCCGCCATGGTGCAACGCCAGCCTGCCCGTGGGGTGGCGCCGCCGACCTCGGGAATGGGCACCTTATTCCCGCCACATCCGCGCACAGAATGAGCGTTGCCCTGCAGCTCCAAAGCGCCAGCCCGTCGGGACGGGCAGGCGCTCGCCCCGCGCCTTCGGCTTGTTCGGGGCGCATCAGCGTTTCACTCAAACGAAGGAGGGCGCGCTTCCCCCCGACACCACCGCCCCCGCCTATCCCTTCCGCAACCGCTTCCACTCTTGCAAAGCGAACCGGTCCGTCATCCCCGCGATGTAGTCCGCCACGATCCGCGCCAGTTCCACCTCGCCCTGCGCCTCCTCCACGTCCTTGCGCCACTGCTTCGGCAGCAGGTCCGTGCGCTGCATGAACAGCGGGAACAGCCCGTCCACCGCCCGGGTCACCTTGCGGCGCATCTTCACCACGTCGGGCGCCCGGTACATGCGGTGGAACAGGAAGTCGCGCGTCACCTGCAGCTGCTCCCAGATGTCGTCCGAGAACCGCACCATCGGCCGCCCCGCCAGCCGGATGTCCATCGCCGTCACCGGCTGCAGGTCCGACAGCTGCCGCCGGGCCTGGGTGATCACGTCCTCCACCAGCATCCCGAAGAACCGCCGCAGCGCCACGTGGCGGCGGCGGGAGAGGTTCAGCCCGGGGTACTGCGCCTCGGCGGCGGCAAAGCAGCCGTCCAGCAGCGGCAGCTCCGCCAGCTCGTCGGTGGAGAAGAGCTCTGCCCGCAGCCCATCGTGCAGGTCGTGGCTGTTGTAGGCCACGTCGTCCGACAGCGCCGCCACCTGCGCCTCGATCGAGGCGTGGGTGTGCAGTTCTAGGTCGTGGCGCGCGTTGTAGGCGGCCAGCGCGTAGGGGATGTCGCCGGTGACGGGGCCGTTGTGCTTTGCGATCCCCTCCAGCGTTTCCCATGTCAGGTTCAGCCCGTCCCAGTCTGGGTAGTGGCGTTCCAGCGAGGTGACGATGCGGATCGCCTGCGCGTTGTGGTCGAAGCCGCCGTAGGGCGCCATCAGCCGCTGCAGCGCGTCCTCGCCGGTATGGCCGAAGGGCGGGTGGCCGAGGTCGTGGGCCAGCGCCACCGCCTCTGTCAGCTCGGTGTTCAGCCCCAGCGCCCCGGCGATGGTGCGCGCCACCTGCGCCACCTCGATCGAGTGGGTCAGCCGGGTGCGGAAATAATCGCCCTCGTGCTCGATGAAGACCTGGGTCTTGTGCTTGAGCCGGCGGAACGCGCTGGAATGGATGATCCGGTCGCGGTCGCGCTGGTAGCAGTCGCGGAACCGGCTGGGTTCCTCTTCGAAAAGCCGCCCGCGCGAGGTTTCCTCCCGCGCCGCATAGGGTTGCATCATGATCCTGCCTCGTGAATGGCCGCGCCAGCCCTAGCGGGTTTCGCGCGAAAGGGGAACGGCGGATCGGTTTTCGGGGGGTGTCGCGGGTTGCACGGAAGCGAAGAGGGCCGCAGACGACCCTGGGAGGGCGCGGGTGCGCGGTAAGAGCCCCACGCTTTATCGCGCCACACCGAATGACGCTGACACCGCTCCTGCCATAGCCAATGCGCCCTCCCTTCGGGAGGGTCGGGCGCGGCCCGGGCTGGACGCCCGGGCGAACGCTTGGACAGCGTTGGATCCTGACGGAAGAGGGGCCTTCCGGCGAACACGCGTCAACGACTGCCCTGCCTTCTCGACCAGGTAGCCCGGGGCGACCAGCCCCGCACCCTTGCACGCCCCTGCCCCGCACCCTAGATTCCCCCCGTACCCAGAGGACAGGCCCCATGCTCACCATCCCCCCCAAGGTCACCGACCGCGCCTTTGCCCGCCTTGCCGAGATCGGCGCCGCGGACGAGGGCAAGGCCCTGCGCGTGGCGGTGGAGGGGGGCGGCTGCTCTGGCTTCCAGTATGAAATAACCCTCGACGAGGCGCAGGACGATGACCTGGTGCTGGAGCGCGCGGGCCAGAAGGTGGTGGTGGACGCGGTGTCCCTGCCCTTCCTCGCCGATGCCACCATCGACTTCACCGAGGAACTGATCGGCGCCCGCTTCGTGATCGAGAACCCGAACGCCACCTCCTCCTGCGGCTGCGGCACCTCCTTCTCGATCTGACCGGGCTCAGTCCTTCTGACCGGGCTCAGTCCTTGATCTTCAGCGTCCGCATCCCGCTGGACGGGGGCACGTTCCAGCGCCGAGCGACGGTCGGCGCCCCGGCCGCGTGCAGCCGCAGGGTGATCACCAGCGCCCCGCCGCGCATCTGCGCCTGCATCAGCACCCGCCCCCCGGGCAGCTGCGTATCGCTTTCCGCAACCGTCCCGTCCCCGGCCACCTCGGCCCGCATCACCCGCTGCGAGGTGGTCAGCAGCCCGCCGTAGTTCGCCGTCAGCCGCAGCAGCACCCAGGCGGTGCCGTCCTCGTACTCGGTCTCGAGGAACAGCTGCCCGATCTCCCCCGCCTGCACCGGCACCGCACAGACCGCCAGCCCGCCCGCAAGGGTGGCAATGGCACGGCGGCGCGTCAGGACGCGGGGTTGCAGGCTGGTCGGCATCTCGGTCTCTCAGGCAGCGGCGCAGCAGCGCGCCGAGACCTCACCTAGTTCGCCCCGCGTCAAGGTCACGCCCTCTCGAGTACACGAAACCGGTTGCCCTCGCGCCGGATCCGCCAGCTTTTCGCGCCGATCGCGGTGCCCGCCGCAGTGCGGTGCGGCGCCACGTCCAGCCGCCCGCCCTCGCTGAGGATGGCCGAGGCCGCCACCCCGTCCGCGAAGGTCAGAAGGCAGGGCCCCTGCCGCCAGACCCCCGCCAGCGCGCCGCCCGCGCCGGGGTAGAGATGGCTGTGGGCAGCCTTCAGGGTCAGGGCGGAACCAGCTGTCATGACGCATAGTAAACCGCGCCCCGCAGCCCGTGACAAGCGCCCCCCGCTGTGGTCATCTGCGCCCGCATCGAGCGGAGCGGACCATGAAGATCGCCACCTTCAACATCAACGGCATCAAGGCGCGCATCGCCGCGCTCGGCGACTGGCTGGACGAGGCGCAGCCGGACGTGGCGCTGTTGCAGGAGATCAAGTCGGTCGACGAGAATTTCCCCGCCGAGGCTTTCGAGGACCGGGGCTACAACGTCGTCACCCACGGGCAGAAGGGGTTCAACGGCGTCGCGATCTTCTCGAAGCTGCCGCTGGAGGATGTGACCCGCGGCCTGCCCGGCGACGACAGCGACGAGCAGGCCCGCTGGATCGAGGCCACGGTGGTTGGCAAGCGCGCGGTGCGGCTGTGCGGGCTGTACCTGCCCAACGGCAACCCGGCGCCGGGGCCGAAGTACGACTACAAACTGGCCTGGATGGAACGCCTGCGCGCCCGCGCCGCCGCCCTGCTGGCCGAGGAAATTCCGGCGGTCATGGCCGGCGACTACAACGTCATCCCCCAGGCCGAGGACGCCGCCCGCCCCGAGGCATGGACCGAGGACGCGCTGTTCCTGCCGCAGACCCGCGAGGCCTACCGCCGGGTGCTGAACCTCGGCTTCACCGACGCCTTCCGGGCGCGGGTGCAGGGGCCGGGGCACTACAGCTTCTGGGATTACCAGGCCGGCAGCTGGCAGCGCAACAACGGCATCCGCATCGACCACCTGCTGCTGACCCCGCAGGCCGCCGACCTGCTGACCGGCACCGGCATCGACAAGGAGGTGCGCGGGCGCGAGAAGCCCTCGGACCACGTGCCGGTCTGGATCGAGCTGGACGCCTGACGTGACAGCGGCCGCCCGCAAGCCCCGATAATTCGTGAACTATTTAAATCGTTGTCACGAATCTGTTTCAGGTCCTAGGGTCTGGTGGTGCAGAGCACCGACCTTGCAACGGGGATACATAATGCGACAGGGACTTTTCAGCGTCAGCGCCTTGCTTCTGACGACCACCTCCGCCTGGGCCGCCTGCCCGGCGGCGACGCAGACGGACATGCAGGGCGTTTCGCCCGGCGCGTTCACCCAGCAGTTCGAGCTGGCGGATTTCCAGTCCGCCGCCAGCTGCGAGATGGAATTCACCGCGAACCCCGAGATCGAGGCCCTGAACGGCGAGATCAAGGGCAACCCCGACCTGCCGCCGCTGGCCGACCGCCTGCCGGCCGAGCCGCTGGTGGTGGTGCCCTACGAGAGCATCGGCGAATACGGCGGCACGCTGCACGCGCTGTCCAACGCCACCGAGGCCGGCACCTCGGATTTCCTGTCGGTCCGCCACGTGAACCTGGTGCGCTACGCCGACGACCTGCAGACCATCGTGCCGAACGTCGCCAAGTCCTGGGAATGGAACGACGACTTCACCCGGCTGACCTTCCACCTGCGGGCCGGGCACAAGTGGTCCGACGGCGCGCCCTTCACCTCTGCGGACGTGAAGTTCTGGTATGACAACATCGCGCTCGACACCAAGGTGATCGAGCAGGCCAAGGACTACGTGCTGGTGGCCGGCGAGCCGATGACCGTCGATACCCCCGACGAGACCACCGTGGTCTTCAACCTGCCCTCGCCCAAGCCCGGCCTGCTGGCGCACTTCGCCACCCACTTCGGCCAGGGCTTCCTGCCCAAGCACTTCCTTGGCCAGTACCACCCCGACATCAACCCCGACGCCGACGCCAAGGCGCAGGAATGCGGCTTTGACACCGGGCTCGAGGTGATCACCGCCTACTTCGGCAACTCGGACTGGACCGACACCCCCTCGCCGCTGCTGAACAACCCCGACAAGGTGGATTGCCTGCCCGCCGCGGTCTATCCGACGCTGGAAAGCCACATCACCATCTCGGACACCACCGAGGGGCGCAAGCTGGTGGCCAACCCCTACTTCTTCATGGTGGACACCTCCGGCCAGCAGCTGCCCTACATCAGCCGCCAGGACGAGCTTTACGCCAATGACAACGAGGTGCGGCTGCTGAAGCTGGTGAACGGCGAGGCCGACTACAAGTCGCAGTCGCTGACCCTGGGCGCGGCGCCGCTGCTGCTCGACAACATGGAATCCGGCGACTTCACGGTGCAGCTGAAGCCCACCATCGCCATGCCGGTGTTCAGCTTCAACGTCACCTCCGAGGACGCCGCCAAGCGCGAGCTGTTCGGCGACCTGCGCTTCCGCCAGGCCATGAGCGTGGCGATCGACCGGGCCGAGCTGAACGAGGTGGCCTTCTTCGGCCAGGGCGAGCCCAAGCAATACGTCGGCTTCTCGCCCACCCCCGACTTCGTCGACGGGGACCTGACCCGGCACATGGCGCAGTACGACCCCGAGATGGCCAAGACGCTGCTGGACGAGGCCGGCATGGTCGACACCGACGGCGACGGCTTCCGCGAGCTGCCGAACGGCGAGAAGATCGTGCTGAACATGCAGTTCGCCACCCAGGGCATCGGCGGCGAGGTGGTGGAACTGGTGGCGCAGAACTGGGCCGACGTGGGCGTGCAGACCACCGTCAAGGAGGTCACCCCGGACGAGTACCGTTCCGCCCAGTCCTCGAACCAGCTTGACGTCGGCATGTGGGAAAAGGGCCAGCCGGTGGCCATCGTCCTCGGAAACAACGAGCTTTGGGTGCCGCCCTTCGAGAACTACTTCGGCCACCGCTCCGGCATGGCCTGGGCCGAGTGGGTCGACACCGAGGGCGCCTCGGGGATCGAGCCGCCGGAATGGGTCAAGACCATGATGGACGACGTCAACGCCTTCCAGGGGGCCGAACCGGGATCCGACGCGCAGAAGGAGATCGGCGCGCGGATGGCGCAGGCGATGACCGAGAACCTGCTGTTCATCGGCACGGTGCAGGCGCCCAACGTCATCTACCACCGCAACGCGCTGAAGAACGTGGCGGAGTTCAAGACCCAGTCCTACGAATACTACCGCACCTTCCCCTACCTGCCGGCGCAGTGGTGGCTGGACGAGTGACGCCCACCCACCACGGAAAAATCGGTCGCGGGCGGTATTCCCGCCCGCGGCCGGCTTGACCCCCCGGGGTCTTTTCCGCTTCCATCGGGCATGGGGCACGGGAACGGATGATCAACTTTCTCAGATTCGCCGCCATCAGGGCCGCCATGGCCCTGTTCACGCTGTTGCTGGTGTCGCTGATCGTCTTCACCCTGATGGAACTGGTGCCCGGCACCTGCGCCGAGCGTTACCTGGCCTTCAAGAACACCCAGGGCTCCGGCATCTCCATCGCCGACATCCAGGCCGAGGAACGCCGCCTCGGGCTCGACCGGCCCTTCCTGGTGCGCTGGACCTCCTGGGTCGGCAACGTCTTCTTCAAGGGGGAGTTCGGCGACAGCTGCATCCTGCGGCTCAACATCAACGACCTTCTGGGCGACAAGTTCCTGATATCGCTGGGAATCTGCCTTACGGCGCTGCTGCTGGCCTACCTCATCGCGATCCCGGTGGGAATCATCTCGGCCGCCTCGAACAGCGCGCTGCTGAACGGCTCGCTGCGCTTCGTGTCCTACCTCGGGCTGGCGATGCCGAACTTCCTGCTGGCGCTGATGATCATGCTGGCCTCGACGGTGTTCTTCGGCGACTCGCTGACCGGCCTGTTCTCGGCCCAGTACCGCGACGCGGACTGGTCCTGGGCGCGGCTGGGCGATTTCCTGACGCGCGCCTGGCTGCCGGTCTTCATCCTCGGCTGGTCCGCCACCGCCTTCGCGCTGCAGACGGTGCGGGCGCTGATGCTGGACGAGCAGTCCAAGCTCTACGTCACCGCCGCCCGCGCCCGCGGCCTGACCGGCCGGCGCCTGCTGTGGCGCTACCCGGCCCGCCACGCGCTGGGGCCGATCGTCAACAGCCTCGGGTTCGACCTGAACCGGATCTTCAACGAGCTGCCCATCGTCGCGCTGATCCTGACCCTCACCGAGGCCGGCGCCCTGCTGCTAGAGGCGCTGGCCCGCTCCAACGACCAGCAGCTGGCGGGCGCGATCATCTTCCTGCTGACCGCCACCATCGTCACGGTCAACTTCCTGACCGACATCGCCCTCGCGCTGATCGACCCGCGCATCCGCAAATCCGTGATGGGAGCCGCCGCATGACCCCAGCACCCGCGACCTTCCTCCAGGTTTCTTCCGGTTCGAAATATCCCGGGGGAGTCGCGGCCACGGGCCGCGGCGGGGGCAGCGCCCCCTTCAACGCCGAAGGCCCGCGCCCGTGAGCTCCACCGACCCCACCCAGCCCAACCTGGCCGAGACCACCGGCCCCCACGTCTCCATCGTCGAGACCGAGGAGGCGGTGCGCCGCCGCGCCCGCGAGGCCTATTTCACCGCCACCCAGCGGCAGCTGATCTGGGCCCGCTTCCGCCGCAACCGCACCGCGATGATCGCCGCCTGGGTGCTGGTGCTGCTGATCCTCATGGGGATCTTCGCCCCCTTCCTGTCGCCCTACGACCCCACCGTGCGCGGCCGCGACCGCGACTACACCAACGGCGCCCCGCAGATCCCGCAGTTCTGCGACGAGGCGGGCTGCTCGGCCCGGCCCTTCATCTACGGGGTTAAGCGCGAGCGTTCCATCGCCACCAACTTCCGCTGGGTGACCAGCATCGACACCGAGGACCGGCGCTACCTGCAGTTCTTCGTGGAAGGCCAGCCCTACCGGATGTTCGGCATCCCCATGGACACCCACCTGTTCGGCGTCGACAAGGGCTTCATCCACCTGTTCGGCACCGACGACACCGGCAAGGACATCTTCAGCCGCACCCTGCACGCGGTCTACACCAGCCTCGCGGTGGGCACGCTGGGGGTGCTGATCTCCTTCGTGCTGGCGCTGATCATCGGCGGGGTGGCGGGGTACTTCGGCGGCATGGTGGACGGGGCGGTGCAGATGGTGACGGACGCAGTGCGCACCATCCCGATCATCCCGCTGTTCATGGCCATCGCCGCCTTCATCCCAGACACATGGTCATCCGAGACGCGGTTCTTCTTCATCTCGATCATCATCGGGCTGATCAACTGGCCCACCCTCGCGCGCCGGGTGCGCACCCACCTGCTGGTGGAGCGGACGCAGGAATACGTGCTGGCGGCGCAGCTGTCGGGCGCCGGCGCCGGGCACATCATCCGCCGCCACCTGCTGCCTTCCTTCACCAGCTACATCATCGTCGATCTGGTGATCTCCTTTCCCTACATCGTGCTGTCGGAAACCGCGCTGTCCTTCATCGGCCTCGGGCTGAAGGACCCGGTGAACTCGCTCGGCGTCATGCTGCAGAACACCACCTCGGCGGACGTGCTGCTGAACTACCAGTGGTACTTCATCCCGGTGTTCTTCTTCATCGCGCTGGTGCTGGCCTTCGTCTTCGTCGGCGACGGGCTGCGCGACGCGGCCGACCCCTACTCGGAGACCCGCAAGTGAGCGCCCCGCTGATCGACGTCCGCGACCTGACCGTCCGCTTCGCCACCGACGAGGGCGAGGTGACGGCGGTCGACGACATCTCCTTCTCCATCGCGCCGGGCGAGGTGCTGGGGCTGGTGGGGGAATCCGGCTCCGGCAAGTCCGTCACCGCCAAGTCGCTGATGCGCCTGAACCCCGGCAACGCGCGCTACGGCGCCGGCTCCACCATCACGCTGACCCCGGAGGGGCGGCCGCCGCTGGACGTGCTGGCGCTGAAGCGCGAGAAGGACATGAAGACGGTGCGCGGCGGCGCCATCTCGATGATCTTCCAGGAACCCATGGCCAGCTTCGCCCCCGCCATCTCGATCGGCGCGCAGATGGTCGAGCAGCTGCGCCTGCACGGCGACATGTCCCGCCGCCGCGCCCGCGAGATCGCGGTGGAGATGCTGGACCGCGTCGGCATATCCGAGCCCTCGAAGCGCTTCAACCAGTACGCCTTCGAGTTCTCGGGCGGCATGCGCCAGCGCGCGATGATCGCCATGGCCCTGTCCACCCGCCCCGCCCTGCTGATCGCGGACGAGCCCACAACCGCGCTGGACGTAACGATCCAGGCGCAGGTGCTGGACCTGATGAAGGACCTGGTGAAGGAATTCGGCATGGGCATCCTGTTCATCACCCATGACCTCGGGGTGATCGCCCAGACCGCCGACCGCGTGGCGGTGATGTACCTCGGCCGCATCGTGGAGACCGGCCCGGTGCGCGGCGTGATCCGCCATCCCGCGCATCCCTATACCCGGGGGCTGCTGGACGCCCTGCCCCGGCTCGACGACCTTTCGGCGCCGCTGGTCCCGGTGCCCGGCGACATTCCCTCGCCGCTGGAACGCCCGGCGGGCTGCGTCTTCCACACCCGCTGCGCCCTGCGCATCCCCGGCACCTGCGACACGCGCATCCCCGGCGACACGCGGGTCGAGCCGGACCACGTCGCCCGCTGCTTCGCCCTCCAGCCGGAGGCGGTGGCATGAACGCCCCCGCCCAAGTCGCCGCGCCCCCCGTGATCCGGGTCGAGGCGCTGTCGGTGCACTACCCGCTGGGCCGCCGCCTGCTGGGCGCGGCGCCGGTGCTGCGGGCGGTGGACGGGGTCAGCCTGGAAATCCCGCGCGGGTCGTTCTTCGGGCTGGTGGGGGAATCCGGCTCCGGCAAGACCACCCTGGGCCGCGCGATCCTGCGCGCAGCGCCGATCTCCGAGGGCCGGGTGCTCTACGCCGACGGCGAGGTGGAGCATGACCTGGTGGCCCTCGGCCCGGCCGAGCTGCGCGACTACCGCCGCCGGGCGCAGCTGATCTTCCAGGACCCCTACGCCGCGCTCAGCCCCCGGATGACCGTGCGCGACATCATCGCCGAGCCGCTGGAGGTGATGGGCCTCACCAAAACCCGCGCCGAGACCGACGCGCGGGTGCGCGAGATCGCCGCCAAGTGCCGGCTGAACCTCGAGCACCTGCGCCGCTATCCCCATGCCTTCTCCGGCGGGCAGCGCCAGCGGATCTCGATCGCCCGGGCGCTGGCCACCCGGCCGCGTTTTGTCGTGGCGGACGAGGCGGTGGCGGCGCTGGACGTGTCGATCCAGGCGGACATCCTGAACCTGCTGAAATCGCTGCAGCAGGACATGGACCTGACCTTCCTGTTCATCAGCCACGATTTGTCCGTGGTGGCCCATGTCTGCGACCAGGTGGCGGTGATGTACCTTGGAACGCTGGTGGAAATCGCGCCCACGCGCGAGCTGTTCGCCCGGCCGCGCCACCCCTACACGCGGGCGCTGATGTCGGCGATCCCCTCGCTGGACCCGGACGACACCGGCCGCGCGCAGCGGCTGGAGGGCGAGATGCCCAGCCCCGCCAACCCGCCGCCGGGCTGCCGGTTCCACACCCGCTGCCCGATCGCCCGGCCCCGCTGCAAGGTGGATACGCCGGTGCTGGAAGAGACGGTGCCGGGGGCGCGGGTGGCCTGCCATTACTGGCGCGAGGCGATGCCGGAGGCGGCGGAGAGCCACGGAGGGTAGCGCTGCTTCGCGCCGGATTCCGAAGCCGTACGGAGGGCCAGCGCCCGTCCGTGGGTGGGCGCCCCTGCCGCCGGTGGTCTTCGGTTTATGTCACCGCCACATCCTCGCTCCACCCCCACGCCAACGGAGACGAAGCGCCCGCCCGTGGGACGGACGGGCGCTGGCCCGGCGGCACTGCGTGCCTTGTTCCGGGCCGGGTGCATTAGCCGTTCGGAGGACCAGCGCCCGGCCGTGGGTGGGCGCCCCTGCCGCCGGTGGTCCTTGCTTTATGGTGCCGCCACTTCCCCCCGCTCTACCCCCGCGCCAACGGAGACGAAGCGCCCGTCCAGGGGACGGACGGGCGCTGGCCCGGCGGCACTGCGTGCCTTGTTTCGGGCCGGGGGTCCTGCCCGGCGGGAGCAACAGAGGGCGGTGCCCGTCCGCGGACTGGCGCACCTCGGACTGTGGTCTTCGGTCTATCGTACCGCCACCTCCCCGCTCAACCCGCGCGCAGACGTTGACAGAGCGCCCGTCCGGGGGGCGGACGGGCGCTGCCCGGCGGCACTTCGTGCCTTGTCCCGGGCGCGGATTATGCCACACGAAGGCGCCGCACCGCCCCGAGCGAGAAAATGTAAAAATCCTTCACATCACCCCTTGAACCAGCCCCCTGCCATTCCGATCTAGGCTCATGTGAAAGCCATTCACATAAGATCGGAAAGGAAAGCACTGATGAACTCCGTCGCCACCTGGCCCTCGCAGGCCGAAACCTGGCTCGACGCAAGGGGCAAGTGGGCCTGGATCGCCGCCATGATCCTTGGCTTCATCTTCTTCTGGCCCGTCGGCCTCGCCCTTCTCGGTTACATGATCTGGAGCAAGCGCATGTTCAACGCCCCCTCCTCCGGCAACTGCCGCACCATGAAGATGCCGCGCGGGTTGCGGCCCACCGGCAACCAGGCCTTCGACAGCTACAAGGCAGAGACCCTGCGCCGGCTGGAAGAGGAACAGGACGCCTTCGAGGCCTTCCTGCAGCGCCTGCGCGAAGCCCGCGACAAGTCGGAGTTCGACCAGTTCATGGACGACCGCGCCGGCAAGTCCGAGGAACAGGCCCGCCGGACCGACACCGTCGAGATCTGATCGCGCCTACATTCGATCGCGCCCGCACCGCGGCGCCTGCGCCGGCCCTTCAGGGGCCGGCTTTTTCATGCGTAATGCCCGGCGCGCACCCCCCCCGCGCCCTCGCCGGATTGGGGGAGGCCATGGGGGCTTGGCGCAGGCAAGGACGCTTGCTAACCTCCCTCAACCCACTAAGTGCCGAGACATGCGCCACACTCTCCCGATCGCACCGCAGTTCTACGTGACCGCACCCCAGCCCTGCCCCTACCTCGAGGGGCGGATGGAGCGGAAGCTGTTCACCGCGTTGCAGGGGGAATACTCGGAAAAGCTGAACGATACCTTGTCGAAACAGGGATTCCGCCGCAGCCAGAACGTGCTCTACCGGCCCTCCTGCGCGGAATGCTCCGCCTGCCTCTCGGCGCGAGTGCGGGTGGCCGACTTCGCCCCCTCGCGCAGCCAGCGCCGCACCGAGAAACGCAACGCCGACCTGCGGCGCGAGGCGACCTCGCCCTGGGCGACCGAGGAACAATACGCCCTTTTCCGCGAGTATCTGGACAGCCGGCACGCCGACGGCGGCATGGCCGACATGGATATTTTCGAATTCGCGGCGATGATCGAGGAGACCCCGGTGCGCAGCCGGGTGATCGAATATACCGCCACCTCCGAAACCGGCGCCGCCCGGCTGGCCGCGGTCTGCCTGACCGACGTGCTGGATGACGGGCTGTCCATGGTCTACTCGTTCTACGACCCGGACCGCGCCCGCACCAGCCTTGGCACCTACGTGATCCTCGACCACATCCGCATCGCGCGCGAGGCGGGGCTGCCCTATGTCTACCTCGGCTACTGGGTGCCCGGCAGTCCGAAGATGGGCTACAAGGCCAACTTCTCGGCGGTAGAGGTCTACAAGCAGGGCCGCTGGCAGCCGCTGGGCGACCCGGGGGAACATTCGGCCGAGACGCATCCCCTGTCCACCGACCCGATCGCAGAGCAGGTGGCCAAGATCAACCTTCCCGGCAGCCAGCCGGTCAAGAGCTGACGCGAAGGCCCGGCCGGAAGGCCCCGTTTTAAAAGGTTACTCCGCCGCCTCGCAGGGCCATGCCGCCAGCTCCGGGTCGACCGCGGGATGGCGCAGTTCGCTGCCTTCCCCGATCCCCAGCGCCTTCGCCAGCCCGCCGTTGATCTCCAGCACGTACTGGATGTCGTCGCCGCCGAAGATCGGCGTCTCGTCCAGCGGCACCGCGTTCTCGTGCACCCGGCGCACCACGCCGTCGGCGCCGATGAAGATCATGTCCAGCGGGATCAGCGTGTTGCGCATCCAGAAGCTGACCGACGCGGGCTGGTCGTAGACGAACAGCATACCGGCGCTGCGGGGCATGCTTTCGCGGTTCATCAGGCCCAGCCGGATCTCGTCGTTGTCGTCGGCGATCTCGACGGTGAAGCGCGCCTTGCCGCCCTCGCCATCGGCGCCGCGGAACTGCGCCTTGGTATCGCGGCAACCGCCGGCCGTGGCCGCCGTGGCCCCCAGCGCGAAGGCCGCCAGCAGCCCGCCCATCATCAACTTGCGCAAATCGTCACTCCCTCGACTTCAACACCGTGTCCCATGCCGCCACCTGCGCGGCCATACGGCCCCGGTGCCCCTGCACCACCCGCATCGCCACCGCCTCGCCCGGCGCCAGATCGGCCAGGCCCGAGCGGCGCAGCACCTCTATGTGTACGAAGACATCCTCGGGTCTGCCAAACACATTCGCGAAACCGAAGCCCTTGCCCTTGTCGAACCACTTCACACGCGCCGGCTCGTAGGGGATCTGCGCCAGCGCCACGTCGCCGGTGTCGAAGGGCAGATCCGTCAGCGGGCTGTTGCCGTCCTCGGCGGGAGGCTCGATCGACAGCACCTCGACCGCCTGCTTGCCCCGCGGCGTGTCCTGCACCGACAGCGAGATGCCAGAGCCGTCGGCCACCGATCCCTGTCCGAAATTTCGCAGCACGTTGGCGTGCAGCAGGATGTCCGGCCCCCCGCCGTCCGGCACAACGAAGCCGAAACCCTTGGAAGGATCGAACCACTTCACCTGGCCCTGCACCACCTCGTCCGTATGGTTCACGTCCGTCATTTTTCCTCATCCGGCGCCCGGTCCGCCGCCCCCTGCCGGATGGCGGGGACGGAACGGCGTTTGCATCTGCCACTTACGAGTGCGGCGTTCCATCGGAAAAAAGAACAATCGTTAACGCGGGTACTCCAGCAACGGCTCAAGGACTGAGCCGGTCAACAGTCCAGGGCGCACCGGTATCATTACGTCGCCACCGGAAACGGTCGTGCAGGCGGAATTCGCCATCCGCCCAGAACTCCATTTCCAGCGGCCGGATTCGGAAGCCGCCCCAGTGGGCAGGCCGCGTCGGCGCGGTGCCGTGCTTGGCCCCCGCCTTGGCGACATCGGCCATCAGCGCGGCGCGGCTGCCCAGAGGCTGCGACTGGCGCGAGGCCCAGGCGCCCAGCCGGCTTTGCAGGGGACGCTGCGCGTAATAGGCGTCGGCCACCGCGCCGTCTTCCCGCTCGGCCAGCCCCCGTACCCGGATCTGCCGCCGCAGCGACTTCCAGTGTAGCACGAAAGCGGCCTTTCCGGTGGTCGAGATCTCGCGCCCCTTGGCGCTGTCGTAATTGGTGTAGAAAACGAAGGCGTCGGGCTCCAGCCCGCGCAGCAGCACCATGCGGACGTTCGGCAAGCCGTCCGCATCCACGGTGGCAAGCGCCATCGCGTCCGGATCCGACGGCTCGGTCTTGGCCGCCTCCGCCATCCAGTCTCGTGCCAGCACGAAAGGGTCGTCACCGGCAAAAATGCCCGTGCGCCCGCCGGCCCCGCGTCCGCTCATCGCGCGCTCCATCTCATCCCCAATGTTAACGATTAATGCGGAACTGCATTTCGCACAAGCCCTCCCGGCCATGCCCTTGATACGCCCGGACCTTTGCCCTAAGGCTTCGGCACACAGCGAGCGGGAGTACAGCGATGGCCAGCGATATCATGGCGGGGAAGCGCGGCCTCATCATGGGCCTCGCCAATGACAAGTCGATCGCCTGGGGGATCGCGCAGGCGCTTTCCGAGGCCGGGGCCGAACTGGCCTTCTCCTACCAGGGCGACGCGCTGAAAAAGCGGGTGGACCCGCTGGCGGCGCAGCTGGGGTCGGACACCGTCCTGCCCTGCGACGTGGGCGACGAGGACAGCATCGACGCGCTGTTCGCCACGCTCGGGGAAAAATGGGGCAAGATCGACTTCATCGTTCACGCCATCGGCTTTTCCGACAAGAACGAGCTGCGCGGCCGCTACGTCGACACCAGCCGCGACAACTTCCGCATGACCATGGACATCTCGGTCTATTCCTTCACCTCGGTGGCCCGCCGCGCGGCGGCGATGATGCCCGAGGGCGGCGCGATGCTGACGCTGACCTACTACGGCGCCGAGCGGGTGATGCCGCATTACAACGTGATGGGCGTGGCCAAGGCGGCGCTGGAGGCCTCGGTGCGCTACCTCGCCGAGGATCTCGGCAAGGACGGCATCCGCGTCAACGCCATCAGCGCCGGGCCGATCAAGACGCTGGCCGCCAGCGGCATCGGCGATTTCCGCTACATCATGAAGTGGAACGAGTACAACTCTCCCCTCCGCCGCAACGTCACCACCCGGGACGTTGGCAACTCGGCCCTCTACCTGCTGTCCGACCTGGGCGCGGGCGTGACCGGCGAGACGCACCACGTCGATGCCGGCTACCACGTGGTGGGCATGAAGGCGGTGGACGCCCCCGACATCGCCAAGGGCTGAGGAGGCCGCAGGGTGGAACTCGCGCACCTGATCGCCTTCAACATCGCGCTGCTGGGGGCGCTGGCCTCTCCCGGCCCGGCCTTCCTGGCGCTGATGCAGTGCAGCCTGCGCGGCGGCATCGCCGGCGGCGTGCTTTGCGCGCTGGGACTGGGGATCGCCGCCTGCGCCTGGAGCCTGCTGGCCATCCTCGGGCTGGGCGCGCTGTTCGCCGTGGTGCCCTGGGCCTGGATGGCGCTGAAGCTGGCGGGCGCGGCCTACCTGATCTACCTCGCCGTGAAGATCTGGCGCGGCGCCGCGCAGCCCCTGCCCCCGGCGGCACAGGGCGGCGCCCGCGGCCTGCGGACCGGGCTGGCGGTGAACCTCGCCAACCCCAAGGCCGTCTTCTTCATCGCCGCGATCTACGCCACGGTCTTTCCCGAGATGCCCCGCGGCGCCGAGGCGGCGCTGGTGCTGGCCAACCACCTCGTGCTCGAGGTGCTGTGGTACGGCGCCTGCGCGCTGGTCTTCTCCGCCGCGCCGGTGCGCGCGGGCTACCTGCGCGCCAAGGCCTGGCTGGACCGCGCCGCCGCCGCCGTCCTGGGCCTGCTGGCCCTGCGTATCGCCACCTGACAAGGAGCCCCGCCATGAACGATCGCCTGCCGCACGAGAAGGGCTTTCACGTTTCCTGGGACCAGATCCACCGCGACAGCCGGGCGCTGGCCTGGCGGCTGGACGGCAAGGGGCCCGAAGACGGGCACTGGCACGCGGTGGTGGCGATCACCCGGGGCGGCATGGCCCCCGCGATGATCGTGGCGCGGGAACTGGACATCCGCACCGTCGACACCATCAGCGTCAAGAGCTACGACCACCAGTCGCAGGTGCAGGCGAAGGTGCTGAAGGCGCCGGACGCCGCGATGATGGGGGACGGCAGCGGGGTGCTGGTGGTGGACGACCTGGTGGACACCGGCAAGACGCTGGAACTGGTGCGCGAGATGTACCCCAAGGCCCATTTCGCCACGGTCTACGCCAAGCCGCAGGGCGAGCCGATGGTGGACACCTTCATCACAGGGGTCAGCCAGGACACATGGATCTTCTTCCCGTGGGACATGGCGCTGCAGTACGTGGAGCCGTACCGCGGCAAGGACTGAGGGTTTCGCGGGGAACGGAGGGCCGCGCCCGACCCTGGGAGGGCGCAGTCGCTACGGCAGAACCCCGCGCTTTTATCCCGCCACACCGAATAACGCGGACACCGCTCATGCCAGCACCAATGCGCCCTCCCGGTGGGAGGGTCGGGCGCGGCCCAGGGCTGGCCACCCCGAGCTGACCCAATGGCGAAGTTCGCTCATAAGCGCAGAGGGCCGCGCACGACCCTGGGAGGGCGCATTCCTCCCCGCAGAACCCCGCGCTTTATCCCGCCACTCCGAACGACGCCGACACCGCCCCTGCCCACACCAATGCGCCCTCCCGTTGGGAGGGTCGGGCGCGGCCCGGGGCTGGCCGCCCCGGGCTGACCAGATGGCAAAGTTCGCCCATAGACGCAGAGGGCCGCGCACGACCCTGCGAGGGCGCAATCCTCACCACAGAACCTCGCGCTTTATCCAACCGCGCCGCACGACGCCGACACCGCCCCTGCCCTCACCAATGCGCCCTCCCTTCGGGAGGGTCGGGCGCGGCCCGGGGCTGGTCGCCCCGGGCTGACAGGATGACAGGGCTGTTCATCACCCAGTGGGCCACACCCCCACCCCCTTGCCCCCCTGCCCGCGCCCCATTAGACAACCCCGAACCCAGCGAGACACCCAAGGACACCTCCCCATGGCGAAGAAGAAGAAAACCGCAAGCAACATCGCGGTCTGGATCATCCTTCTTCTGCTGATCGTCGGCCTCGCCGGCTTCGGCGCCACCAACTTCGGCGGCAACGTCAACGCGGTGGGCACCGTGGGCAACACCAAGATCGGCGTGAACCGCTACGCCCGCGAGCTGCAGCAGGAGATCACCCGCCTGTCGCAGCAGTTCGGCACCAACCTCACCTTCGCCCAGGCCCAGGCCTTCGGCATCGACCGCGCCGTGCTGCAGCGCATCATCGGCACCGTCGCGCTTGAGAACGAGGCAGAGCGCATCGGCCTCTCCGCCGGCGACGACCGGGTGCGGGACGAGCTGACCGGCATGACCGCCTTCCAGGGCGTCGACGGTACCTTCGACCGCGAGGGCTACCGCTTCGCGCTGGAACGCGCCGGGCTCAGCGAGGGCGAGTTCGAGGACACCCTGCGCCGCGACATCGCCCGCGGCCTGCTGCAGGCCGCCGTCTCCGGCGGCACCGACATGCCCGCCGCCTTCACCGACGCCCTGCTGACCTACCAGCGCGAGACCCGCGACATCACCTGGACGGTGCTGACCGCCGAGGACCTGGACCAGCCCGTCCCCGACCCCGCCGAGGACGAGCTGCGCGCCTACTGGGAGGAGAACGAGGCCGACTTCATGCTGCCCGAGGCCCGCCAGATCACCTACGCCTGGGTCACCCCCGCCATGGTCGCCGAAACGCTGGAGCCCGACGAGGAGGCCCTGCGCCGCCTCTACGAGGCGCGCTCGGCCGAGTTCAACCAGCCCGAGCGCCGGCTGGTGGAACGGCTGATCTTCACCACCGAGGAAGCCGCCGCCGAGGCCATGGCCTCGCTGGACGCCGGCGATGCCGAGTTCGAGGACCTGGTGGAGGCCCGCGGCCTTGAGCTGGCCGACATCGACCTCGGCGACGTCACCCGCGCCGAACTGGGCGCCGCCGCCGACACGGTCTTCGCGCTCGAGGAACCGGGTGTCGTCGGGCCGGTGGAAACCGACCTCGGCCCCGCGCTGCTGCGCATGAACGGCATCCTCGCCGCCCAGAGCACCTCCTTCGAGGAGGCCCGCCCGCAACTGCTGGACGCCTACGCCGCCGAGGCCGCCCGCGGCGCGATCGGCGAGATGATCGACACCGTAGAAGACCTGCTGGCCGGCGGCGCGACGCTGGAAGAAATCGCCGGCGAGACCGAGCTGGACCTGGCCCGGATCGCCTACGTCGAGGGCTCCGAAGAGGCCATCGCCGCCTACCCCGAGTTCCGCGACGCCGCCCTGGCCGCCCAGTCCGGCGACTTCCCCGAGCTGATCCAGGCCTCCGACGGCGCCATCTTCGCCCTGCGCCTGGACGAGGTGACCCCGCCGCGGGTGCAGCCCTTCGAGGAAGCCCGCGCCCGGGTCGAGGAGGAATGGGTCCGCACCCGCGTCCTCGCCGCGCTGACCGAACTGGCCGAGGCCCTGGCCGCCGATCTCGAGGCCGGCCTGGACACCACCCCGCCCGCGGAGCCGGAAGAAGCGGCGGCGGAGACGCCCGGGGATGACGCGCCGGCCGAGGAGGCGGTCGTGGACGAGGCGCCTGCTGACGAGGCACCCGCCGAGGAGGCAACCGCCGAAGAGGCACTTGCCGAAGAGGCAACCGCCGAGGAGGCGCTCGCCGAAGAGGCACTCGCCGAAGAGGCACTCGCCGAAGAGGCGCCCGCCGAGGAGGCGCTCGCCGAAGAGGCACCCGCCGAGGAGGCACCCGCCGAGGAGGCACCCGCCGAAGAGGCACTCGCCAAGGAGGCAACCGCCGAAGAGACACCCGCCGAAGAGGCAACCGTCGAAGAGGCACCCGCCGAGGAGGCAACCGCCGAGGAGGCAACCGTCGAAGAGGCACCCGCCGAGGAAACCCCCGCCCCCGCCATCACCTGGAACGACCGCGACGGGCTCACCCGCGACGCCCGCGTGCCCGATACCCCGCAGGACTTCGTCCTCCAGGTCTTCGAGATGGCGCCCGAGGAGGCCCGCGTGATCCCCGGGATCACCTCGGTCTACGTGGTGCGGCTCGACGCGGTGACGGCGCCCGACCTGGCGGACGAGGCCATCGCGGGCCTTGCCCGGCAGCTGCGCGCCCAGGTGGCGCAGGCGGTGGGGGCGGACCTGCTGGAGGCCTATGCCACCGCTCTCGAGGCCGAGGCGGGCATCACGCTGAACCAGTCGGCGCTGAACGCCGTGCACGCGCAGTTCCAGTAAGCCAGATGGCCCAGCTGGTCCCGTCCTACAAGGATTTCGCGCGCCGCTTCGAGGCGGGCGAGAACCAATGCGTCTACGCCCGGCTGGCGGCCGATCTCGACACGCCGGTCTCCCTGATGCTCAAGCTGACCGAGGCGCGGCAGGACAGCTTCATGCTGGAATCCGTGACCGGCGGCGAAGTGCGCGGGCGCTACTCGATCATCGGCATGAAGCCCGACCTGATCTGGCGCTGCCGGGGCACGCAGTCGGAGATCAACCGCTCCGCCCGGTTCGATCCCGACGCCTTCGCGCCGCTGGAAGGCGATCCGCTGGAGACCCTGCGCGCGGTGATCGCGGAAAGCCGCATCTCCCTGCCGCCGGACCTGCCCGCCGCCAGCGCCGGCCTGTTCGGCTACCTCGGCTACGACATGATCCGGCTGGTGGAGGACCTGCCCCAGGTCAATCCCGACCCGCTGGGCCTGCCCGACGCGGTGATGCAGCGCCCCTCTGTGGTGGCGGTGCTGGACGGGGTGAAAGGCGAGGTGACGGTGGTGGCGCCGGCCTGGACCGCCTCGGGCCTGACGGCGCGCGCCGCCTATGCCCAGGCGGCAGAGCGGGTGATGGACGCGGTCCGCGACCTCGAGCGCAACCCGGTCACCACCGGGCGCGACCTCGGCGAGGCGGCGGAGCTGGGCGAGGTCACCTCCAACTTCACCCCCGAGGGCTACCGCGCCGCCGTGGAGAAGGCGAAGGACTACATCCGCGCCGGCGACATCTTCCAGGTGGTGCCCTCGCAGCGCTGGCGGCAGGACTTCCCCCTGCCCCCCTTCGCGCTCTACCGCAGCCTGCGGCGCACCAACCCGTCGCCCTTCATGTTCTTCTTCAATTTCGGCGGCTTCCAGGTGATCGGCGCCAGTCCCGAGATCCTGGTGCGGGTCTTCGGCGGCGAGGTAACGATCCGCCCGATCGCCGGCACCCGCCCCCGCGGCGCCACCCCCGAGGCCGACCGCGCCTACGAGCAGGAGCTGCTGGGCGACGCCAAGGAGCGGGCCGAGCACCTGATGCTGCTGGACCTCGGCCGCAACGACGTGGGCCGGGTCGCGAAGATCGGCACCGTGCGCCCCACCGAGCAGTTCATCATCGAGCGCTACAGCCACGTGATGCACATCGTGTCCAACGTGGTGGGCGAGCTGTCGGACGGGCACGACGCGCTCTCGGCGCTGCTGGCGGGGCTGCCGGCGGGCACCGTCTCCGGCGCGCCCAAGGTGCGGGCGATGCAGATCATCGACGAGCTGGAGCCGGAAAAGCGCGGCGTCTACGGCGGCGGCGTCGGCTATTTCAGTGCCGGCGGCGACATGGACATGTGCATCGCGCTGCGCACGGCGGTGCTGAAGGGGCGCGACCTCTACATCCAGTCGGGCGGCGGCGTGGTCTACGACAGCGACCCGGAGGCGGAGTTCCAGGAGACGGTGAACAAGGCCAAGGCGATCCGCAGCGCCGCGATGGACGCGGGGCGGTTCACGGGCGGCGGAAACGGGTGAGGGGTGTGGCGGGGTGAACCCCGCCCTACCACTCAATTCGAATGAAGCGCTGACCAGCCCCCGGGCAAGCCGAAGGCGCGGGGGCGAGCGCCTGCCCGTTCCGGCGGGCTGGCGCTTTGGGGGCCGCAGGGCAACACTCATTCGGAGTGCGAACTTGGTTGGAATAAAGCGCCCATGCCGAAGGTTAGATGCGCCAACCCACGGGCAGGCTCACGTTGCGCCATGGCGGGGTGAACCCCGCCCTACAGCTCAATCTCGAATGAAGCGCTGATCAGCCCCCGGACAAGCCGGAGGCGCGGGGGCGAGCGCCTGCCCGTTCCGGCGGGCTGGCGCTGTGTCGTCCTCGTGCAAGGCTCGTTCTGAGGGCGAACTTGGCAGGAATAAAGCGCCCACGCCAGACGTCGGCAGCGCCACCCCACGGGCAAGCTCACCTCGCGCCATAGGCGGGGTGAACCCCGCCCTACCGGCCCCGCAGGGCGTCCTCCAGCACGCCCCGCACCACCTCGCCCGGCACGTCCGAGGTGACGAAGGCGCGGCCGATCCCGCGGGCGAGGATGAAGCGCAGGCGGCCGTCCACCACCTTCTTGTCCTGCGCCATCAGCGCCAGCAGCCCCTCGGCCCCCGGCAGCTCTCCGTCGATGTCGGCAAGGTCCGTCTTCATCCCCATCTCCCGCAGGTGCGCCCGCACCCGCGAGGGGTCCTCCTGCGAGCACAGGCCCAGCCGCGCCGAGGTCTCGAAGGCCAGGGCGCAGCCGATCGCCACCCCCTCGCCGTGCAGCAGCCGGCCGGAATAGCCCGTCGCCGCCTCCAGCGCGTGGCAGAAGGTATGGCCGAGGTTCAGCAGCGCGCGGTCGCCCTGCTCGGTCTCGTCCCGCGCCACGATCTCGGCCTTCATCTGCACCGAGCGGTGCACCGCCCGCGCCCGCAGCCCCGCGTCGCCGGCCGCCAGCGCGGGCCCCTCCGCCTCCAGCCACTCGAAGAAGGCCGCGTCCCCCAGCAGCCCGTACTTCACCACCTCGCCGTAGCCCGCAAGGAAGTCCCGCGGCGCCAGGGTGGCCAGCGCGTCGATGTCGGCCAGCACCAGCGCCGGCTGGTGGAAGGCGCCCACCAGGTTCTTGCCCTGGGCCGCGTTGATGCCGGTCTTGCCGCCGACCGAGCTGTCCACCTGCGCCAGCAGGCTGGTGGGGATCTGTACGAAGCGCACCCCGCGCCGCAGCACCGCGGCGGCGAAGCCCGCCAGATCGCCGATCACCCCGCCGCCAAGGGCGATGACGATGTCGCGCCGCTCGACCTTCTGGTCCAGCAGCCAGTCGACGGTGCGGGTGAGGTTGGCCCAGTCCTTGGTGGCCTCCCCGGGCGGCAGCGCCAGCGCCTCGCTGGAAATGCCTTCGGCGGCCAGCGCGGCCTCTAGCGCCGGCAGGTGATTGGCGGCCACGTTGGTGTCGGTGACGATCACCGCGCGGGGGCGCGCCAGCAGCGGCGCGATCTCGGCTCCCGCCCGGCCGATCAGCCCCGCGCCGATGCGCACGTCGTAGGACCGCGCGCCCAGTTCCACCCGTACCGTGTCGTTCATTCCACCGTCTCCAGAACATCGGGGCGCGTCGCCAGCACGCCGGCCACCTGGTCGGCCATTTCCTCGATCGTGTAGTCGGCGTCGGCGTCGGCCACCAGGTCGGCCAGGGCGTAGACCGGACCGCGGCTTTCGCACAGCTGGCGCAGGGTGGCCAGCGGGTCGGCGGTGCGCAGCAGCGGCCGGGTGCTCTTGTGGCGTACCCGCTGCCACAGCAGGTCAAGATCCGCCCGCAGCCAGACCGCCACCCCCATGCGCGAGATCACCTCGCGGTTCTGCGCCGCAAGGTAGGCGCCGCCGCCGGTGGACAGGACGGCGGGCCCCGATTCCAGCAGCCGGGTGATGATCTGGGTTTCCTTCTCGCGGAAGAAGGGCTCGCCGTACCGCTCGAATATCTCGGGGATCGAGAGGTTGGCGGCGGCCACGATCTCGTGATCGGAATCGAGGAACGGCACCGCCAGAAGCCGCGCCAGCGCCGCCCCGACCGCCGTCTTGCCCGAACCCATCATGCCCACAAGCACCACGGTCTTCTTCAGCCGATAACCCAAAACGGCACAGTCCCGCCTAAAACTTTCTGCCGCGACTGAATGGCGTGTCGCGCGGAAAATTGCCATATATAAATCCTGAAGGCCGCGACCGAAGACGGCGACACGGGGGCTAGGGCCATGATCCGCATCTTGCTGAAGCTTCTGATCTTCCTGCTGGTGGTGGGTGCGATCGGCGTTGCGGGCTATGCCTACCTCGGCGACCTCTCGCCCGAGCAGAACGATGTCAGCGAACCGGTGATGCTGGATGGCGGCTGAAACTCGCGCCCTTCTGCTGGCCTGCGCGCTGATCGCCGGGCCCGCCGCCGCACAGGACCGCCCGCTGTCGGCGATCGACTGGCTGTCCGACAGCGTCGACGCCGAGGTGCTGCCGCCGCCCCTCGACGCGCCGCAGGACGAGCCCGCCACCAGCCCCGGACTGGGGACAGAGACCATCGCCGTCACCCCGCTGGGCGAGGTCAGCCAGGACGCGGTGGGGCTGCTGCCCTCCTCCGTCACCGGGCTGCCGCGCGATCTTTGGGGCGCCACCCCCAGCACCGAGCTGGCAGAGGGCTTCGCCCGCCTGCGCGAGGGGCTGATGCCCGCGATGCAGGAGCTGCTGTTCACCCTGCTGCTGGCCGAGCTTGACCCCCCCGCCGACAGCGACCCCAGCGGCGCGCTGTTCCTGGCGCGGGTCGACACGCTGATGGCGCTGGGGGCGGTGGAACAGGCGCAGGCGCTGCTGGAACGGGCCGGCGCCGGCACCGCCGCGGGCTTTCGCCGGCTGTTCGACGCCACCCTGCTGACCGGCACCGAGAACCGCGCCTGCGAGGTGCTGCGCACCAAGCCCGACCTCGCGCCGGGGCTGGCGGCGCAGATCTTCTGCCTGGCCCGCAACAAGGACTGGAACGCCGCCGTGGTCACGCTGGAGACCGGGCGCGCGCTGGGGGAACTGGAGGGCGCCGAGGACGCGATACTGGCGCGGTTCCTCGACCCCGAGCTGTTCGAGGAGGCGCCGCTGCTGGCCCCGCCCACGCGCCCCACGCCGCTGGTGTACCGGCTGTACGAGGCGATCGGAGAGCCGATCCCCACCGGCAACCTGCCGCTGCCCTTCGCCCAGGCGGACCTGTTGCTGAACAGCGCATGGAAGGCCCAGATCGAGGCGGGGGAACGGCTGGCGCGCTCCGGCGCGCTGGACGCGAACCGGCTGCTGGGGCTTTACACCGAACGCCAGCCCGCCGCGTCGGGCGGGGTCTGGGACCGGGTCGCCGCGATCCAGGGGCTGGAGGCGGCGTTGACCGGCAGCGACCCCGAGGCCATCGCCGACGCGCTGATGCTGGCGCGCGCCGCGCTCGGCGAGGCCGGGTTGCAGCCGGTGCTGGCGCGGCTCTACGCCGAACGGCTGGCGGGCGTCGCGCTGGAGGGCGAGGCGAAGTCGCTGGCCTTCGAGCTGTCGCTGCTGTCGCCGCGCTACGAGGCGGCGGCGCTGGCGCACGAGCCCGCCGACCCGCGCGAACGCTTCCTGTCCGCCGTGGCGCGGGGCGATGTCACCGGCGCCGCGCCCCATGACGCCACCGCAGAGGCCGTGGCCGACGGCTTTGCCGCCGCCGCGCCGCCGGCCCGGCTTGCGGCGCTGGTCGAGGGCGGCGACCTGGGCGCGGCGATCCTGCGGGCGATCCGCATGGCCACCGACGGCGCCAACGGCGATCTCGACAAGATCTCCGGCGCCATCGCCCTGTTCCGCGCCATCGGGCTGGAGGACACCGCGCGCCGCTACGCGCTGCAGGCGATGCTGCTGGTCGAGGACGCATGACACGCCACTGGGTGCAGAGCTTTCTCGAGGCGCAGGCGGCGGAACTGGACGCGGCGCGCAACACCCAGCTTGCCTATGCCCGCGACCTGCGCGACTTCGGCGACTGGCTGGACCGGCGCGGCATGGACTACCTGGCCGCGCAGCGCGGCGACGTCGAGGCCTACCTCGTTTACTGCGACGCCCAGGGGCTGGCGAAATCCACCCGCGCCCGGCGGCTCTCGGCGATCCGGCAGCTCTACCGCTTCGCCTTCGAGGAAGGCTGGCGCGGCGACAATCCGGCGATCCAGATCAAGGGCCCGGGCCGCGAGGCGCGGCTGCCCAAGACCCTGTCGGTGCCCGAGATCGACCTGCTGCTGGCGGCGGCGCGCACCCACGGGCGCGGCAGGCTGGACCGGCTGCGCAACACCTGCCTGCTGGAACTGCTCTACGCCACCGGGATGCGGGTCAGCGAGCTGGTCACCCTGCCCGCCGCCGCCGCCCGGGGCGACCCGAGGATGCTGCTGGTGCGCGGCAAGGGCGGTAAGGAACGGATGGTGCCGCTGTCCCCCCCGGCGCGAGAGGCGCTGGCGGTCTGGCTGGCCAGCCGGGACGAGCAGCAGGCGGCGGCGCAGAAAGAGGGCGCGGCGGCGACACCCTTCCTCTTCCCCTCGCGCGGCAAGGGCGGCCACCTGACGCGGCACCGGTTCTACATGCTGATCAAGGAACTGGCGGTGGCGGGTGGCGTCGACCCCGCCAAGGTCACGCCCCACACCCTGCGCCACGCCTTCGCCACCCACCTGCTGGCCAACGGCGCCGACCTCGTGTCGATCCAGACCCTGCTGGGCCACGCCGATGTCTCCACCACCGAGATCTACACCCACGTGCTGGACGAGCGGCTGAAGGAGCTGGTGCTGGAACACCACCCGCTGGCGCAGCCCCCTGGCTCCCGCGACTGACCGCCCCCAAGGAATACGCCAATGCAGCCGCGCATCTCCGTCCTGACGCTCGCCGTCGCCGACCTCGAGCGGTCGGTCGCCTTCTACCGCGACGGGCTCGGCCTGCCCACCGAGGGCATCATCGGGCAGGAGTTCGAGCATGGCGCGGTGGCCTTCTTCCCCCTCTCGGGCGGGCTGATGCTGGGGCTCTGGGCGCAGGCGGACCTGGCCCATAACTCCGGCCTGCCCGCGCGCGCCGTGGTGTCCACCGCCGGCAGCATCGCCCACAACGTGAACCGCCGGGACGAGGTTGACGCGGTGATGGAAGAGGCGCGGCAGGCCGGGGCGACGATCGTGAAGACGCCGCAGGACACCTTCTACGGCGGCTATGCCGGCTATTTCACCGACCCCGACGACCACCTCTGGGAAGTGGTCTGGAACCCGCAGATGCTGCCCGGCGACTGAAACCCCGCCCGCCTGTCTACCATTCCGCCAGCGCCGCCCTTATGACCTTGGGTCAGCAGCCCCGCCGCCACCAACGCGCGGCGCGGCAGGTTTGAAAAGGGAGAGCGTAGATGGCCGAAGCGGACAGTCAGCAGCGGATGGGGGTGGCGCTTGTCGGCGCCGGCATGATCGCCGGAACCCATATCAAGGCCCTCTCGGCGGCCCGCGCCAACCTGCGCCTCGCCGCCGTCGTCTCTCGCCACCCCGACAAGGCTGCGCCGCTGGCGCAGCAATACGCGGGCGAGGCCCCCCGCTTCACCGCCGACCTGCAGGCCGTCGCCGCCGATCCCGACATCGCCTTCGCCATCGTCGCCACCCCGCCCAGCGTCCGCACCGAGGTGATCGGGCCCCTCGCCCGCGCCGGCAAGCACATCCTGCTGGAAAAGCCGGTGGGCCGGAACGCCGCCGAGGCGCTGGAGGTGGTGGAGCTTTGCGAACGCGCGGGCGTCACCCTCGGCATCCTGCTGCAGCACCGGGTCCGCCCGCCCTCCCTCGCCGCCGCGCGCTACGTGGAAAGCGGCGAGCTGGGGCGGCTGGGGCTGGTGGAGATCGCGGCGCCGCTCTGGCGCGACCAGTCCTACTACGACGAGCTGGGGCGCGGCACCTACGCCCGCGACGGCGGCGGCGTGATGATCACCAACGCCATCCACTCGCTGGACCTCGCCCTCAGCCTCACCGGCCCGGTGACCCACGTGCAGGCGATGACCGCCACCACGGTGCTGCACCGCATGGAGGCAGAGGATTTCGCCGTCGCCGGCCTGCGCTTTGCCTCGGGGGCGGTGGGGTCCTTCATCGCCAGCACCGCGATCCAGCCGCACCGGACCGAGACCATCACCCTGCACTTCGAGCGCGCCTCGCTGAAGATCGACAAGGACGCGCTGGAGATCAACTGGCGCGACGGGCGGCGCGAGGTGGAGGCGCAGAGCCCCCCGGCCGAAGAGGGCGCGCACATGACCGGCGGGCGGCACGAATGGCACCAGGCGGTGATCGAGCAGTTCGCCGAGGCGGTGCGCGATGGCGTCAGGCCGGTGGCCACGGGGCGCGAGGCGCTGGTGGCGCACCGGCTGATCGAGGCGGTCGAGGCCTCGTCCCGCAGCGGCCGGGTGGTGGAACTGGAGGGGTAGGCGCCCGCCTGCCCCCCCGGCACCCCCGCTCAGACGTTCGCGGCAGAGGCTTCCTCCTTGCCCCGCAGCCCGGTGCCACGCCCCGACATCCCGCCGGAGACCTCCTCTGTCGCCTCGCCCGCCAGCGTCCGGGGCAGCACGAGGTTCAGCACGATGGCGATCAGCGCCGCCGGCAGGATCCCCGAGGCGCCGAGGATGCGCAGCCCGTCCGGCAGGTGCTGCAGCGCGTTGGCCGCGCCGGGCGCCACGTTCATCACCTCCAGCTGCAGGCCCAGCCCCACCGACAGGGCCACCGCGAAGATCACCATGTTGCGGCGGTTCCACGTCACGTCGGACAGCATCGACACGCCCGCCGCCACCACCATACCGAACATCACGATCACCCCGCCGCCCAGCACCTCGATCGGCACCGTGCGGACCAGCCCGCCCACCTTGGGCACCAGCCCGCAGACGATCAGGAAGATCGCGCCGATGGTCACCACGTGGCGGCTCATCACCCCGGTCATGGCGATCAGCCCGACGTTCTGGCTGAAAGAGGTATTGGGAAGCCCGCCGAAGATGCCCGCCACCGCGGTGCCAAGGCCATCGGCATAGGTGGCGCCGGCGATCTCGCGGTCGGTGGCCTCGCGCCCCGCGCCGCCCTTGGTGATCCCCGACACGTCGCCCACCGTCTCGACCGCAGAGACGAAGGCCATCAGGCAGAAGCCGATGATCGCCGCCGCCGAGAACTCCACCCCGTACAGGAAGGGCCGCGGCAGCGCGAAGGCGGCCGAATTGTTCCAGGACGCGGCCACCGCCTCGAAGGGCAGCTTGCCGACGGCGAGGCAGTAGAGATAGCCCACGACGATGCCGAGCAGCACCGCAGAGACCGACAGCATCCCCCGCGCGAAGAACTTCAGCCCCAGCGTGACGAAGATCACGATCAGCGCCGGCAGCCAGCTGGACAGCGAGCCGTAGCTTTCGGCCCCCGAGGCCTTGGCCGGCACGCCGCCCGCCGCGTACTCGATCCCCACCTTGACCAGCGCGAGGCCGATCATCGTCACCACCAGCCCGGTGACCAGCGGCGGCAGCGCAAAGCGCACCTTGCCGATCACGGTGCCCAGCAGCGCGTGGAACAGCCCGCCCACCAGCACCCCGCCGAAAAGCGCGGCCAGCCCGTCGACACCCTTGCCGGCCACCAGCGGGATCATGATCGGGATGAAGGCGAAGGAGGTCCCCTGCACGATCGGCAGCGCCGCCCCCACGGGGCCGATGGTCACGGTCTGCAGCAGCGTCGCGACCCCGGCGAACAGCATCGACATCTGGATCAGGTACAGCAGCTGCGGAAAGTCCGGGCTGTTCGAGCCGAAGCCGAAGCCCGCCGCCCCCGCCACGATGATCGCCGGCGTGACGTTCGACACGAACATCGCCAGCACGTGCTGGATGCCCAGCGGAATGGCGCGGTGGAGCGCCGGCGTATAGTTGGGATCGCGCAGCTGCTCTGGCGTCCCGATCGATGTCCCGGCCATTCGTGTTCCTTCCTTGCGTTGCCCAATGTCACCCCGCGCCGTCGCAACCCTCCCCCGGCTGGACGAGATACGGGGTCTCGAAATGATGTTCTTCCAGGTTCGCACCGTCGCCGATCCGGTCGATCACCGCGAACAGGCCCGGCGCGTGCAGGGGCGTCAGCACCCCGTGCCAGGTGCCGCGCAGGTAGTTGACTGCCTGCCCGGGCGCCGCGACGAAGGCCTGCGGAGTGCCGGGGGCGCCGCCCGCGTCGGGGGCGACCACCACCAGGAACGGGTGCTGGGACATGGGCACGAAGGCCTGGCTGCCCTCGGGGTGCCGTTCGAGCAGCGCCACGGGAACGGGCCAACTTGCGATCTCGCTGGAGAACAGGCTGATGCCGGCGCGGCCGCCGGGGCCGAAGTCCAGCCGCGCCCGGTCGTGGAAACGTCCGCAGCGGCCGGCGTTGATCATCCTGTCGGGGCTGCCCGTCACCTCCAGCACGTCGCCGAAGGGCGCGAAGGCCTCGGCGGTCAGCGGGCGGGCGGTGAGGGTGCGGCTCATCCCAGCTTCTCGCGCAGGCGCAGTTCCGCGATCCGCTCCACCTGCCGGCAGGCCTCGGCGAACTCGGTCGCGCGGTCGTTGCCGATGCGGCGGCGGAAGGCCTCGAGGATCGTGGCCTTGGTGTTGTCGCGCACCGCGATGATGAAGGGAAAGCCGTGTTTAGCCGTGTATTCGTCGTTCAGCCGCGTGAACTCCGCCCGCTCGGCATCGGTCAGCGCGTCCAGCCCGGCCGAGGATTGCTCGGCGGTGGACTCCTCGGTCAGCCGCTTCGCCGCCGCCAGCTTGCCCGCGAGGTCGGGATGCGCGGTCAGCACGCCAAGGCGCCGTTCCTCGGGGGCCGTGCGGAAGACCCGCGCCAAGGCGGAATGGACGCCGGTGGCGCTGTCATGGGCAGGGCCCAGTTCCAGCCCGTGGGCTTCCTCTGCGACCCAGGGCGAATGCTCGAAGATGCCGCCGAACGCCTCCACGAAGGTCTGCCGGTCCATCTGCGAGGGGCGCGGCCGGGCCGAGGGCGGGTGCCGCCGGGCCCAGTGTTCGGCGATCTGCAGGCGGGTGGCGAACCAGACGCCCTCGTGCCCGCGGAAGTAGTCCAGCGCCCGCTGCAGCGCGGCGGCCCGGCTGGGCCGGCCGATCAGGCGGCAGTGCAGCCCGATCGACAGCATCTTCGGCGCCCCCGCCGCGCCCTCGGCGTAAAGCACGTCGAAGGCGTCCCGCAGCATGGTCTCGAAATCCGCCCCGGTGGCAAAACCGGCCTGGATCGCGAAGCGCATGTCGTTGCAGTCCATGGTATAGGGCACGATCAGCTGGTCGCGCCCGCCGGCCTTCATCCAGTATGGCAGGTCGTCGGCGTAACTGTCGGCGATATAGGCGAAATCTCCCTCCTCTGCCGCCAGGTCAACGGTGTTCATGGAACAGCGCCCGGTGTACCAGCCCCGCGGCGCGGCGCCGGTGACCTCGGTGTGCAGGCGGATCGCCTCGCGGATCTGGGCGCGCTCCTCCTCGGGGGGCATGTCCTTGTGCTCGACCCACTTCAGCCCGTGGCTGGCGATCTCCCACCCCGCTGCGCCCATGGCCGCCACCTGTTCGGGCGAGCGGGCCAGCGCGGTGGCGACTCCGTAGACGGTGACGGGGGTGTCCTTCAGCATCCGGTGCAGCCGCCAGAACCCGGCCCGCGCGCCATATTCGTAGATCGATTCCATGTTCCAGTGCCGCTGCCCCGGCCAGGGCTGCGCGCCGGTGATCTCGGACAGGAAGGCCTCCGAGGCCGCGTCGCCGTGCAGCACGCAGTTCTCGCCGCCCTCCTCGTAGTTCAGCACGATCTGCACGGCGATCCTCGCGCCGCCGGGCCAGTTGGCCGCCGGAGGGGTCGCACCATGGCCGGTCATGTCACGGGGATAGCGCGTCAATTGAGGTTCCTTTCCGGGCGTGCTGCCTTGTAGACCAGGGCAAGGGAGAAATCTTTCAAATGATACCTGAAGGTGTTTCCTTCCGCCCGTCCCCGGCCACGCTTTGCCGCGCCGGGGCGGGCACGGCTATAAGACCCCGAAACCAGGAGGAACGTCCATGTCCGGCTACCTGACCACCCATGTGCTCGACACCGCCCGCGGCCGCCCGGCCGCAGGCCTGAAGATCGAGCTGTTCCGCCTGGAGGGCGAGACGCGGACCCACCTGAACACGCTGGTCACCAACGCCGACGGGCGCACGGACGAGCAGATCCTGCCCGCCGAGCGGTTCGAGACGGGGGTGTACGAGCTGGTATTCCACGCGGGGAACTACTTGGACGGGTGTGGGACGCCGGCCGAGAGCCCGCGGTTCCTCGACACCATCCCCCTGCGCTTCGGCATGTCCGAGGCGGCGCATTACCACGTGCCGCTGCTGCTGTCGCCGTTCGGGTATAGTACGTATCGGGGGAGTTAGGGGGCGGGTCAGCGCGCCGACCATCAGGTGCGGTAGGGCGGGGTTCACCCCGCCATGGCTCAACGCAAGCCTGCCCGTGGGCTGGCGTCGCCTACCCCCGGCGCAGGCACTTTATCTCAGCCAAATCCGCGAACAGAATGATCGTTGCCCTGCGGCCCTCGAAGCGCCAGCCCGCCGGAACGGGCAGGCGCTCGCCCCCGCGCCTTCGGCTTGTTCGGGGGCTGATCAACGCTTCATCCGAACGACACGGTAGGGCGGGGTTCACCCCGCCAATGCGCAACGCCCGCCTGCCCGTGGGCTGGCGCTGCCGACCTCCGGCATACGCACTTTATCCCGGCCACATCCGCGCGCAGAATAAGCCTCACCCTGCAGCTCCAAAGCGCCAGCCCGCCGGAACGGGCAGGCGCTCGCCCCCGCGCCTGCGGCTTGTCCGGGGGCTGATCAGCGCTTCGTTCGAGTATGCCGTAGGCCGGGGTTCACCCCGCCACTCCGGAGCCGGCAAACTTCGAAGGCAGCAGTCGCCCTGAGGCAACGAGACGGCCACGACAACCAACCTCCGCACTCCAATGAAAAGGGCGCCTCCCGGCGCCCCTTCAATCACTGATCCAGGAAACTGCGCAGCTTGCGGCTGCGGCTCGGGTGCTTGAGCTTTCGCAGCGCCTTCGCCTCGATCTGCCGGATCCGTTCGCGGGTGACGGAGAACTGCTGTCCCACCTCTTCCAGCGTGTGATCGGTGTTCATCCCGATCCCGAAGCGCATCCGCAGCACCCGCTCCTCGCGCGGGGTCAGCGAGGCGAGCACGCGGGTGGTGCTTTCCTTCAGGTTCTCCTGGATCGCCGAGTCCAGCGGCAGGATCGCGTTCTTGTCCTCGATGAAATCGCCAAGCTGGCTGTCCTCCTCGTCGCCGATCGGCGTCTCGAGGCTGATCGGCTCCTTGGCGATCTTCATCACCTTGCGGACCTTCTCCAGCGGCATCTGCAGCTTCTCGGCCAGTTCCTCCGGCGTCGGCTCGCGGCCGATCTCGTGGAGCATCTGGCGGCCGGTGCGGACCAGCTTGTTGATCGTCTCGATCATGTGCACCGGGATGCGGATGGTGCGAGCCTGGTCGGCAATCGAGCGGGTGATCGCCTGGCGGATCCACCAGGTGGCGTAGGTCGAGAACTTGTAGCCGCGGCGATACTCGAACTTGTCGACGGCCTTCATCAGGCCGATGTTGCCTTCCTGAATGAGATCAAGGAATTGCAGGCCCCGGTTCGTGTACTTCTTGGCGATCGAGATCACCAGCCGCAGGTTCGCCTCGACCATTTCCTTCTTGGCCGCGCGGGCTTCCTTCTCGCCCTTCTGGACCTGCTGCACGATGCGCCGGAATTCCGAGATGTCGACGCCCACGTACTGGCCCACCTGGGCCATCTCGCCGCGCAGCCCCTCGACCTTCTCGCGCGAGCGGTCGATCAGCGCCTGCCAGCCGCGGCCGGACTTGTCGGCCATGCGGTCCAGCCAGGTCGGGTCGAGTTCAGCGCCCTTGTACTCATCGATGAACTCGCGCCGGTTGATGCGGGCCTGGTCGGCCAGCTTCACCATGGAACTGTCGATCGACATGATCCGGCGGTTGATACCGTAGAGCTGGTCGATCAGCGCCTCGATCCGGTTGTTGTGCAGGTGCAGCTCGTTCACCATGCCGACGATGGTCGAGCGCAGCTTCTGGTAGTCGCCCTCGGCACTGTCGCTGAAGGACCCGTCCTCGTTCAGGGTCGCGGACATCCGCAGGTCCTGCATCTCGGACAGCTGGATATAGGCCTCGGCGATACGGTCCAGCGTCTCCAGCACGCGGGGCTTGAGCGCGGCCTCCATGGCGGCCAGCGACATGTTGGCCTGGTCTTCCTCGTCGTCGTCGTCGTCACTCTGGATCGGGTTGCCGTCGGCGTCGAGCTCGGGTTCCTCGGACTTGCTGGCGCGCGCGGGGGCGGCGCCCACGAGGTTCTCGACCACGCCCTGCTGGTCCTCGCCCTCTTCTTCCATCGAGCGGCCGAAGGTGGTTTCCAGGTCGATGACATCGCGCAGCAGGATATCCTCGGACAGAAGTTCGTCGCGCCAGATGGTGATCGCCTGGAAGGTCAGCGGGCTTTCGCAGAGCCCGGCGATCATCGTGTTGCGCCCGGCCTCGATCCGCTTGGCGATGGCGATCTCGCCCTCGCGGCTCAGCAGTTCGACGCTGCCCATCTCGCGCAGGTACATGCGCACCGGGTCGTCGGTGCGGTCGAGTTTCTCGGTCTCGCTGGCGGAAACCGCCACCTCGCGGGAGGTGGAGGCTTCCACCACCTCGGTCGAACCCTTGGAGTCGTCCTCCTCGGCCTCGTCGTCCTCGATGATGTTGATGCCCATCTCGGAGAGCATCGACATCACGTCCTCGATCTGCTCGGACGAGACCTGTTCGGGCGGCAGGACCTGGTTCAGCTGGTCGTAGGTGATGTAGCCACGTTCACGCGCCTCGGCGATCATCTTCTTGACCGCGGCCTGGCTCATGTCGAGCCCGACCTCCGGTTCCTGATCGTCGGGTTTGCGGTCGTCCGTGTCCTTGGCGGCCATGCGGCACTCCTTCCAAAAGCGCGGGTCTGATTCGGAGCATCCTACCGAATCATGAAGTGCGAATCACTGATCCGAACTTCTTTACCTTGTTTTCTTTACTTGTTCGTCACCGAATCGCTTCACCGGGGACGATCCTGCGTTTTCGTGAACTCGATTCGGCTCAGCAAAGTTTCAAAGGCGCTGCGCTCGTCCTTGCTCATCCGGGCCCCGCTGGGCGCGGTTTCGTACTCCGTCCGGTCCTCCGTGGACCCGTGTTCCGCCCGCTGCCGCGCCTGTGCCGCCTGGCCAAGACGCCACGTCAGCCCCTCGTCGGCCAGCCTTTCAATGTCCTCCACCGCCTCGCGGATCTCGCGCTCGGCGCCGCGGAAGGCCTCGAGCTTGGCGAATTCCTCGGCAAGGCATTGCATGGCCGCCTCGCGGTCCTGCGGGTGACGGATCGCCGGAATGACGGCTATGTGGCTTTGCGCGTAGAGCTTTTCAAGGGCGTCCTCGCCCACCTCCCGCGCCACCTGCCCGCGCAGGTCCCCCGGCTCGGCGGAGGCCTGCCGCAGGAGCGCCGCGCGCAGCAGCGCGTGTTCCGGCGCGGCGCAGTCCAGACCTTCAAGATCGCCGGAGAATTCGGCCAGCAGGTAGGGGTGCGCCAGCAGCACCGCAAGGATCACCGCCTCGCGCAGGTGTTCCTCCACCCGGCCCTGATTGGCCACCAGCACCGACATCTTCGCGGTGGGCGTCGCCCCCTCGGGCGCCTTCTGCCAGCGGCCGCCGACGAAGCTGCCTGCGGGCCGCCGGGCACCGCCGCCCTGGCCGGGGGTGAAGACCTGCGCGCCACCCTGGTTGCCCCCCGGGCCGCTCCCTCCCCGTCCACCGCGGAACAGGGTCCAGCGCATCTGGTTAAGTTCCTCGCCGTAGTGCCGGCGCAGGCTGGGATCGGGGATCGCGCGCACCGCCTCGCGCAGGGACTTGTCCAGCATCGCCTTGCGCTCGGGGCTGTCGAAGACCTTGCCTTCCGTCTCGCGCCGCCAGAGCAGCGCCACCAGCGGCTGCGCCTCGGCCAGCAGCTTTTCCATCGCCTCTGCGCCGCCCGCGCGGATCACGTCGTCGGGGTCCTGCCCCGGCGGCATCAGCGCGAAACGCAGCGACTTGCCGGCCTCCAGCTGCGGCAGCACCATGTCGATCAGCCGCATGGCCGCGCGCAGGCCGGCGGTGTCGCCATCGAGCGCGATGATCGGCTCGGGTGCCATGCGCCAGAGCAGCGCCAGCTGGGTCTCGGTGATCGCGGTGCCCAGCGGCGCCACCGCGCCGCCGAAGCCCGCCTCGGACAGCGCGATCACGTCCATGTAGCCCTCGGCCACGATCAGCGGCTGGCCCTTGCCCGCCGCCTCGCGGGCCGGTCCGTGGTTGAACAGGCTGCGGCCCTTGTCGAACAGCGCGGTCTCGGGCGAGTTAAGGTACTTGGCTCGCGCGTTCGGGTCCATCGCCCGCCCGCCCAGCGCGATGGCGCGGCCGCGGGCGTCGCGGATCGGGAAGATGATGCGGCCGCGGAACCTGTCGTAGGGCGCGCCGCCGCCCTCGGGCCGGGCGCAAAGCCCCGCGTCCACCGCCAGGTCGGCCGCGACGCCCTTGCCGGTGAGGTGGGTCAGCATTCCCTGCCGCACGTCGGGGGCGAACCCGATCTGCCAGCGCGCCTGCGCCGCCTCGGACAGCCCGCGCCGTTCCAGGTAGGCCCGCGCCTCGGCCGCCGCGCCGGTTTTCAGCTGCAGGCGGTAGTGCTGCACCGCCTGCTCCATCACCTCGGCCAGCTGGGTGCGGCGGTCGGCCTTCTGCTGGGCCACCGGATCGCGGGCGGGCATGGGCATTCCGGCCTCGCGGGCGAGGATCTCCACCGCCTCCATGAAGCCGACGTTTTCGGTCTCGCGCACGAAGGAGATGGCGTCGCCCTTGGCGTGGCAGCCGAAGCAGTAGTAGTAGCCCTTGCGGTCATCCACATGGAAAGAGGCGGATTTTTCCTCGTGGAACGGGCACGAGGCCCACATGTCGCCCTTGCCGGGGGTCGACTTGCGATCCCAGGTCAGCTTGCGCCCGGCCACCTGCGCCATCGAGGTGCGGCTACGCAGTTCGTCGAGGAAACCGGGGGGCAGACTCATGGGCGCGATCATCGGCCGGCGGTGCGGGAATGTCCAGTTGGCGACGTTCGGGTCGGCGGGGCGACGTCGGGGCGGGTTGGGGGGTGCCGTGGCGGGGTGAACCCCGCCCTACATCTGAACGGAGTGCTGATGTGCCCCGAACAAGCCGAAGGCACATTTCCCGAGAGCGGTAGGGCGGGGTTCACCCCGCCATGGCGCAACGTGAGCCTGCCCGTGGGCTGGCGCTGCTGCCCTCCGGCATACGCACTTTATCCCAAACAAGTCCGCGCTCCGAATGAGCGTTGCCCTGCAGCTCCAAAGCGCCAGCCCGCCCGGACGGGCAGGCGCTCGCCCCCGCGCCTGCGGCTTGTTCGGGGGCTGGTCGGCGCGTCGTTCGAAGGCGGTAGGGCGGGGTTCACCCCGCCACGGCGCAACGTCAGCCTGCCCGTCGCCCCCTACCCCGCCAGCCGAAACAGCGGCGCCTCGAAGTTCTGCTCCATCCCCGTGCCGCAGAACCCCATCTGCGCCCGCGAGGTGCCGTCGATCTCGCCCCCCGCGATGATCGAGGCGCCCTCGATCCCGGTGGCGCTGGCGGCGAAGTCGATGTCGCCGCTGGCGATCAGCTGGCCGCCGTACATACCCAGCTTGGCCGGGAAGCGCATGCTGCCGAGCGTCAGGATCTGTGCCCCGCCCCCGGTGGCGCAGCCGTCGTCGCGCCCCACGGTCAGGCTGGAGGAGGACTTGATCGCGTTCGAGCCGGTATCCCGCGAGGCGATCACCACGTCGTGCAGCTCGACCCCCTGGCCGAAGCTGACGGCGCAGTCGGTGACCAGCACCAGGTTCTCCAGCACCACGTCGCCGCTGATGCTGATGGTGCCGTTCCGGCAGGTGCTGGTGTGGATCCGGTTCTCGGTGAAATCGTCCGCCTCGAGGTTGTTCTTCTTGGTCAGCCGCACCGGTGTCCGGTTGTGGATGTAGGAGGGCGTGAGCGTGGGGTCGCCCGCCTCCAGCCCGTCCATCATCGCCGACAGGCGCGACAGCACGCGGATCCGGTACTGCGCCTCGCGCAGCGCCTCTTCCAGCCCCTCGTTGTGGTTCTGCGCCTCGACATTGTCCTTGTTGGGCATGGACACGGTGACGCCGGGCTCGAAGTAGTTGTTGGAGGAAAACTCCACGTGGCTGTTGGAATGGATGCAGAAGCCGTTGAGGAAGCTGTTGTTCGACTGCATGTCCACCCGCCCCTCGGCCACGAAACCCTCGCGCAGGCAGGCGGGGTTGTAGGTCTCGAAGACGGCCATGGACACCACGTCCCAGCTCGAGATGCCGACGAAGTTCAGCAGGAAGGCCCGGGCGGCGTTGTGGCGCTCGGCCAGCTGGCCGGTGTTGATCACCACCGCGTCGCGCGAGGTGTTGTCGATGGTGAAGACCTGGGCGTCCCGGTCCCAGCGGCCGAAATTCACGTCCTCGGGCAGCAGTACCTTGCCGTAGCTGCCCGGCGGCAGCGAGCCCTCGACAATCCGCACCGCGGCGGCGCGGGCGGTGTCGAGGTCCTCGTCCTGGCGCACGTAAAGCGCGGCATGGGCGGCGGCGTCGGCGGCGGTCTGCAGCGCGGTGCGGGTGCGGTAGGCATAGCCCACGTCCAGCGCCAGCCCGCCGAAGATCATCCCGCCCAGCAGGACGTACAGACCGAAGGCGGTAAGGGCCCCCTCTTCGCGGCGGGCGAAGCGGCCCAGCGCGCGGCGCAGACTTGCGGTGAGGCCCATGGTCTACATCTCCTGGTAATGCTCGGCGGACATCACCAGGTCGAACCCGGTAAGACCGGCGAACCAGCCGATGGCGTCGAGATCGCCCACCGGCACGCTGACGGTGGTCGAGATGATCCCGCTGTCCAGCCGGGTCACCACGTCGGCGCCCTCGCTGATCCCCGCCAGCCGCTCGCGGATGAAGCTTTGCGTCTCGTCGGTGCCGGACAGCCGCCCGACCGAGAAGGCCCGGTTGCCGTCCTGGATCACGCGGGTGACGAAGGTCTGGTTGTGGAAGATCATCGAGGCGTCCACCACCAGGGTGAACATGGCGATGTAGAAGGGAAACCACAGCACCGTCTCGACAGTGGCGGTGCCCTGCTCGTCCCTGAAGAACCGTTTCGCTTTGCCGCGCAGGATGTGCATGGCGTGCTCCGACTGCCGCTTTGTCAACATACATCGTCAAGGATTGCGGCGGCACTTCGACCCCGCACTGACATTTTGGCAGCATTGTGAAATAGATAACGACAATTGCCACGATCCGGCGGCGCCGTCCCGGATCGGGGGACAGTTCAGCGCCCGGGTTCGGCGCGCGGCGCGGGCAACGGCGGGCGGGCGCGCAGGCCCGCCCCCGGTTACAGCCCCTTGGCGCGGTAGCTGGTGGCCACCCGCCCGATCGACACGAGGTAGGCGGCGGTGCGCAGGTCGCCCACGTCGGACCGGGCGCGCCACATCTGCGACATCGACTGGTAGGCGGTCCGCATGGTGTCATCGAGGCCCGAGCGCACCAGCTCCAGCTCGTCCGCCCCGCGCAGGTACTTGCGCTTGAAGTCCGGGGTCATGGACCAGGCGCCGCCAAGGTGGGCATCCAGCCGCTCCAGCTCGTTCACGATCAGCTGGTGGCGCGCTTCCTCCTGCCGGCGGTTCATCCGGCCGAAGCGGATGTGGCTGAGGTTCTTGACCCACTCGAAGTAGGAGACCGTGACGCCGCCCGCGTTCGCGTACATGTCGGGGATGATGACCGTGCCCTTGCCGCGCAGCACCTCGTCGGCGCCCGCCGTCACCGGGCCGTTGGCCGCCTCGATGATCAGGGGGGCGCGGATCTCGTGGGCGTTGCCGAGGTTGATCACCCCCTCCAGCGCCGCGGGGATCAGGATGTCGCACTCCTGCTCCAGCACCTTGCTGCCCTGCTCGACGAAGGTGCCCTTGCCGTAGCCGCGCACGCCGCCGTGCTCGGCGATATGCTCGCGCACCGCCTCCACCTCCAGCCCCGCCTCGTCCACCAGCGCGCCGTCGCGCTCGATGATGGCGGTGATCAGGGCGCCGTCCTCCTCGGACAGGAACTTGGCGGCGTGGTAGCCCACGTTGCCCAGGCCCTGCACCACGATGCGCTTGCCCTCTAGCGTGCCCGAAAGCCGCGCCTCGGCCACGTCGTCGGGGTGGCGGAAGAATTCCTGCAGCGCGTATTGCACCCCCCGCCCCGTCGCCTCGACCCGGCCGGCGATGCCGCCGGCGTGGGTCGGCTTGCCGGTGACGCAGGCGCGGGCGTTGATGTCGGTGGTGTTCATCCGCGCGTACTGGTCGGCGATCCAGGCCATCTCCCGCTCGCCGGTGCCCATGTCGGGGGCCGGGACGTTCTGGCTGGGGTGGATCAGGTCGCGCTTGATCAGCTCGTAGGCGAAGCGGCGGGTGATGAGTTCCAGCTCGTGCTCCTCGTACTGGCGCGGGTCGATGCACAGCCCGCCCTTGGAGCCGCCGAAGGGCGCCTCGACCAAGGCGCACTTGTAGGTCATCAGCGCCGCCAGCGCCTCGACCTCGTCCTGGTTGACGCCCATGGAATAGCGGATGCCGCCCTTGACCGGCTCCATGTGTTCCGAATGGACCGAGCGGTAGCCGGTGAAGGTGTGGATCTGCCCGCGCAGCCGCACGCCGAAGCGCACGGTGTAGGTGGCGTTGCAGACGCGGATCTTCTCCTCCAGCCCCGGCGGCAGGTCCATCAGGGCCACCGCGCGGTTGAACATCAGGTCGACGGATTCGCGAAAGCTGACTTCCCTGGTGGCGGCCATGTTCATGCTATTTCCTCCCCGGGCGCGGCGCCCATTTCCGACTGGATCAAAGGCTAGGGCGATTCTGCCGGAGGCCACGAGAAATCTTCTGCCCCCTTCCGACGCAGCTTGCCGGGAATCCGTCATCAATTTCGTGAAAATGCCGCAGGTCCCCATCATGCGGCCCGCAAAGCGCCACAAAGGTGGGGTCTACCTGACGTGCCGGTAAAGCGCCGGTGGTCCGCCGGAAACGGTGGAACAGGAGGAACCCGACGTGATGGATACCGCAGTCAGCCCCACCCCCGCGCCGCGCGAAGGCCTGTCCCGGCTGCGCCGCTTCGGGCGCGACGAGGACGGGTCGCTGATCATCTTCGGGCTGTTCATCATGGTTCTGATGATGATGATCGGCGGCTTCGCCCTGGACATCGAGCGGTTCGAGACCGCCCGCACCCGCCTGCAGAACGTGTCCGACGGCGCGGCTCTGGCGGCGGCCTCGCTGACCCAGGATGTTCCGGCCGAGGACCTGGTGAAGGACTACTTCGACAAGGCCGGCATGAAGACCTTCATCGACAACATCAAGGTGACCTCCGGCCTCGCTTACAAGCGGGTGGAGATCACCAGCGACATCACCGTGCCCACCCACTTCGGCCCGCTGATGGGGATGCACGAGCTGGGCACAATCATCAGTTCCATCGCCGAGGAAAGCATCGGCAACGTCGAGATCTCGCTGGTGCTGGACGTCTCCGGCTCGATGAACGACCACAGCCGGCTGGTGAACCTGAAGGCCGCGGCCAAGGAATTCGTCGACACGGTCTACGGCGTGTCCACCTCGCACACCGTCTCGACCTCGATCATCCCCTACGCCACCCAGGTCAACGCCGGCGCGGCGCTGCTCAAGCATTACAACGCCACCGCCGAGCACAATTATTCCCACTGCGTCGACTTCGACGCCAGTGCCTTCCGGACGACCGAGCTGCTGACCACCACCTCGCTGCAACGCACCGGACACTTCGACCCCTGGACCAGCTATTACTACGGGCAGACGCCCCGCTCGCTGGTCTGCCGCACCGGCACCGGCGCCGAGATCATGACGCTGGAACGCGACCCGGCCAAGGTGAAGACCCGCATCGACGCGCTGACGGCCGAGGGCAACACCTCCACCGACATCGGTGTTAAATGGGGCGCGGCGCTGCTGGACCCCAAGACCCGCCCGGTGGTCGACGCGATGATCGACGACGGCAAGGTGAACGAGTTCTTCCGCGGCCGGCCCGCCGACTACAACAGCAGCGACTCGCTGAAGGTGCTGATCGTGATGACCGACGGGGTGCACACCGCGCAGTACCGGCTGCGGCCGGAATACGCCTCGGGCAATTCCAACGTGCTCTACAGCCCCTCGAAGGGAAAGCTGTACTACAAGGGCGTGGAAGTGACCGAGGAGGACGACAAAAAGAAAAAGAAGAGCGACCCCGTCGAACCCAAGACCTTCTACGAGCCCTCCGCCGACACGTGGTACAACACCAGCGGGATGCCCGGCGACCAGACCTACCTGACCTGGCCGCAGCTGTGGAATAGCATGTCCGTGCGCTACAACGCGTACAACTGGTACCGGTCCAACGACGACGCCAACGACTACTACCTCTGGGACGAGCTGCCCTTCACCTGGACCGACTCCTCGACCAAGAACTCCAACCTGAGCAACATCTGCCAGGCCACGAAGTCAGAGGGCGTGGTTGTCTTCGCCATCGGTCTCGAGGTGCCCGGCAGCGCCGCCTCGCTGCTGCGCAACTGCGCCACGACGCCCGCGCATTACTTCGACGTGGACACCACCGACATCTCCGACGCCTTCGCCGCGATCGCATCGGACATCAACCGCCTGAGGCTGGTGCAATGAAACTGCTGCAGACCCTTCGCCGCCGCCTGGCGCGGCGCCTCGGCCGCGAGGACGGCGGCGCGACCATCGAGTTCTGCGTCCTGTTCCCGCTGTTCATCTTCGTCTTCGGCTCCGGCCTCGAGGCCGGCCTGATGAACTCGCGCCACGCCATGCTGGAGCGGGCGGTGGACCTTGCCGTGCGGGACCTGCGCCTGGGCCGCGATCCCACCCCCACCTACGGCGAGCTGAAAAGCGCCATCTGCAACTACGCCGGCGTGATCCCCGAGTGCGACAAGTCCCTGCACCTGGAGCTGGAGAAGATCAGCACCGCCGACTGGAGCTTTCGCACCGGCAAGGTGCAGTGCATCGACCGCGAGCAGGAGATCACCCCCAAGGTCAGCTTCACCGGCGGCGGCTTCAACGACATGATGCTGGTCACCGTCTGCGCCGTGTTCCGGCCGATCTTCCCCAACAGCGGCCTAGGCCGCAGCCTGCCGCGGGTCGGCAAGGACGACTACGCGCTGATCGCCACCTCCGCCTTCGTGAACGAGCCCTGAGATGAACATGCTGCGCCATTGCCAAAGCCTGCTGCGCCGCTTCCGCCGGTCGGAACGGGGATCGTTCTCGGTCGAGACGGTGATGATCTTCCCGCTGCTGATTTTCGCCTACGTGGGCATCTTCACCTTCTTCGACGCCTTCCGGGCGCTGAACCTGAACATCCGCTCGTCCTATACCATCGGCGATATGCTCTCGCGGGAAACCAACCCGGTGGGACCCGACTACATCGAGGGGCTGAACAAGATCCAGGCGCTGCTGAGCGGGTCGGACTACGCGACGATCCTGCGGGTGACGGTGATCCGCTACGACGCCGACGACAACGAGATCGAGCTGGTCTGGTCGGCGGTGGACGGCGGCACCGGCAAGCACATCAAGGAACTGAAGACGAGCACGCTGGAGGAGATCACCGCCCAGGTGCCGGTGATGAGCCATGGCGACGTGAACATCGTGGTGGAAACCTGGTCCGGCTTCACCCCCGCCTTCGCCTTCGGGATCGATGCCTATTACTTCGAGCACCTGGTGGTCACCCGCCCGCGCTTCGCACCGCAGCTGGTGTGGGACAACAAGGCCTAGGCTTCCGGGTCGCCGCGCGGAGGGCGGGGTGAACCCCGCCCTACACTCTGCTTCCGGCCTATTCCGCCAGCCGCGCCGGCAGGTCCCGCTCCACCCACAGCCGCGTGGCGATCTCGGCGTGCCGGGTCTCGGCCTCGGCCCAGGCGCGGCGGCCGGCATCGCCCGACAGGCGCACCAGGGTGTCGATCTCCTCCAGCATGTCGGCGGATTCGGGATCGCCCGCCGCCGCGGCGAGGCTGGCCCACATGGCCGCCAGCGCGTAGTCCCGCGCCGCGCCCTGCCCGCTCAGCCGCGACACCGCCGCCGCGCGCAGGCCCGCCACGGTCTCGGGCACGTTGCCGCCCGCGCCCGCGCCCGCCCCGCCTTCCGCCTGCAGCGCCAGCACCCGCGCCAGCGGCAGGTCCCGCTCCAGCCGGTCCAGCAGCGCCGCCGCCCCCGCCTCGCCGGCCGCGCCGGCGCGCAGGGCCCAGGTGTAGGCCTCCTCCGGCGCGGTCACTTGCAGCGCCCGGGCCACCACCAGCGCCGCGGCGCCGTCGCCCGCCTCGGCCAGCGGGCGCAGCAGCGCCATGCCCGCCTGCAACGCCCGCGGCGCCCCCTTGCCGGTGATCAGCGCCACGCCCGCGCGGCGGCGGTCCTCGTCGCTGGCCGCCGGATCCTCCATCGCCCGGCGCAGCAGCGCGGCGGGCAGCACGTTGGTCAGCCGCGCCGGCGCCAGTGCGGCGCGCGGGCGCAGGGCCTCGAAGAAGGCGCGGGGGTCCTTCTCGAACGCCTCGACGTCCACGTAGACATCGCCGTCGATCCCGGTCTCCAGCACCAGCGTCTCGGGCCGGGCGACAAAGGCCGCCCAGGCCGCCCCGGCGCTGTCGACAAAGGCCTTCTGTTCCGCGTTCAGCACGATGTTCGCCGCATCCGCATCGGCGTTCGCCCCCACCAGCATGGTGCTCAGCATGCCGCTGACCGCCTGCCCGGCCTCGGGGCCGAGGAAGGGCGGCGGGATCATCGGGGTCAGCTGGTCCCAGAGCCCCCGGTTCTCCACCGCCAGGATGGCGCTGCGCAGGAACATCACCGGCTCGGGGTTCTCCATGTCGTCGCGCCCGTCGAACCACAGGTAGGCGAAGTCGGCGGTCACGTCGAAGGTGGCCACCGCGTCCACGTCCGCGAACAGCCGCACCACCGCGTCGGACCGGGGCATCCCGTAGTCCAGATCCAGCGTCAGCCGCGGCACCCGCACCTCGTCGCGCCCCGCGGCGGCGAGGGTGGCGCGCATGTCGGGCGGCAGGCAGGCCGGCGGCACCTCCAGCCCCGAGAGCCGCAGGGTGGCGGTCATCCGGTCCACCCGGTCAAAGGGCGTGCCCAGCAGCGACAGCCGGTCGATCCGCACCCGGCAGTCCCCGGCCTCGTCCCAGTCGAGGAACGGCCAGGCCTCGATATCCGACAGCACCATCCGGCCGCGCAGCAGGTCGACCGAGAGGTCGCCGTACTTCAGGTCCATCTGGGTGCGCAGCATCTGGATGCCGGACTGCAGCGCGCCCTGCACGATGCGGTCGAGCGAGAACATGTCCCACAGGCTGGGACGGTCCTGCGCGTGCAGCGCGGCAGGCAGGAGGGCGGCGATGGCGGCCGTGGCAAGAAGGCGGCGCATGGGGAAATCCTTTCATCAAATCGGGTGGCGTGCCCGATCTGACGCCCGCGCCGCGCCGAAATCAAGCCTCCAGAGCGGCGACCCCGGGCAGGGTCTTGCCCTCCATCCACTCAAGGAAAGCGCCGCCCGCGGTGGAGACGTAGGTGAAATCCTCCGCCGCCCCCGCCTGGTTCAGCGCCGCCACCGTGTCGCCCCCCCCGGCCACCGAGACCAGCGTGCCCTCCCGCGTCAGCTCCGCCGCGCGCCGGGCGGCGGCGACGGTGGCGCGGTCGAAGGGGGCGATCTCGAAGGCGCCGAGCGGCCCGTTCCAGATCAGCGTGCGCGCCGAGGCCAGCACCTCGGCGATCTCGGCCACGGTGTCCGGCCCCGCGTCGAGGATCATCGCGTCCCCGGGGCAGGCATCCGCCGCCACCACCTCGTGCGGGGCTTCGGCCCGGAACTCCCGCGCCACCACCACGTCGGTGGGCAGCAGGATGCGGCAGCCCGAGGCATCGGCGCGCGCGAGGATCTCGCGGGCGGTCTCGGCCATGTCGTGCTCTGCCAGCGAGCGGCCCACGTCCAGCCCCTGCGCGGCAAGGAAGGTATTGGCCATGCCGCCGCCGATCACCAGCGTGTTCACCTTCTCGACGAGGTTGCCCAGCAGCTCCAGCTTGGTGGAGACCTTGGCCCCGCCCACCACCGCCACCAGCGGCCGCGAGGGATTGCCCAGCGCCGCCTCCAGCGCCTCCAGCTCTGCCTGCATCAGCCGGCCGGCGCAGGCGGGCAGCAGGTGCGCCAGCGCCTCGGTCGAGCCGTGCGCCCGGTGCGCGGCGGAAAAGGCGTCGTTGCAGTAGGCCGACCCCAGCGCCGCCAGGGAGGCCGCGAAGATCGGGTCGTTCGCCTCCTCGCCCGCGTGAAAGCGGGTGTTCTCCAGCAGCAGCACCTGCCCCGGCTCCAGCTTCGAGACAGCAGTCTTGGCCGGCCCGCCGATGCAATCCTCGGCAAAGCCCACCGGGCAGCCCAGCGCCGCCTCCAGCGCCGGCACCAGCGGGCGCAGGGACATCTCGGGGACGCGTTGGCCCTTGGGCCGGCCGAAATGCGCCAGCAGCACCGGCTTGCCGCCCTTGGCCAGGATGTCCTTCACCGTGGGCACGATCCGCTCGATGCGGGTGGCGTCGGTGACGCGGCCGTCCTCGACGGGGACGTTGATGTCGACGCGGGTCAGCACGACCTTTCCATCGAGATCCATGTCGTCAAGCGTCTTCCAGGGCATCGGCGGTCTCCAGCTGCTCGTCCGGCTACCTAGTGCCTCGGGACCGCGGGGAAAGACAAGGGGTTGGCGGGAGGTCGGGCGGCGTACCGGGCGGCGTATCGGGCGGCAGGCCGGCCGGTGCGCACCCCCGGCCCGCAGGTGCCCCCGCCCCCGCCCCCCGGCACCGCTCCGCCGCCGCGCAATTACCCGGTTCCCCCGCCCAGCGTTGCGGCATAGGGTGCGCGCGAAAACGCAAAGAGGACCCCATGGCGGACATCAAGGACCCCGAGAACACCATCATCGTCGAGCTGAAGGACGGCCCCGTCGTCATCGAGCTGCTGCCAGACATCGCCCCCAAGCATTGCGAGCGGATCAAGGAACTGGCCCGCTCCGGCGCCTATGACAACGTGATCTTCCACCGGGTGATCGACGGCTTCATGGCCCAGACCGGCGACGTGGAACACGGCAACACCGAGAAGGACTACAACATGCGCCGCGCCGGCACCGGCGGCTCGTCGCTGCCCGACCTGCCGGCGGAATTCTCCGGCATCCCCCACGACCGCGGCACCATCGGCGCGGCGCGCTCGCAGAACCCGAACTCGGCCAACTCGCAGTTCTTCATCAACTTCGCCGACAACCACTTCCTGAACCGCCAGTACACGGTCTACGGCCGGGTGGTCGAGGGGATGGACCACGTGGACAAGATCGCCCGCGGCGAGCCGCCGGCGAACCCCGACCGGATCGTCTCGATGAAGGTGGCCGCGGATGCGTAACCTCGTTCTTGCCCTCTGCCTCGCGGCGGCGCCGGCCGGGGCCACCGGGCTGAAGATCACCGTGGACGGAGAGGCCAAGGGCACCATCGTCATCGACCTGTTCGAGGACGTGGCCCCCAAGCACGTGACCCAGATCACCACGCTCGCCGCTCAGGGCCTGTACGACGGGGTGGTGTTCCACCGGGTGATCGACGGCTTCATGGCGCAGACCGGCGACGTGGAGTTCGGCAGGAACGGGGGCGATTTGTCCCGCGCGGGCATGGGCGGCTCGAAGCTGGACGACATCCCGGCGGAGATCTCGAAGCTGTCCTTCGAGCGCGGCATGGTCGGCATGGCCCGCAGCCAGTCGCTGGACTCGGCCAACTCGCAGTTCTTCATCATGTTCGAGGACAAGACCCACCTGGACGGCGGCTATACCATCGTCGGAGAGGTGGTCTCCGGCATGGACGTGGTGGACGCCATCAAGCGCGGCACCGGCGGCAACGGCGCGATGGTCGGCGCCCCGGACGTGATGACGCGGGTCGAGGTGGTGGACGAGGTAGAAGGCGCGGAAGAGCCCGCGAAGTGACGCGGAGGATGCGCCTCCGGGCGCATCCTCCGCCGGGGGGTGTAGGGCGGGGTTCACCCCGCCTGCGCGCAACGTGAGCCTGCCCGTGGGGTGGCGCCGCTGTCCTCGGGCATGGGCACTTTATCTCGGCCAAGTACGCACACAGAATGAGCGTTACCCTGCGACCCCCTAAGCGCCAGCCCGCCGGAACGGGCAGGCGCTCGCCCCGCGCCTCCGGCTTGTTCGGGGCGCACCAACGCATCGTTCGAATGAGGTAGGGCGGGGTTCGCCCCGCCAAAGCGCAACGCTAGCCTGTTCGTGGGGTGGCGCTGCTGCCCTCCGGCATGAACACTTTATCCCGGCCAACTCCGCGCGCAGAATGAGCCTTGCACGCGGATGACACAAAGCCAGCCCGTGGGGACAGGCAGGCGCTCGCCCCCGCGCCTTCGGCTTGTTCGGGGGCTGGTCAGCGCAACGCTCTAAGCAGGCGGTAGGGCGGGGTTCACCCCGCCATCACCACCACCACCACCGCCCCCCTCAAAACGGCCCGTCCTCCAGCACCCCGTCCCGGCTCATCTGCGCGTAGAGCAGCCCCTCCCGCAATCCGCGGTCCGCCACCGACAGCCGGTCCGTCGGCCAGACCCGCAGCAGCGCCTGCAGGATCGCCGCCCCGGACATGATCAGCGCGTGCCGGTCCCGCCCGATCCGCGGGTCGTTCCGCCGCCCGGCGGGACCCAGCGTCAGGTACTCGCGGATCACCTTCTCGATCTGGTCCGAGGTCATCCGCAGCCCGTCCACCTTGTTGCGGTCGTAGCGCTTCAGCCCGAGGTGGCTGGCGGCCACCGTGGTGACGGTGCCGGAGGTACCGATGATCTGGAACCCCTCGCGCTTCTGGGTCAGCTCGTAGGGGGTGAAGTCGACGAGGTTCTCCTCGAAGTACCAGCTCATCAATGCATACCGCGCGGCGTCGTCGTCCACGTCGTGGAACTGGTCGCGCAGCGTCGCCACCCCCAGCGGAACCGAGATCCAGTCCACCACCTTGGCATGGGCGAAGGGGCTGGCCTGCGGCTTGAACCCGCTGTGCAGCCGCATGATCGCCCGCGGCCGCTCGTGCCGCGGCACCGAGGTCAGGTCGATCCACACCAGCTCGGTCGAGCCGCCGCCGATATCCACCACCAGCAGCTGCTCGGTCCGGGTCGAGACCAGCGGCGCACAGCTGACCACCGCCAGCCGGGCCTCCTCCTCGGGCTCGATGATCTCCAGCGCCAGCCCGGTCTCGTCCCGCACGAAGGATATGAACTCGCCGGCGTTGGTGGCGCGGCGGCAGGCCTCGGTGGCCACCAGCCGCATCCGGCTGACCTCGTGCTTGACCAGCTTGCGCTTGCAGATCCGCAGCGCCTGCACCGTCCGCGCCATCGAGGCGCGCGACAGACGTCCGGACCGCTCCAGCCCGGCGCCAAGCTGCACCGACTTGGAAAAGCTGTCTACGACGTGGAACTGGTTGCCCTTGGGCTGGGCAACCAGCATCCGGCAGCTGTTCGTGCCCAGGTCCAGCGCGGCATAGAGTTGCGCGGGATCAGGGCGTTCGGGTGCAGGTGGCTCGACCGCGGCGAACCCCGGGAGCGCGCCTCCACCGGGACGCTCGGGCGCCATGATACCGCCCTCCAATCTAGTTGCCTCGAAGCTTAGGGGGCGGCGATGCGCCACGCAAGGGGGCGCCGCCGCGGCGCCGTTCACGATCTTGATGAAGATTTTTCCGCTTCGCCGGGGTTCCGTCCCGCCCGCGCCCGCGCTAGCCCTTGGGCGTCTGTCGCAGCGGACCCATATCATGTCGAAAAATCGCGCCGCGCAGCCACCCCTGCCGCGTAGAAGCGGCTAACGTGCAAAGGAATCGCGCATGGCCCGGATCACCATCGTCTACTGGCGGGACATCCCCGCACAGGTGATCGGCGGCAGCGGCCGGCGCGCGGTCAAGGCGATCCTGCCCGAGCGGTTCGAGCAGGCGATCGACCGGGCGGCGATGAAGGCGGGCGCGCGGGACACCGACGCCTACCTTGCCGAGTGGCGCCGCGGCGCGCCCGCCGAGGTGCCCGGCACGGACGCCGAGGCCGTGGCCGCCGAAGTGGCCCGGCTGGAGCGGGAGTACGACGATGGCCGGCTGAAGACGCTGGTCGGCAACGACGGACGGGCATGAGCCCTTCGAACCTATGGGAGGCCGCCATGGCTTTGCTGAACTTCCGCAAGAGCGCCCCGCGCGCACCCGGCAGCGCCGACCTGCGCGACTTCCTGTCCGGCTACTCCATCGAGGTGATGCCGCGCACCGCCGCCAAGGTCGAGGATTTCCGCAGTCTCCTGCCCGCCGGCATCCGGGTCTACATCGCCCATATCGACGGAACCCCGATCGAGGAGATGGTGGCCACCGCCCGCCGCCTGGCCAATGACGGCTTCCCGGTCATGCCGCACTTCCCCGCCCGCATCATCCGTGACCGCGCCACCCTCGCCGACTGGATCGCCCGCTACCAGGGTGAGGCCGGCGTCGACCAGGCGCTGCTGCTGGCCGGCGGCGTGGCCGAGCCGCAGGGCGACTACCACTCCGCCATGCAGTTGATGGAGACGGGGCTGTTCGGCGAGGCCGGCTTTACCCGCCTGCACGTGGCCGGCCACCCCGAGGGCAACCGCGACATCGACCCCGACGGCTCTGACACCAACGTCTCGGCGGCGCTGCGCTGGAAGCAGCGCTTTTCCGAGACCTCCGACGCCGAGATGGCGCTGGTCACCCAGTTTGCCTTCGAGGCCGGGCCTATCATCGCCTGGGCCGAGGCGCTGGCCGAGGCCGGGATCACCTTGCCGATCCACATCGGCATCGCTGGACCCGCCAAGCTGCAGACCCTGATCAAGTTCGCCGTGGCCTGCGGCGTCGGCCCCTCACTGAAGGTGCTGCAGAAACGCGCGGCGGACGTGACCAAGCTGCTGCTGCCCTACGAGCCGGACGAGGTGCTGGCGGCGCTGGCGGCCCACAAGGCGGCGCACCAGGACTTCGGGATCGAACAGGTGCACCTGTTCCCGCTGGGCGGCATCACCGCCTGCGCCGAATACGCCAATGCCCGGCTGGCCGCCACCGGCCCGGCCCGCGCCGCGCGCTGATGCACCTCGCCCTGCTCTTCGACCTGGACGGCACGATGCTGGACAGCGACCCGCTGCACGAGGCGCTGTTCCGCGAGATCTGGGCCGAGCGCGGGCTGGCGTGGGAGGACGGCTTCTACCACCGCCACGTGCACGGCCGGCTGAACGTGGACGTCTTCGCCGATTTCCTGCCGGACGAGCCCGACCCCCAGGCGCTGAGCACCCGCAAGGAGGCGCTGTTCCGCGAGCGCCTGCCCCGCCCCTACCCCGCCACCCCCGGCGCCGCCGCGCTGCTGGCGCGTGCGCGCACTGAGGGCTGGGGCCTCGCCGTCGTCACCAACGCCATGCGCCCCAACGCCGAGGCGATGCTGGAGGCGGTGGGGCTGCGCCATCACTTCGAGGTGCTGGTGATCGGCGAGGAATGCCCCCGCGGCAAGCCCCACCCCGACCCCTACCGCGAGGCGATGCGCCAGCTGGGCGTCACCCCCGACCGCGCCATCGCCTTCGAGGACAGCCCCTCCGGCGCCCGATCGGCCCGCAGCGCCGGCGCCCGGGTGGTGGGCATCCGCTCGTCGCTGGACGACCGCGCGCTGCGCCAGGCCGGCGCCCACCTGACCATCCGAGATTTCACAGACCCCGCGCTCGAGCCCCTGCTCGATGCCGCCACAGGAGCCACCGCATGACCCGCACCACCGTCGAATCCAAGTCCCGCACCGTCACCATCGGCTTTGACGAGCCATTCTGCGTGATCGGCGAGCGGATCAACCCCACCGGCCGCAAGAAGCTGGCGGCGGAACTGGAGGCGGGCGACTTCTCCACCGTCGAGAAGGACGCGCTGGAACAGGTGGCCTGCGGGGCGATGGTGCTGGACGTGAACTCCGGCGCCGTCTTCACCAACAAGATGGCCGAGGACCCGCGCTACGCCGACAACAACTTCGTCGAGCCGCCGCTGATGCGCGAGCTGGTCAGCCGGATCCAGGCGCTGGTGGACGTGCCGCTGTGCATCGACAGCTCGGTCCCCGGCGCGCTGCAGAACGGGCTGGAGGCGGCCGAGGGGCGGCCGCTGCTGAACTCCGTCACCGGCGAGGAGGAGCGGCTGGAACTGGTGCTGCCGCTGGTCAAGAAATACAACGTGCCGGTGGTGGCGATCTCGAACGACGACACCGGCATCTCGGAGGACCCCGAGGTGCGCTTCGCCGTGGCCAAGAAGATCGTCGAGCGCGCGGCGGACTTCGGCATTCCCGCCCATGACATCGTGGTGGACCCGCTGGTGATGCCGGTGGGTGCCATGGCCAGCGCCGGGCGGCAGGTCTTCACCCTGGTGCGGCGGCTGCGCGACGAGCTGGGGGTGAACACCACCTGCGGCGCGTCGAACATCTCCTTCGGGCTGCCGCACCGGCACGGGATCAACGCCGCCTTCCTGCCCATGGCGATCGCCAGCGGCATGACCAGCGCCATCATGAACCCCATGCGCCCGCAGGAGATGGAGGCGATCCGCGCCGCCAACTTCCTGATGAACGCAGACCCGAACGGCGCCCAGTGGATCAACTTCGCCAAGGTGCTGGAGGCGGTCGAGGCGGGCACTCCCTTCGCCGAGGCCAGCCGCGCGGCGGCGGGCGGCGGCCGCGGCGGGCGGCGCGGCGGGCGGCGGCGGGCTTAACCCCGCCTCAACCCTGCGTGCGGCAGGCTGCGTCCATGCCGCAGCGTCCCGTATCGCAACCCCTGGGCCAGGATTGGCTGGAACAGATCTTCCGCGCCCGCGCCGCGGCGAAGGGGGGCGTGGTAAGGCGATGCGCGGCGGACGTGGAGCGCGAGGTGGGGCGCGACGCGCTGGAACTGGAGGTGCGGCGACGCGGGTTCCACAGGATCGAGTGCGGCGACCAGCTGGTGATCGTCTGCACCGGCGGACCCGTGCGCATCATCTGCTGACCCTGGTCCTGATTTTCTGGAAAATCAGGACGGGAAGGTTCTTCCAGAAAAACCTTTACCCGCTCTCTGCCTTCTTGGCCCAGGACCCGCTTTCCTGGCTCCAGTACTGCGCGGCGCAGCCGGCGCCGGTCAGGGCCCGCCACTGCGCGCGCGCGTCGGCCAGCGCCTCGGGGTCCGCGCCATCGAACAGCACGCAGACCCGCTCCAGCGCCCGCACCTCCTCTGGCGCCACCGCCGCGCCGTCCACCGCCATCACGCAGGCCGCCCGGTTCGGCAACTCCGTGCCGGTGGTCAGCAGCACCGGCTGGTCCGCGTCGTGCGGCCCCCCCGCCAGCCCGTGCGGCAGGAACCCGTCCTCGGGTGCCAGCCACAGCTTCTCGTCCAGCCAGGCCAGCCGCTCGGCCGAGCCGCCCCGCACCGCGCAGCGCCACCCCGCTGCCAGCGCCTTTTCCAGCAGCATCGGCAGCGTCGCCTCCAGCGGGCTGCGGGTCAGGTGGTAGAAGTAGGCCGCGCCCACCGCCCGGTCCTCAACCCTCGCAGCGGTCGGCGATCAGCCGGTTCAGCGCCAGCACGCCCCAGCCGGTGGCCCCCTTCGGCGCCAGGTCGGTGCCCGAGGCCGCCGTCGCCACCCCGGCGATGTCGATGTGGATCCAAGGCACGTCCTCCTTCACGAAGCGCTGCAGGAACTGCGCCGCGGTGATCGACCCGGCGGGCCGGCCGCCGACGTTCTTCATGTCGGCGACGTTGGACTTCAGCTGCCGGTCGTAGGCGGGCCCCAGCGGCAGGCGCCAGGCGCCCTCGGCCTCGGCCTTGGCGGCGGCCAGGAAATCCTCCGCCAGCGTGTCGTCGTTGGCGAAGATCCCGGCCATGTGGTGCCCGAGGCCGATGATGATCGCGCCGGTCAGGGTGGCCAAGTCGACCATGCCGCTGGGCTGGAACCGCTCCTGCGCGTACCACAGCACGTCGCACAGGACGAGCCGGCCCTCGGCGTCGGTGTTGATCACCTCGACCGTGTCGCCCTTCATGGACTTGACCACGTCGCCGGGACGCTGGGCGCGGCCGTCGGGCATGTTCTCCACCAGCCCGATCAGGCCCACCACGTTGGCCTTCGCCTTGCGCAGAGCCAGGGCGCGCATCACCCCGGCGACGACGCCGGCGCCGCCCATGTCCATGGTCATGTCCTCCATCCCGGCGGCGGGCTTGAGGCTGATGCCGCCGGTGTCGAAGACCACGCCCTTGCCCACCAGCGCGAAGGGCGCCTCGTCGGCGCCGCCCTTCCACTGCAGGACCACCACCTTCGAGGGGCTCTCGCTGCCCTGCCCCACGGCCAGCAGCGTGCGCATGCCCAGGCGCTCCAGCTCGTCCTCCTCCAGCACCTCCACCTCGAGGCCCAGATCGCGCATGGCCGCCAGCCGGTCCGCGAACTCGGTGGTGGTCAGCACGTTGGCGGGGGCGTTCACCAGGTCGCGGGTGAAGAAGACCGACTCTGCCAGCGCGGTGACGGCGGCGGCCTCGACCTCCTCGGGGCGGGTCAGCATCGCGGTGACGGGGCCCTCGGGATCGGCCCCCTTGGACTTGTGGTCGGTGAAGGCATAGACCCGCAGCGCCAGGCCCAGCAGCACGTCGGCGGTGTCTTTGTAGCCCCCGGCCAGCACCAGCAGCGGCCGGCCGGCCTTGGCCGCGCCCATGGCGGCGCCGGCGCGGCGGGCGGTCTCGGCCCCGGCGCGGCGCGGCAGCTTGACCACCTGCACCGCCTCGGCCGCCAGCCCGGCGGGAAAGCCCAGCTCCAGCGCCTCGCCGTCCTTCAGGTCCGCGAACCGCTTCGAGCCCAGCAGCCGCTCCAGCGCGCCCTTGGTCAGCTTGTTCACCCGCCGCCCGATCTGCGACAGCTTGCCCTCCGGCTCCACCAGCAGGGCCACGCGCCCCTCGGCGGCGGCGATGGCGTCAAGGTCGACGGGGGCGATGGTCAGGTCGATCGGTCGGGTCATCCGTGGCACTCCAGGCACTGTTTCGCCCTGTCTAGCGGCGCTCCGCGCAATTGGCCAGTTAGGCGTTCCAACACCCGCGTGGATCAAGTAGTCTTTTGTAAAAACAAGAGGCAGCCGGGACAGAGTGGCGAAGTTCGACAGATATATCCTGTCTCAGCTGATGATGCTTTTCGGCTTCTTCCTGCTTGTGCTGGTGCTGGTCTACTGGATCAACCGCGCGGTGGTGCTGTTCGACCAGCTGATCGCCAACGGCCAGGCGGCGGGCGTGTTCTTCGAGTTCACCGCCCTCACCCTGCCCAACGTGATCCGCCTGGTGCTGCCGATCGCCGGCTTCGCCGCCTCGGTCTACGTCGCCAACCGCCTGACCTCGGAAAGCGAGCTGCTGGTGGTGCAGGCCACCGGCTTTTCCCCCTACCGCATGGTGCGGCCGGTGCTGGTCTTCGGGCTGGTCACCGGGCTGATGATCTCGCTGCTGACGCATTTCCTGGTGCCGCTCTCCATCACCCGGCTCAGCGAGCGGACGGCGGAGATTTCCCAGAACATCACCGCGCGGCTGCTGACGGAGGGGCAGTTCCTGCACCCGGCCGACGGCGTGACCTTCTACATCCGCGAGATCAGCCCCGAGGGCGAGTTGCGCGACATCTTCCTGTCCGACCAGCGCGGCGCGGCCGAGCGACTGACCTACACCGCCCGCCGGGCGCTGCTGCTGCGCACCGACGACGGGCCGCGGCTGGTGATGTTCGACGGGGTGGCGCAGGCGCTGAACCGCGACAGCGGGCGGCTGAGCACCACCAGTTTCCAGGATTTCGCCTATGACATCTCGGGGTTCATCGAGGCCTTCCGCCCCGGCGGCCGCAACGCCAAGGAGCTGGGCACGCTGGAACTGCTGCGCGCCACCGAGGCCGCGCAGGAAGAGACCGGCGCCAGCGCCGCCACGCTGATCTACGAGGGGCACAACCGCATCAACCAGGCGCTGCTGTCGGTGGTGGCGGCGGTGCTGGGCTTTGCCGCGATGCTGGTGGGCAACTTCACCCGCTTCGGCCACTGGAAACAGATCCTCGGCGCGCTGGTGGCGGTGGCGGTGGTCAAGTCCGCCGACAACGCCTTTGCCGACGCAGTGCGCGCGGACCCCGAGAACTGGCCGCTGACCTACGGCGGCACCGGGCTGGGGGTGGTGGTGGTGCTGGCGACCCTGTGGATCAGCGACCGGCCCGGCCTGTTCACCGCCATGGCGGCGCGGATGCGCGGACGGCGGAGGGCGCCGGCATGATCCTGCACTTCTATTTCGCGCGGCGGTTCCTCTACTCCTTCCTGCTGGTCTTCATGGTCTTCCTGGGGATCTTCGTGCTGCTGGACATGGTCGAGCAGATCCGCGCCTTCGACAGCGACACCGTCAGCTTCTGGCAGATCTTCAAGCTGACCCTGCTGCACGTGCCGCAGGGGATGTACGCGATCCTGCCGCTGATCATGATCCTTGCCACGCTGACGCTGTTCCTGACCCTCGCGCGCACCTCCGAGATGGTGGTGACCCGCGCCGCCGGCCGGTCCGCCCTGCGGGCGCTGGTGGCGCCGGTGCTGGTGGCGATGGGCATCGGCGTGGTGGCGGTGGCGGTCTTCAACCCCATGGTCGCCTCCACCTCGCGGCAGTACGAGCTGCTGGCCAGCCGCTACAGCGAGGGGCCCTCCTCGGTGCTGTCGGTCAGCCGCGAGGGGCTTTGGCTGCGCCAGGGCGGGCCGCAGGGGCAGACGGTGATCCATGCCGAGCGGTCCAACCTCGAGGGCACCAGCCTGCTGGGCGTCACCTTCCTGTCCTTCGCCCCCGACGGCACCCCGCGCCAGCGGATCGAGGCGGCAGAGGCGGAACTGACCCCCGGCGCCTGGCAGGTGTCGGACGCCAAGCGCTGGCAACTGGAAGACAGCGAGAACCCCGAGCGCGACGCAGAGCGGTTCGAGACCCTCGAACTGCCCTCGGACCTGACGCGAGAGCAGATCCAGGACAGCTTCGGCACCCCCGCCTCGGTCCCGATATGGGAACTTCCGGGCTTCATCGAACAACTTGAACGCGCCGGCTTCTCCGCCCGCAGCCACAAGGTCTGGCTGCAGATGGAACTGGCGCTGCCGCTGATGCTGGCGGCGATGGTGCTGGTGGCCGCCGGCTTTACCATGCGCCACACGCGCTTCGGACGCACCGGGCTGATGGTGCTGCTGTCGCTGTCGCTGGGCTTCGCGATCTACTTCCTGCGCAACTTCGCGCAGATCCTCGGGGACAACGGCCAGTTGCCGGTGCCGCTGGCGGCCTGGACCGTGCCGGTGGCGGCGGTGATGCTGTCCATGGGGATCCTGCTGCACCTGGAGGACGGATGATGCGGCTGCGCCTGCGCCACTGGGCGCGCCTTCTGCTGACCAGCTACATGATCTGGCAGCCACTGGCGCCCTCGCAGGCCCAGCTTGCCACCTTGGTGGCCGACAACGTCGCTTTCGACGGTCAAAGCACCCTGACCGCCAGCGGCAACGTCGAGATCTTCTACGAGGGCCAGCGCCTGCTGGCCGACCGGCTGATCTACAACCAGGCCACGGACCAGGTGCAGGTGGTCGGCCCGATCACGCTGGTGGAGGAAAGCGGCCAGGTGCTGGTGGCCGACTTCGCGCAGCTGTCCGGCGACCTGCAGGACGGCATCATACAGGGCGCGCGGCTGGTGCTGGACGAGCAGCTGCAACTGGCGGCGGCAGAGATCAACCGCGTGGACGGGCGCTATACCCAGCTTTACAAGTCCGTCGCCTCCTCCTGCCGGGTCTGCGAGAACAGCCCCACCCCGCTGTGGCGGATCCGCGCCGACAAGGTGGTGCACGACCAGGAAGAGCGGCAGCTTTACTTCAGCAACGCCCGTTTCGAGGTGATCGGCGTCCCGATCTTCTACTCGCCCTACCTGCGCCTGCCCGACCCCAGCCTGCGCCGCGCCACGGGCCTGCTGGTGCCCTCGCTGAAGCAGACGTCGGAACTGGGCTTCGGTTTCCGCTTTCCCTACTTCATTACCCTCGGCGATCACGCCGACATCACCTTGACGCCGTACCTGTCCGCCAACAGCCGCACCATCGAGACCCGTTACCGCCAGGTGTTCCGCTGGGGCGCGATCGAGCTGGAGGGCGCCGTCTCCCGCGATGACCTGCGCCCGGGCGAGACCCGCGCCTACCTCTCCGGCATCGGCCGCTTCCAGCTGCCCGGCGACTTCAAGCTGAACTTCGACGTCGACCTGGTCTCGGACAACGCCTACCTGCTGACCTACGATTATTCCGACGCCGACCGGCTGTCGAACGGGATCGAAATCACCCGCACCCGCCGCAACGAGTATATCTCCGCCCGGGTCGAGACCCTGCGCACCCTGCGCGACAGCGAGGTGCCGATCGAGGACACGCTGGCCACCAACCTCGCCCGCGCCACCTACGAGCGGCGCCTGCCCGATACCTTGGGCGGCGAGCTGCGGCTGACCTTCGACATCCTCGGCTACGAGCGCGAGGCCGACCGCGTCGACGCCGCGCTGCTGAGCGCCTGCGCCTCGGTCACCCCGCCGATCACCTCGGAATGCCTCGCCCGCGACGTCTTCCGCGCCTCGGCGGAAGCCGCCTACGTGCGCAACTGGCAGTTCGGCAACGGCCTGCTGCTGCGCACCGAAAGCCAGCTGGCCGCCGACGCCTACGTGATCGGGCAGGACAGCAGCTTCGAGAACACCCTCACCCGCGTCACCCCCGCCGCCGCGGTGGAACTGCGCTGGCCGCTGGCCCGCACCGGCGCAAACGGCGCCCGCGACATCCTGCAGCCGGTGGCGCAGCTGGCCTGGTCCGAGACCTACGGCGACGCGGTGCCTAACGAGGACAGCCGCCTGGTGGAATTCGACGAGGGGAACCTGCTGTCCCTCAGCCGCTTCCCCGGCCGCGACCGGCGCGAGACCGGCGCCCGCGCCACGCTGGGGCTGGCCTGGACCCACTTCACCCCCACGGGCGGCGAATACGCGCTGGCCGCCGCGCGGGTGTTCCGGGCCGAGGACGCGGGGCTCTTCACCGCCGCCTCGGGGCTGGACGGGGCCACCTCGGACTGGCTGGTGGCGGGGCGCGTGGAACTGGGCGACACCCTCAGCCTGACCAACCGCTCGCTGTTCGACGACAGCTTCGACTTCACCAAGGCCGAGACCCGGCTGACCTACAACGGCGAGCGGCTGACCGCCGCCGCCAGCTACATCTGGCTGGACAGCGAGCTGGCCGAGGGCCGCGACGACGACGTGTCGGAACTGAACGTCGACGTGGGCTACGAGATCAGCCGCCACTTCACCGGCAGCTTCGACTTCCGCTACGACCTGATCGCCGGCAGCACCGCCGAGGCGGCGGTGGGGCTGGGCTATCGCAACGAGTGTGTGAATGTTGACCTTTCCCTCTCGCGCCGCTTCACCTCCTCCACTAATGTGGCGCCGACGACGGATGTGGGGCTGCAGGTGTCGCTGAACGGTTTCGGCCGCGACGGACGGCCCTATGCCCGCAGCTGTCGCTACGTGAAAGGCTGACCCGCCGCGCGGGACGGCACCCGAAAGAGCAGACGGAAGACCGCACATGATCCAACGACTTCTGACCGGGGCGCTTCTCGCGGCGCTTGCCCTCGCGCCCGGCCTCGCCGGACCGGCGGCGGCCCAGGGCAATCTCTTCGCGCCGGTGGCGCGGGTGAACGACCGCGTCGTGACCGCCTACGAACTGAACCAGCGGATCCTGTTCTACCAGGCCCTGCGCGCGCCGGGGAACCCGCGCGAGCTGGCGATGGAGAAGCTGATCGAGGAACGGCTGCAGCTGGAGGCCGCCAAGGCCGCCGGCATCGAGGCCACCGAGAAGGACATCGAGACCGGGCTGGAGGAATTCGCCCAGCGTGCCAACCTGAACGCAGAGCAGTTCCTGGCCGCGCTGGGACAGGACGGCATCGCACCCGAAACGGTGCGCGACTTCATCCGCGCCGGTGTGGTCTGGCGCAACCTGGTGCGCAGCAAATTCGGCCCCCAGACCCAGGTGACCGACGCCGAGGTGGACCGCGCCCTGGCCATCGCCGCGCAGCCGCAGACCGGCGTGCGGGTGCTGCTGAGCGAGATCTTCCTGCTGGCCAACACCCCCGAGAACGCGGCGCTGGCCCAGCAGCGCGCCGCCGAGATCGGCCGCATCACCACCCTCCCCGCCTTCGCCGCCGCCGCGCGGCAGTTCTCCGCCGCCAACTCGCGCGAGGTGGGCGGCCGGCAGGACTGGATCGAACTGTCCAAGCTGCCCCCGGCCCTGCGCGGGCAGATCATGGCGTTGTCCCCCGGCGAGGTGACCCCGCCGATTCCGGTGGAAAACGCCATCGCCCTGTTCCAGCTGCGCGCGCTGGAGGAAACCGGCGCCCCGGCGCAGCAGGCCCTGTCGGTGGAGTTCGCGCGCTACTTCATCCCCGGCGGCCGCAGCCAGAAGGCCCTGTCAGAGGCCGCGCGCATCCGCGCCCAGGTGGATGACTGCGACGACCTGTACGGCATCGCCCGCGGCCAGTCCCCCGACCGGCTGCTGCGGGACAACCTGCCGATGGAGCAGATCGGCGGCGACGTGGCACTGGAACTGGCGCGGCTGGACGAGGGCGAGGTCTCGACCGCGCTGACCACCGCGGACGGGCAAGCGCTGGTGTTCCTGATGCTCTGCAGCCGGACCCTCGCCGCGACGGAAGAGGTGGACCGCGACCAGGTGCGCCAGAACCTGTTCAACCAGCGCCTCGCCTCCTACGCCGACGGCTACCTGTCGGAACTGAAGGCGAACGCCTATATCGTCACGCAATGACCGGGGCTCCCGACGCGCTGCCCGTCGCGCTCACCGTCGGCGAGCCCGCGGGCATCGGGCCGGAGATCGCGGTGGCCGCCTGGCAGGCCCTGCGTGGCGACGCGCAGCGGTTCTTCTGGATCGGCGATCCCCGGCACCTGCCCCCCGGCACCCCCTGGCGCGAGATCGCCGCGCCCGGTGACACCGCCGAAGCCTTCGCAGACGCCCTGCCGGTGCTGCCCCACGACTTCGGCAGCCCCGCCACCCCCGGCACCCCGAACCCGGCCCACGCCGCGGCGGTGATCGAGGTGATCGCCCGCGCGGTTCGGCTGGTCGAGGCGGGCGAGGCCGGCGCGGTCTGCACCGCGCCGATCCACAAGAAGGCGCTGATCGACGGCGCCGGCTTTGCCTACCCCGGCCACACCGAATACCTCGCCGCCCTCGCCGGGGTGGACCAGGTGGTGATGATGCTGGCCTCCGAGACGCTGCGGGTGGTGCCGGCGACGATCCACATCCCGCTGGCCCAGGTGCCCGGGGCGCTGACCCGCGCGCTGCTGGAAGGGGTGCTGCGGATCACCCACGCCGGCCTTCAACGCGACTTCGGCCTCCCCGCCCCGCGCATCGCGGTGGCCGGGCTGAACCCCCACGCCGGCGAAGGCGGCGCCATGGGCGGCGAGGAAATGGCGCTCGTCGCTCCGCTTCTCGCGGAACTGCGGACCGAGGGGCTGGACCTCAGCGGCCCGCATTCCGCCGACACCTTGTTCCACCCCGCCGCCCGCGCCCGCTACGACGCGGCGGTCTGCATGTACCACGACCAGGCGCTGATCCCGATCAAGACGCTGGACTTCGACCGGGGGGTGAACGTGACGCTGGGGCTGCCCTTCGTGCGCACCTCGCCCGACCACGGCACCGCGCTGGACATCGCCGGCACCGGCACCGCCAGCCCCGCCAGCCTGGTCGAGGCGCTGCGCCTCGCTCACCGGATGGCCCGGGCCCGGAGCGGCGCGCGATGAGACTTTCAAGCCTCCGGCGGAGGTATTTGGAACAAGAAGAACGGGCAAGAGCGCGCCCTGACGGGCTTCTTCTTGTCCAAAATACCTCCGCCGGAGGCATCCCACAGCGCCACGGGCGCAGGGTCCGGGCGGAATGAGCGGGATCGACACCCTGCCCCCCCTGCGCCAGGTGATCGCCGATCACGGGCTGAGCGCGAAGAAGTCGCTGGGCCAGAACTTCCTTCTGGACCTGAACCTGACCGCAAAGATCGCCCGGGTCGCCGGCGACCTGACCGGCTGCGACGTGCTGGAGGTGGGGCCGGGCCCCGGCGGGCTGACCCGGGGGCTGCTGGCCGAGGGGGCGCGGCGGGTGCTGGCGGTGGAGAAGGACGCGCGTTGCCTGCCGGCGCTGGCGGAGATCGCCGCCGCCTATCCCGGGCGGCTGGAGGTGATCGGCGGCGACGCGCTGCAGGTGGATGCCATGGCGCATTTGGCCCCGCCGGTGCGGGTGGCGGCGAACCTGCCCTACAACGTCGGCACCGAGCTGCTGGTGCGCTGGCTGACGCCGCCTGCGTGGCCGCCGTTCTGGCAGAGCCTGACGCTGATGTTCCAGAAGGAGGTGGCGCAGCGCATCGTGGCGCGGCCGGGGTCCAAGGCCTACGGGCGGCTGGCGGTGCTGGCGCAGTGGCGCTGCGAGGTGCGCATCGCGATGGAGCTGCCGCCCGAGGCCTTCACCCCGCCGCCGAAGATCCGTTCCGCCGTGGTACACTTGGAGGCGCTGCAGGCGCCGCGTTATCCCGCCGACCCGGAGGTGCTGCAGCGGGTGACCGCCATGGCCTTCAACCAGCGGCGCAAGATGCTGCGGGCCGCGCTGAAGGGGCTGGGGCCGGAGGTGGGCGAGATGCTGGAGGAGGCCGGGATCGCCCCGACCCAGCGGGCCGAGGAGGTGCCGCTGGAGGGCTTCTGCGCGCTGGCGCGGGCCGTGGCGGCGCGCCGGGCCTGAGGCGGCCCGGCCGCGGGATCATTCCGCCGCGGTGGCGTCCTTGTCGGCCGGGGCCTTGTCGTCCTCATCCACCGGAGAGGTTTTGGGCTTGCGGCTGCGGGGCTTGCGCGGCTTGCTCTCGGGCTTGCTTTCCGGCGTTTCCACCAGGCCGCTGTCGCCCTCGCCGCCGAAATCGATCACATCGTCACTGCCGCCGGGGCCGCCGGTGTTGCTATCGGCCGGCGCGCTGTCGGCCTCGGGTTTGCGGCGGCGGTTGCGGGGGCGGCTGGGCGCGGGCTGGTCGCCCTGCTGTTGCGGCTGGGGTTGGGACTGCGGCTGGGACTGGGGCTGGTCGTCCTGCGCCGCCTCGTCCTGGCGGGGCTGCTGGTGGTTCTGGGCGCCCTGCCGGTTGTCGCCGCCCTGGTGGTTCTGGTTGCCGCCCTGCCGGTTGTCACCGCCCTGGTTGCCCTGGTTGCCGTTGTTCTGGCCACCATTGTTCTGGCCACCGTTGTTCTGGCCATTCCCCTGGCCGCCGTTCCCGCCCTGCTGGGACTCGTGCTGCTCGCGCCGCTGGTCCTGCTCACGCTGCGCCTCGGCCAGCATTCGGGTGTAGTGCTCGGCGTGCTGGTAGAAGTTCTCGGTCGCCACCCGGTCGCCGGACAATTGCGCGTCGCGCGCCAGCTGGGTGTACTTGTCGATGATCTGCTGCGGCGTGCCGCGCACCTTGCTCTCGGGCCCCGAGCTGTCGAAAACCCGGTTGACGATGTTGCCGACGGAGCGATTGCGCTGCTTGTTGCGCGAACGTGACTTGGACGATCTCATATTGCTTTGGTTTCCAGCCTGATTCTCTGGGCCTGCCCGACCGTGTCCGCGCGATCTGCGCAAAGGTGCATGCACCGGGGACGGACGTCTATTTTAGGCTTATCGGCGAGGGGGAGCTTTGACATCCCGCCGCCCGCTTGCACCCGAGTAAGCACGCGTGCGCCACCATGACAAGCCAAAAGTCGCAAAAACCGGTAAACGGGGCCGGTATTTCAGCGTTCCGTGGCCGAAGGAGCGTCAATCCGTGCCGAAACGACGCGGTCGTGCCCCTGAAGGTCGGGTGTCACCGTCACCGCGTCAAGGCCGGCGGCGGTGAAAATCCGCGTGACCGCGGCACCCTGCCCCGCGCCGATCTCCACCAGCAGGCGGCCGTTCGGGGCCAGCCGGGCCGCCGCGCCGGCGGCGATGGTGCGGTAGGCGGAAAGACCGTCGCCCCCGTCGGTGAGCGCGGCGCGCGGTTCGTGGTCGCGCACCTCGGGGGCGAGGCCGGGCATTTCGGCGGCGGCGATATAGGGCGGGTTCGACACGATCAGGTCGAAGCGCCCAGCGATGCCGGTCCACCAGTCGGCCTGCCGCAGTTCCAGCCGCGCCGCCACCTGGTGGGCATCGGCATTGCGGCGGGCGATCTCTAGGGCGGCGGCGGAGAGGTCGGTGGCGAGGCCGCTGGCCTCAGGCCGTTCGGCCAGCAGCGTCACCGCGATGGCGCCGCTGCCGGTGCCGAGGTCCAGCAGCCGGGTAAAGGGGTGTTCCAGCGCCAGCCGCACCAGCACCTCGGTCTCGGGACGCGGGTCCAGCACCTCCGGCGTCACCTCGAACCAGCGGTCCCAGAACAGCCGGCCGCCGAGGATCTGCGACAGCGGGCGGCGGGTGCGGCGGGCCTCGACGAGGGTGGCGAACCGGGTCTCGGCCTCGGCGCCCAGCAGGTCCTGCAGGTGCAGCGTCAGGCGGCTGCGGTCGACCCCCAGCGCATGGGCCAGCAGCAGCCGGGCGTCGCGCTCCGGCCCCTCCACCCCCGCCGCCCGCAGCACCGGGATGGCGGCGGCCAGGGCCGCGGCGGCGGGACGGCTCACGTCTCGATCTCGGCCAGCCGGGCGGCCTGGTCCTCGGCGGTGAGCGCGTCGATGATCTCGTCCAGGTCGCCCTGCATCACCTGGTCCAGCCGGTAGAGCGTCAGCCCGATGCGGTGGTCGGTCAGCCGCCCCTGGGGGAAGTTGTAGGTGCGGATCCGCTCCGAGCGGTCGCCGCTGCCCACCTGGCTTTTCCGGTCCGAGGCGCGGGCGCTGTCGACCCGGGCGCGTTCCATGTCGTAAAGCCGGGCGCGCAGCACGTTCATCGCGATCTCGCGGTTGCGGTGCTGGGACTTCTCCGAGCTGGTGACGACGAGGCCGGTGGGCACGTGGGTGATGCGCACCGCCGAATCGGTGGTGTTGACGTGCTGGCCGCCGGCGCCCGAGGCGCGCATGGTGTCAATCCGCAGGTCAGCGGGGTCGATGCGCACGTCCACCTCCTCGGCCTCTGGCAGCACCGCGACGGTGGCAGCGGAGGTATGGATCCGCCCGCCCGATTCGGTGGCCGGCACCCGCTGCACCCGGTGCACGCCGCTTTCGTACTTGAGCCGGGCGAAGACCCCCTGCCCCTGCACGTTGGCGGTCAGCTCGCGGATGCCGCCCAGCTCGGTCTCCTGCAGCTCGATGATCTCGAAGCGCCAGCCCTTGGCCTCGGCGTGGCGCTGGTACATGCGCAGCAGGTCGCCGGCAAACAGCGCCGCCTCCTCGCCGCCGGTGCCGGGCCGGATCTCGAGGATCGCCGGACGCGCGTCGGCCGCGTCGCGGGGCAGCAGCGCCAGGCGCAGGGCCTGCTCCAGCTCCGGCAGGCGGGTGCGCAGGGCGGGCAGCTCCTCCTCGGCAAGGGCGCGCATCTCGGGGTCCTTCAGCATCGCCTCGGTCTCGGCGATCTCGGCGAGGAGGCGGCGGTACTCGGCGATCTGCTCCACCACCGGGCGCAGTTCGGCGTACTCGCGCCCGAGGGCGGCGATGTCACCGCCGCCCGCGCTCATGCGCGCCTCGATGTACTCGAAGCGTTCAGCGATCTGGGCGAGCTTTTCCATCGGGACCATGGGGTTCGTGTCACCGATTGGCGCGGCGGGGTCAAGCGGGGGCGGTGGGGGGGGCGCTGAAGGTGGGGTGAACCCCGCCCTACCGGTTCGTTCGAGCGATGCGATGGTCGGCCCCCGCAGGAGCCGAAGGGCGAAGCACATTGGCGCACTGCTATACCGAAGAGGTAGGGCGGGGTTCACCCCGCCACGGCGCAACGCCAGCCTGCCCGTGGGATGGCGCTGCTGCCCTCCGGCACAGGCGCTTTATCCCAGCCAACTCCGCGCGCAGAATGAG
>JBLXFD010000011.1:0-130437 GCA_048262455.1 Rhodobacter sp.
CGGGCGACCGGCCCGGGGGGGGGCGGGGGCCCCGCGGCCCCCCCCGCCCGGGCCCAGCGGCGCGGTGCGCACCCGCCCCTCGCCCGCGTGCACCCGCCAGCTCGCCGGCGGATCGCTGCGGGCGCGCAGCCGGTGCAGGTGCCAGCCGCGCCGCCCGCCGGCCCCGTGCGCCGCCGCCATGCGCCAGCGCGTCTCGACCCCCGGGGCGCCGCCGTCGCCGGGGGTCAGCAGCAGCCCCAGCGGCCCGCGCCCCGCCGCCTCGGCCCCCGCCTCGGCCGCCAGGTGCAGCCGCCGCACCGCGGTCAGCCCCGGCGGGCCCGGCAGGTCGGCCACCGCCAGCGGCACCACCCCGGCGCGCAGGATCTCCTCGAGGCACCACAGCAGGTCCTCGGCGCGCTGCGGCTCCAGGAAGATCACCCGCCCCGGGTCGAACAGGTGCGCCGCCGCCTCGGGGTTCAGCCGGTCGGAGGCCCAGGCCGGCGAGATCCAGAACACCGGCCCCTCGGTACAGGCCGCCACCATCCCCGCCAGGGTGCGCCGCGCATCGCCGCAGATCTCGTGCGCGCGGCCCAGCGGCAGCCGCAGCCCCTCCAGGAAGGACAGGGCCGGGCGAGAGGCGGCGCGGGGGCCGTGGCGAAGCATCAGGTCGGTCATGGGGGGGAGTATAGGTGTTCGCGGAATGTTCTCAATCCCCGGCGGCCCTGGCGCAACGTGAGCCTGCCCGTGGGGTGGCGCTGCTGGCTTCTGAGTTGGGCGCTTTATCCCGGCCACGATCGCGCGCAGAATGAGCGTTGCCTTGCGGACAACACAGCGCCAGCCCGCCGGAACGGGCAGGCGCTCGCCCCCGCGCCTACGGCTTGTTCGGGGGCTGACCAGCGCCCCGTCCCAACGAAACGGTAGGCCGGGGTTCACCCCGCCCCCCCACCCCCCAACACCGCAATCGCCTTGCCCCCCCGCCAGCCGCCGCTAGGGTGCGCCGCAACAACCAACGGGGGACGATCATGGAAACCATCACGCTTGGCCGCAGCGACCTGAAGGTCTCGCGCCTGTGCCTCGGCAGCATGGGCTGGGGCACCCGCAACACCGAGGCCGAGGGCCACGCGCAGCTGGACCGGGCGCTGGAGGCCGGGGTCAACTTCATCGACACCGCAGAGATGTACCCCACCTACCCGGCCAGCAAGGAGACCGTCGGCCGCACCGAGGAGATCATCGGCAGCTGGCTCGCCCGCGGCGGCCGGCGCGGCGACGTGGTGCTGGCCACCAAGGTCTCCGCCAGCAACCAGCGCATGGCGCGGGGCGGCGAGGGCTATTCCGGCGCGGTGCTGGGCAAGACCGCCGAGGCCTCGCTGAGGCGGCTGCAGACCGAGGTGATCGACCTCTACCAGCTGCACTTCCCCCAGCGCCCGCACTACCACATGCGCGGCAACTGGCGCTTCCACCCCGAGGGGCTGGACCGCGCGGCGGTGGAGGCCGAGATGCTGGACGTCCTGCGCGGGATGGAGCGGCTGGTGGCCGAGGGCAAGATCCGCCACTTCGGCCTGTCGAACGAGACCACCTGGGGCGCCGGCCTCTGGCTGCGGCTGGCGGAGGAGAACGGGCTGCCCCGGCCGCTGACGATCCAGAACGAGTACTCGCTGCTCTGCCGCCTCGCCGATACCGACATGGCAGAACTCTGCGTGGCCGAGAACCTGCCGATGCTGGGCTTCTCGCCGCTGGGCATGGGGCTGCTGTCGGGCAAGTACGCGCCGGACACCACCCCGCCCAACACCCGCCGCGCCGCCGAGGCGACGCTGAACAGCCGCATCAATCCCAAGGTCTGGCCGGCGGTGGAGGCCTACCTGCAACTGGCCCGCCAGCACGGCATGGACCCCTGCGCCATGGCGCTGGCCTGGACCCTGACCCGCAACTTCATCGCCGCCCCGATCTTCGGCGCCTCGACGCCGGAGCAGCTGGAGGTGGCGCTCTCGGCGGCCGACCTGCAGCTGCCCCCGGACCTGCTGGAGGCGATCGACGCGGCCAATCGGGCACACCCGCTGCCGTTCTGACCCGGCCCCCGGGGCGCTGCCCCATTCCTGCCATTTTCCGCCGGTAGCGCCGAAGGAAAACGGGGCCAAGAGCATGAGACGGGCGCAGAATCTGCCGGTCCGCCGACGTCGGCGGCCGGTTCCGGCGATATTGGCCATGGCGGCGCTGACGCTGCTGTGCCTCGGCTTCACCTGGAACGCGCATCCGCCGGACCTGTCGGCGCTCTACATGGCCGGCTACCTCTTCGATACCGGCCAGCAGGGGCTGATCTACGCCTCGCCCGAGGGCTTCTTCGGCGGTGCCTCGCCGCTGTGGGAGGCGCCCATGGCCGAGGCCGGGCTGCGCGGCAAGGAGGTGCTGGCCTACGTCTACCCGCCGCTCTGGGCCGCGCTTCTGTCGCCCCTGGCGGGGGCGCTGGAGCCGGAGACGTTCTTCCGCATCGCCGCCGTCCTGCTGACCGGCCTCGTCGTCGCCTCCAGCCTGCTGGCTTGGCGGCTGGCGCGCGGCTGGGCCATGCCGCTGCACCACTGGCTGCCGGTCAGCGCCCTTGTGCTGGGCACCTCGCTGGCGGTGCTGATGGCGATGATGCAGCTGCAGCCGCACGTGATGGTCGTCTTCCTGGTGCTGCTGGCGTTCGAGCGTCTCTCGGCCGGCCGGTCCGGCTGGGCCGGGGCCTGCCTCGGCCTCGCGGCGGCGCTGAAGCTTGGGCCGGCGGCGCTGGTGCTGATCTTCCTCGCGGAACGCGACTGGCGGGCGCTGGGCAGCTTTGCGGCCACGCTGGTGGTTTGCGCCGGCGCCAGCCTGTTGCTGGCGGGCCCGGCGCTGCACGTGGACTTCATCGCCAGCGTCGGCGCGGCGGTGGCGGGCACGCAGATCACCGGCGTGACCTTCTCGGCCGAGGTGCTGCTGGTGGGCGCGGCGGCGCTGGCCGGGCTGGCGGAGCCGCTGGACCCCGCCGGCCGCGCCATCCGCGTGGGCGAGACGGCGCTGTGGCTGGGGGCGCTGGGCAAGCTGGCGATGCTGGCGCTGATGCTCTGGGCCGCCCGCGCTACGGAACGGCTGGACCGCCGCCAGCGGCTGGCCGCGCGGCTGTTCCTGCTGTCGCTGCTGGTGGGGCTGTTCGGGCCGCTGGGCTGGGTCTTCTACTTCCTGCCGCAGATCTACCTGCTGCCGGCGCTGGTGGGCCTGCTGCCCGCGGCCATGGGCCTGCGGGTGCTGGTGGCGGCGGCGGTGCTGACCTCCTGGCCCTTCTTCGCCTGGGTCGGGCTGCTGGCGCCCGGCGACGTGCCGCGCGCGGCGCTGGGGGCGCTGGTGATGCTGGGGCTGTTCGTGGCGGTCACCCTCGGCTGCCAGGCCCGCAGCCGCCAGCGCGCGGGTGCCGCCTCGGGCGCCCTGCCGGCATGAGGGCCGCGCGGCCAGACCTTGCACGCCCGGCGTTAATCGGGCTTCCTGCCATGGTGGACGGGGAGCAAGGCGTTGCAACCGGAACCGGTGAAGGAGTGACCCCGTGGCACTGACAGGCCGTATCATGCTGCTGCTGGCGCTGCTCGTGCTTGGCACGGGCTGCGCGCGGATCCAGGGGATCCTGCCGTCCCAGTCCGAAACCCCGCCCCCCGTGGCGGAAACCACCGAGGCGCCTGCGCCGGAGGAGGAGGGGCCGGGCGCCCTTCCGCCGGAACAGCCGGACCCCCGGCCCGCCGCCGCGCCGGTGGACATCGACCCGGCCAATACCGACGCGCTCGACAGCGAGCGGGTGATCTGCGAGGCCAAGGGCGGCCGCTGGAGCCGCGCGGGCGGCGGGTTCACCTGCGTCATGCCCACCCGCGACGCCAACAAGCAATGCACCGCGGCCGAGCAATGCCAGGGCTATTGCCTCGCCCGCTCCGGCACCTGCGCGCCCTTCACGCCGCTCTACGGCTGCCACGACATCATCGCCCCCTCGGGCGGGATGCAGAGCGTCTGCATCAACTGACCCCCGCGCCTCAGGCGCGGCGGGCCACCACGTACCAGACCGCCGGCGCGCCGGTGAAGCTGCGGGCCTCGTCGATCTCGAAGCCCGCGGCCCGGATGCGCCGTTCCAGTTCGTCGCGGGTGAAGACATGCACCCAGGGCGCCTTGCCCACGGCGCGCAGCACTGGGATCAGCAGGCGCAGCAGCGGGTTCATGTTGCCGAGGCAGGGGGTCTTGGTGATGTACAGCCCGCCCGGCCTCAGCAGCCCGTGGGCCTCGGCCAGCACCGCGTCGAGATCGCGCACGAGGTGCAGCAGGTTGAACGACAGCACCGCGTCGTAGCTGCCGGGCGCCGCGGCATCCGCCGGCGCCGCCGCCGCGGCGGCAAAGCGCAGGTTGTCCGGCGCCTGCTTGGCGCGGGCCTGCGCGATCATTGCGGGGGCGATGTCCGTGGCGGTATACTCGGCCACCTGCGGCGCCAGCTTCAGCGCGGTCGATCCGGTGCCGCAGCCGGTCTCCAGCACCCGGTCGCGGGGCGTCAGGCGGCGGCGCACCTCGGCCAGCGTGGCCTCGTAGGCGGGGAGGTTGGAAATCTTCGAGCGGGCGTAGCGCGGGGCGATGCGGTCCCAGAATGCAATGTCTGTCATGGGAATCTCCTTTATGCCGGGCGAAATAACCCATGCGGGCATGGCGGGGAATTGCCCGATTTCGGATATGATCTATACGTGGATGCATGAACTGGGCCGCCGTCTCCTTCGACTGGAACCACCTGCGCGCCTTCCTCGCCACGGTCGAGGAAGGCTCGCTGTCCGCCGCCGCGCGGGCGCTGGGGCAGGCGCAGCCGACGCTCAGCCGGCAGATCGCGGCGCTCGAGGCCACGCTGGACGTGGTGCTGTTCGAGCGGGTGGGCCGGGGGCTGGTGCTGGCTCCGGCCGGGCGCGACCTGCTGGCCCACGTGCGCGCCATGGGCGAGGCGGCGGGCCGGGTCTCGCTGGCGGCGGCAGGGCGGGCGCAGGCGGTGGAGGGGCGGGTGTCGGTCACCGCGTCCGACGTGGTGTCCGCCTACGTGCTGCCGGAGGTGCTGAAACGGCTGCGCGCCGCCGCGCCGGGCATCGTCATCGACATCGTCGCCAGCAACGAGCTGCGCGACCTGCAGCGGCGCGAGGCCGACATCGCCCTGCGCAACGCGCGCCCCGAGCAGCCGGAACTGATCGCCCGCCTCATCGCCGAGGGCGAGGGCGGGCTATACGCCGCCCGCAGCTACCTGGAGGCACGCGGCCGCCCGCGCCGCCCCGAGGACCTGGCGGGCCACGACTTCATCGGCTTCCAGCCGCTGGACCGCTACCTCGCCGGGATGGAACGGCTGGGCTTTCCCCTGCAGGAACGGCAGGTCCGGGTCATGAGCGCCAGCGGCCTCGTCGCCTGGGAGGCGGTGCGCGCGGGCCTGGGCATCGGCCCCATGTCCCGCGACGTGGCGCGGCTGTTTCCTGAGGTGGAGCCGCTGGTGCCGGAGATCAGCGTGCCGGTGCCGGTCTGGCTGACCTGCCACCGCGAGCTGCACGCCAGCCGCCGCATCAGGCTGGTCTACGACCTGCTGGCCGAGGCGCTGACCAGCCGCGACAGCTCTTCGAGGTAGGCGGGGAAGTCACGGTCGGAATGGGCCGCCTCGCGCACCAGCTGGTCGAAATGCCGGGTCAGCGCCCGCACCCGGTCGGTGTCGCGAAAGGCAAAGTAGTGGCGCCCCACGTAGAGCACCGCCAGCAGCGGGCCGAAAACGGTGACGGGGCTGGAGAACAGCCGCCGCGCGTCGAACAGGAAGATCCGCAGGCGCGGGAACAGGCGGGTGTAGAGGTCCGCGATCTGGGCGATCTGGTCGTGCCGCAGGGCCGGGGGCAGGCCGGCGTAGTAGCCCTGGCCGCGGGCGAAGCTTTCCAGCTCGTGCCGGGGCAGGGCGATCTCGTAGTCGGACTCCGAGGTGAGCATCAGGTTCAGCCGGTCCTCGGACGCGCCGATCGCCTGCTCGGTGGTGCGGCCGAGGTGCGGCCGGTATTCCCATTCGAGGATCGCCCGGGTCTTCAGCAGGTCCGGCAGCGAAGCGGGCACGTGGCGGATCTTGTAGCCCGCCGCCTCGCGGTGCCACGCGAAGATCTGCTCGTCCACCAGCGCCCGCGGCGCCTCTGTCATCTTCAGCGATGTGGCCAGCAGGTCCGCCGCGCTTTCCGGCCGCTGGCTGAGGCCCAGCAGCCAGTCCGCCGACACCCCCAGCGTCCGGGCGCATTCCGCCACCACCTGCGCGTTGGGCAGCCGCGCCCCCGCGCCCGACAGCAGCTGCGAGACGGTGGAGCGGTCGACGCCGATGGCCCGCGCCAGCGCGCTTTGGCTGGTGCCGCGCCCGGACATGGCCTGTGCAAGGCGGTGGCGGAACAGGTCGGCGCGGTCGCGCTTGTCGGTAATGCTCACCATTGCGGGGTTTTATCACCATCTGCCGCAAACAGGTAACCAAATCCGTAATTCCGCCACCCCCGCCGGCCGCGCTACGAGGGCGGCACAGGCAAAATCAGAAGGCGGAAAGCATGGAGACCCGGCGGCGGACGGTGGTGAAGGCGGTGCTTTGGGCGGCGATCGGGCTGGTCTCGATGGCGGCGGTGGGCATCGGCTTCACCGGCTCGGCCGCGCTGGGGGGCGGCATGGCGCTGGCGAACACGGCGGTGGGGCTGGTGGCCTATGTCGCCTACGAACGGCTCTGGGCCCGGGTGCGCTGGGGGCGCGGCGGGCACGGCTGACCTTCCGCTTGCCGGGGCGCCGTGGCATCACGCCGCCATGGAGATCTGGATCGCCGCCACCCTTGCCGCTGCCGCCGTGCAGACCCTGCGCTTCCTGTTGCAGAAACAGGTGCGCGGCGCCGGGCTGTCGACCGGCGGCGCCAGCTTTGCCCGGTTCCTCTTCGCCGTGCCGCTGGCGGCCGCGCTGGCGGCGGCGCTGCTGCCGGGGCTGGCGCAGGACTGGCCAGCCACGCCGCCCGCCTTCTGGGCCTATGCCTTCTTCGGCGGGCTGGGGCAGATCGGCGGCACCGTCTGCACCGTGGCGCTGTTCGGGCTGCGCAACTTCGCCGTCGGCATCGCCTTCACCAAGACCGAGACCGTGCAGGTGGCGCTGTTCTCGCTGCTGGTGCTGGGCGAGGCGGTGACCGGCACCGGCCTTGTCGCGATCCTGATCGGGCTGGCGGGGGTGATCCTGCTGTCGCTGAAGGGCGGCGGCGTCGCCGGGTCCGGCCGCCGCGCGGCGCTGCTGGGGCTGCTGGGGGGCGCGGCCTTCGGGATCTCGGCCATCGGCTACCGCGGCGCGGCGCTGGAGCTGGGGAACGGGCACTACTTCTTCCGCGCCGCCTTCACGCTGGCGGCGGTGACGGCGATGCAGACCACCGTCATGGCGCTGTGGCTGCGGGCGCGCGAGCCGGGAGAGATCACCCGCGTGCTCTCCGCCTGGCGCACGACGGCGCTGGTGGGGCTGACGGGGATGCTTGGCTCGCTGGGCTGGTTCACCGCCTTCACCCTGCAGAACGCGGCCTACGTGCGGGCGCTGGGGCAGGTGGAGCTGATCTTCAGCTTCGCCGTGGCGGTGCTGGTGTTCCGAGAGAAGGTGACGGCGCGCGAGATGGCGGGCATCGCGCTGCTGGGGGCCGGGGTGGTGGTGCTGGTGCTGCACCTCTGAGGGTCAGGCCCGCCGGTAGTCCTGCATCGGCCCGCGCCCGCCCAGCCTGCGGAACAGGCTTTCCTCGGTGCCGTTGTCGAAGAACGGCACCGTTTCGGGCGGCCCCAGCCCCGGCAGCGCGGCGGCCACCTCGGCCAGCGCCACCTCGGTGACGAAGGGCAGATCGAAGGTGCGCACCTCTTCCAGCGGGATCCACTGCAGGTGGCCCAGCTCGTCCGAGGCGCGGGAGAAATCGTCGGGATCGGTGGCCAACGCGTCCGCGTCCGCGGCGAAGAACCGGGCGTCGAAGCGGCGCGGGCGGCCACTGGGGGTGATGGCGCGGAACACGAAGGCCAGCGGGGCGGCGTGGGGGCGCAGGCCCTCGGCGGCGAAGTCCTGCCAGTCGGCGGGCACCGGGTCCGGCCAGTCGCCGGGGGTGCCGAGGATCAGCCCCGTCTCCTCCCACAATTCGCGGATCGCGGCGGCGGCCAGCGCCCCCGGCAGCTGCGCCGGCGACAGGCCCGAGACCCCCGGCGTCGCCGCCTCGGCCAGCCGTTCCGCGCAGCCGGGCGGCAGCGGGCTGCCCAGCGGCACCTCGGCGTCGCCGGCATCCACCGCGCCGCCGGGAAACACGAAACGGTTGGGCATGAAGGCCGCCCGCGCCCCGCGCTGGCCCATCAGCACCCGCGGCCGCGTCTCGGCGTCGCGCACCAGGATCAGCGTCGCCGCATTGCGGATCGCGGTCTTGTCCATCTGCTGCCCCTCGCCCTCAGGCGGGCCGGCCGAACCCGTGCATCCGCTTGGCCCACTGCAGCGCCACCATCGCGCCCTTCAGTCGCGGCAGAAGGTACAGCGAAAGCGCCACGCAGCCAATCGAGAAGACCGTGGCCAGCACCATCGGCTCCGGCCGGTAGACGGTGTAGGCCCACAGCAGGGAGGGGGCCAGCAGGTGCCCGACGATCAGGATCGTCAGGTAGGCCGGCCCGTCGTCCGCCCGGTGGTGGTGCAGCGCCTCGCCGCAGACCGGGCATTCGTCGCGCACCTTCAGGTAGCCCCGCAGCATCGGGCCGGACCCGCACTGCGGGCAGCGCCGGCGCCAGCCGCGCCAGAGCGCGGGTTTGACCGGGCGCTCGGCGGCATCGTCTGCCGGGGCCGGTTCGAGAGGGCCGGGGGAGGTGAGGGAATCGATCATGAAGAAACCTGATAAAACCGGGGATGCCCCACGAACATAGGCATGGGGCGGGGCAGGGGAACCGGGCGCATTGTCCTTGCGGCGGCTTGTCGCGCAGGGGCGGGCGGAAAAGGTGACGCGGGGTCATACGGAAGACGGCGAAAAAATCGCGCGCTTCGGCGACGGAACCCGCGGGCCGCCCCGTTTGAGCCTGTGAACACGGCGGCAAGACACCCGCCGGTTCCGACAGACATACAGGACTGGAGCAAGACATGAAACGCACCCCCCTCATCGCCGCAACTGCGCTGATCGCGCTGGCCTCCACCGGCGTGCTGGCCACCGCGCAGCAGGCCGACACCCCGCCCACGCCGCCCGCCGCCGGCGCGGACACCGCCCAGCGCGGCCCGGACCGGATGGCGATGTTCCTCGAACGCTTCGACGCCGACGGCGACGGCAGCGTCACCCGCGCCGAGATCGAGGCCGAGGCCGCGGCCCGCTTTGCCGCCGTCGACAGCAACGGCGACGGCGAGCTGAACGCCGAGGAAATGCTGGCCGCGCAGGAATCGCGCCGGGAAGCGCGCCGCGAGGCGGGCGCCGAGCGGATGATCGAGCGGCTGGACACCGACGGCAACGGCACGCTCAGCGCCGAGGAACTGGCCGCGGGCCCGGGCCGCGGCGGCAAGGACGGCCGGCGCGGCGGTGACATGTTCGCCCGGCTCGACGCCGACGGCGACGGGGTGATCACCACCGCCGAGCTGGAGCAGGCGAAGGACCGCATGATGGACGGCCGCGGGCACCACAAGGGCAAGGGCAAGGGCCACGGCCGCGGCCATGACCGCGACGACAGCCGCGGCCGTCGCTGACGCCAAGGCTCGCACGGCGCGCCGGGTTCCTCCCGCCCGGCGCGTCGACGATTGCCCGGCCCCGCGCCGCGCGTTACGCCTGATGAACGATGGACATGCCCTTCGACGCTTTCCACGATGTCTCGGACGAGGCGCTGCTGGTGGCCTACGGCAACGGCGACCGCGACGCGGCGCGGGCGCTGACGGCCCGGCTGGCGCCGCGGCTGCTGGGCTTTGCCGCCCGCAAGCTGCGCGGCGACCGGGCCGAGGCCGAGGACGTCACGCAGGAGGCGATGCTGCGCCTGTGGAAGATCGCGCCGGAGTGGCGGCAGGGCGAGGCGAAGGTGACCACCTGGCTGTACCGGGTGACCACCAACCTGTGCACCGACCGGCTGCGCCGTTCCGGCCGGGGCGAGCCGCTGGACGAGGTGCCGGAGCCGGAAAGCGATGCGCCGGCGGCGGCCGAGACCCTGCAGCAGGCGGCGCGGGCCGCGGCGCTGGAGGCGGCGCTGGCGGACCTGCCCGAGCGGCAGCGACAGGCGGTGGAACTGCGGCACATCGAGGGGCTGACCAACCCCGAGATCGCCGAACTGATGGACATAGGCGTCGAGGCGGTGGAAAGTCTGACCGCCCGCGGCAAGCGCGCCCTGGCGGCGCGGCTGGCGCACCGGCGCGCGGAACTGGGGTATGAGGATGGCTGACAAGGCGCGACCCGAGGCACTGGACGAGGCCGAGCTGGAGGGTCTTTTCACGGCGGCGCGCGGCACCGCGCCCGCGCCCTCGGACGCGCTGATGGCGCGGATCCTGGCGGATGCGGATGCCGCGCTGCCCGGGCCGGGCCATGCGTCCGCGACCGTGCCCCTGCGGGCCGGCGGCGGCTGGCTGTCGCGGGTGCTGGACGGCATCGGCGGCTGGCCCGCCGCGGCCGGGCTGGCGGCGGCGACGGTGGCGGGGCTGGCCATCGGCATCGCCACCCCCGAGACCCTGTCGCTTTTGTCGGGCGGCGTGCTGTCCGCCACCACCGACGGGATGGAGGACCTGCTGCCCTCCTATGCCGCGCTGCTGACGGAGGGCTGAGCCATGACACCCAGGTGGATGCGCATCGCGCTGATCGTCTCGCTGGCGCTGAACCTGGCGGTGGCCGGGCTGGTGGCCGGGGCGATGCTGCACGGGCCCTTCGGCGGGCGCGACGGGCGGCCAGAGATCCGGCGGCTGGGCCTTGGCCCCTTCGCCGACGCGCTGGCAGAGCCTGACCTTGCCGCGCTGGGCGAGGCTGTGCGGCGCGAGGAGGGGTCGTTCCGGGCCCGGCGCGACGCGATGCGCTCGGACTTCGACGCCTTCCTCGCCGCGCTGCGGGCCGCGCCCTACGACCACGCCGAGGTGGCCCGGCTGATCGCCTCGCAGCAGGAGCGGGTGGTGGAAAGCCAGCGGCTGGCGCGGGCGCTGCTGCTGGAACGGATCGAGGCCATGGGCCCGGAGGAACGCGCCGCCTATGCCGACGCGCTGGACGCCGACACCCGGCGCCGGCATCGGCGCCGCGACTGAGCGGGGCTGGCTTGGGGGAATACCGGGGGCTCGCCGCGGGCGGCCGCCGCGTTACATGGTGCATCAGCCTGTTCAGAAGGGGGACGAGATGCGCCGCTCCGGCTCGATGTTCGACAACGACTATACCTTCCTTGCCACGCCCAACCTGCTGGCGATGATCCTGCGCGAGGCCCGCGACGGCGGCACCGACCGGGCGGAGTGCCAGGCGCGGCTGGGCGAGCTGCTGGCCCGCACCGAGGGCGCGCCCGACGCCGGCTCTGCCGCGGTGACCGAGCGGCTGGACCGGCACCTGCGCTGGCTGGAGGTGGCGGGGCTGATCGAGGGCGAGGGCCGGCTGACCCTGACCGGGCGCGGCGAGGAGGTCCTTGCGCGCCATCCCCGGGGGGTGGACCTGGGAGACCTGAAGAAGTTCCCCGAGTTCGCCGCCTACCTGGCCGAGACCGCGCCGCATTCCGCCGGGATGGACCCGCGGCTGGGCAGTTATGACGCCGGCTATGCCGCGGGGCGGGCGGGGGAGCCTTTCGTCGCGAACCCGCACGGGGAGGGAACGGCGGACCATATCTCCTGGGAAAACGGCTGGATGCAGGCGCTGGACGAGAACGACCGGTAAGAGGGGTCGGATCGCCTTCGGCGCTCCGACCGGCGGGGGCGCTGCCCCCGCACCCCCGAGGTATTTTTCACAAGAAGAATGGAGAAGCGGGGTCAGGCGGCGACGGGGCTGACGGTTAACCGGTTGCGGCTTTCGGCCTTGGCGCCAACGACGGGTAGGGGGTCGGACCGCCTTCGGCGCTCCGACCGGCGGGGGCGCTGCCCCCGCGCCCCCGCGTATTTTTCACAAGAAGAACGGGGAAGCGGGGTGAGGCGGCGACGGGGCTGACGGTGACCTGGCTGCGGCCTTCGGCCTTGGCGCCAACGACCGGTAGGGGTCGGATCGCCTTCGGCGCTCCGACCGGCGGGGGCGCTGCCCCCTCGCCCCCGAGGTATTTTTCACAAGAAGAATGGGGAAGTGGGGTCAGGCGGCGACGGGGCTGACGGTGACCTGGTTGCGGCCTTCGGCCTTGGCGCCGTAGAGGGCGCGGTCGGCCTCGTCCAGCAGCCATGTCGCGTCGCGCAGGCCGCCGCCGCCCATGGCGAGGCCGACGCTGACCGTCACCTCGAGGCTGCCGGGCCCGGTGGGCAGCGGCACCGGCTGTTCGCAGATCGAGCGGCGCAGGCGGTCGGCGACCGTCTTGGCCAGCGCGAGATCGCAGCCGGGCAGCACCGCGAGGAACTCCTCGCCGCCGATGCGGGCCAGCAGGTCGTCCTGTCGCAGGCAGGCGGACATGCGGCGGGCGATCTCGGTCAGCACCGCGTCGCCGGCGGCGTGGCCGAAGCGGTCGTTGATGCGCTTGAAGCGGTCCACGTCCAGCGCCAGCACCGCGAAATCCTCCCCGCCGCTGCCGCCGCCGCTGCCGCGGGCGATGGCGTCCAGCCGGGCCATGGCGCAGCGGCGGTTGGCGAGGCCCGTGAGCGGGTCGGTCAGCGCCAGCCGCAGCCCGTCGCGCAGGGCCGCGCGCAGCCGGTCGGTGCGGGCCTTGTGCGCCAGTTCGCGCCGCAGGTGCAGGACGATCTCCTCGGCGTCGAAGCCGGTCACCAGGTTGTCCACCCCGAGATCCAGCGCCTGCACCGCGCGGTCCGGCGCCGGCACCGGCTGCACCACCAGGAGCGCGGCGCGCATGGTGTCGGCGCGGCTGCGCAGGTCGGAGACCAGGCGCAGGGTGGCCGCGGGGTCGGCGGGGTCCTCGGCCACCAGCACCGCGTCCGGCGCCCTCCGGCGGGACAGGGCGGAGAGCGCGCGGTCGGCCCTCAGCAGTTCCACGCGGCCGCGCAGGTGCGGGTGCAGCGCGCGCTGCCAGCCGGTGCCGTCGAAGCCGTCCGGGACGATCAGCACCAGCCGCCCCGCCCCGGGCAGGGGGCCGGCGAAGGGCGCCGCGCCTTCGGACAGGCCCGCCGCGTGCTCTGTTTCGGCCGCGAGCGCGAGGTCGCGGTCCGCCGCGTGGCGCCGGACCAGGTTGCGGATCCGCGCGTTCAGCAGCATCGCGTCGCGGGTGCAGGTGAGCGCCGCGTCCGCCCCCGCCTCGAGCGCCCGCAGCCGGGCGGCGCGGCCGGTGTCGTCCAGCCGCAGCATCACCGGCACCTGCCACGTGGCGGGGTCGGCGCGCAGTTCGCGGCACAGCTCGATCCCACAGCCGTCCTGCAGGCGTTCGGGCAGGAACAGCAGGTCCGGCGGGTCCTGCCGCAGCCGGCGCCGGATCGCGCTGGCGCGGGTTTCGTGCAGCACCTTCCAGGCACGGGAGGCAAGCTGCGCCCGTACGAGGATGTGCCGCGAGGACACGGTTTCCGCGATCAAGATCCTGCCCGACATTCCGTCCTCTCGTTCCCGGTGCTTTCCGCGCCCCGTTGCCCCTTAACTCTGTGGCGAAAACGGTTAATAAAACATTGCGGTACGAGGGGCGGGTGAAGAATGCAGCAACAGGGGGCAGAGACGGTCGCGGCGCAGGCGCTGGCCTGGCTGGCGGCGGAAGAGGAATTGCTGGGGGTCTTCCTTGGCGCCTCGGGGGCCTCGGCGGAGGATCTGCGCGCCAGCGCCGGCACGCCGGAGTTCCTGGCCTCGGTGCTGGACTTCCTGGCGATGGACGACGCCTGGGTCACCCGGTTCTGCGATGCCGCCGGGCTGCCCTATACCGCCGTGATGGAGGCGCGCGCCGCGCTTCCGGGCGGCGCGCAGATGCACTGGACCTGAGGCTAGAGGTCCACCTCCAGCACGCCGCCGGGTTTGGCCGCGCGGCTCTGGCACAGGATCATCTGCTCTGCGCGCTCCTTCCTGGACAGCACGAAGTCGCGGTGCTCCACCTCGCCCGAGACCACCTTGCACTTGCACACGCCGCAGAGCCCGTCCGAGCATTTCACGTCGATATGCACCCCCGCGCCGTAGAGCGCGTCGGTCGCCGCGAGTTCCGCCGGCACCTCCACCTCGCGGCCGGAGCGCAGCAGGCGCAGGGTGAAGGGGTGGTTCTCGTACTCCGGCGTCTCGGGGACCGAGAAGTATTCCAGGTGCCGCGCTTCCTCGGGAAAGCCGTTGGCCTCGGCCGCCTGCATCACCGCCGCCATGTAGACCTCCGGCCCGCAGGCGTAGACATGGGCGCCCTCGCGCCAGTCCAGCACCTGCGAAAGGTCGGCGCGGCTGCCCTCGTCGGAGAAGTGCAGGTGCACCCGGTTGCCCCAGGGCATGTCCCGCAGGTCGTCGAGGAACCCGGCATTGGCGCGGCTGGCGCAGGAATAGTGCAGCGAGAAGTCGCGGCCCAGCGCATGCAGCCGGTGCGCCATGGCGATCATCGGGGTGACGCCGATGCCGCCGCCCATCAGGTAGGTGTGGCTGGCGTCCTCCTCCAGCGGGAAGTGGTTGATGGGGTGCGAGACGAAGACCCGCCGGCCTTCCTCGAAGATCCGGTGCAGCAGCTTTGACCCGCCCCGGCCGCTGTCCTCGCGCAGCACCGCCACCTGGTACTTCGAGCGGTCCGCCGGGTTGCCCGACAGCGAGAACTGGCGGAAGAACTCCGGCGCCACCACCACGTCGATATGGGCGCCGGCGGTGAAGGGGGGCAGGTCGCCGCCGTCGGGGCGGGCGAATTCGTACTTGGTGACGCCCTCGGTCATCTTCTCGGCCTTGGTCACCACCAGCGCCAGCACCGGGCTGTCGGCCTGGTCGGCGCTGTAGACGTGCTCGGGCGGGGTGCCCTTGGCGCGGCGGCGGCGATGCTCGCCCGCGTCGATCATGTTGCGGTAGGCCTCGATCCCCGCCTCGCGGTCCATCGGGAAGGGCCAGGGGTGCGGCGGCGGGGCCAGCGGGGCCGGGTAAACCGCGAGGGTCTGGTCCTCGTAGCGCAGGTTCAGCTCGCGCGTGAGGCCCCGGGTGTTGGGGGTGTGGGCGGGGGGCTTGTAGGGCCCCTCGTCGGTCATCTCGAGGTCCCACCACCACTTCTTGACCGGATTGATGTCGCCGTTGCCCACCCAGTCGTCCAGCCGCGCCAGCAGCGGCGCCGCCTGCGGCACGTGCATCGCCGCCCAGCGGAAGGGCGCCTCGGCGAACAGCCCCTCGAGGTTCCAGGGGCAGGTCTTCATGCAGCGCCCGCACATGGCGCCGTTCTTCTGGCTGACGCGGTAGGTGGTGCACTTCTGGCTGTCGGACTTCCAGATCTCGTAGCCGTTGAACATCAGCTTCGGCCCGGCGGTGATGGCGCCGGAGGGGCACTCGCGGGCGCACTTGTTGCAGGCCTCGCAGAACTTCTGCATGCCGAAGTCGATGGGCCTGTCATGGCCCACCGGCATGTCGGTGGTGACCACGCCGGACTTCAGCCGTGGGCCGAGGAAGGGGTTCAGGATCACCTCGCCGATGCGGCTGACCTCGCCCAGCCCCGACAGCAGCAGCAGCGGCGGGTGCAGCACCTCGTCGTCCATCACGGTATGGGTGCGGGCGGGGTGGCCGAGGGCGCGCAGGTGCTGCGCCAGTACGCCGCCCACCAGGGAGAACCGCAGGTAGGCGCGCATCGACTGGGCGCAGGAGATCCAGTCGTCGCCAGAGGCGCCCTCCATCGTCTCGTGGCCCTGGTCGACGATCATGCTGACGGCATGGGCGTGGTAGGGGGTGATGGGGTTACCGGCGGCGTCGTGGCTGTACCAGGCCCAGTCGGGGCAGGCGGACAGGCCCACCGCGTCCTGCCCGAGGAAATAGAGCGCGCCCTTGATGTTGTCGGCGTTGCGCGCGGCGTCCTCGGTCGAGGGGTGGCGCGTCTCGGCCACCGCCCCGTCCTGCAACAGGGTGAAGGCGCCCAGCGACGGGCGGAAGGCGAAGGCGCTGGCGCTCTTGCGCACGTAGTTGCCGTTGCGCGCCCCCTCCTGCGCCGCGCGGCCCATGTCGCCGAACAGGGCGCGGGCGAACATGTTGGCGCGCTTGGGCACGCGGGCGACGTTGGCGCGGTCGATGTAGGTGGTGGGCTCGTCCACGCGTTTCAGCCGCTCGAAGGGATGGGGGCCGGCGCGGAACTCGCGGCTGCGGAAGGGGTCGGCGGTGCGGGCGTTCTTGTGGTGCCGGCCCAGCCCGCTGCGCCAGCCCGCGCCGGGGCGCTGGCCGGGGGCGAGGGGGCGGTCAGGGGCGATCCGCATGGTGGTGGTGACCACCGCCACGCCGAAGCGGTCGCCGAGGAAGGGGTTCACCGCCGCGCCGTCCTCGACCGCCGCAAGCCCGGCCGCCACGGCGCAGCGCTGCAGGTGCACGTCCGAGGCGGCGGCGGAATGGGCGCGGGCCTCGAAGCCCAGCAGCCGCAGGTAGTTCGCCAGCGTCACCGCCACTTCCATGGACCGCAGGCAGGCCCGCTGCGCCTGCGCGTCGCGGATCCAGTCGGTGCCCGGCTCGTCCGCGCCGGGATCGCGCGGGTACTCACACAGCAGCACCAGCGCGTGTCTGTGCCCGGCGATGTCCGAGGGCGGCCGCCGCAGCGCCTCGCGCAGGCCCGCCATGATCACGTCGATGCCGGCGGCAAGGGTCTTGGGCTGCATGGTGCGCAGCTTCTGGGCCAGCCGGTCCACGTCCGGGTTGGCGATCGGCGTTTCCAGCCGCGCGGTACCCGGGATCTCGCAGACCCCCACCATGCCGGCGTCGAGGAAATGGCCGAAGGCCTTCAGGTGCCGCGCCCGTTCCTCCGGGTCGGCGGGGATGTCGGCGGGCTGCTTGACGGTGCCGTCGCGGGTGGCGTCCAGCATCGCCTGGAATTCCTGCATCGCGTTGACGATGGACAGCGGGTCGTCCGGACGGCGGAAGGACAGGCCCTGCATCGGCGGCAGCCGGTCCAGCCCGGCGGCGGTGTCGGTGCGGGCCAGCCCCTCCAGAGGGTAGCCGCCCATGTGGACGGGGCGGCTGCGGTAGGAGAATAGCTTGCCCATGACGGCCCTCAGATGTTGGTTGGTTTCAGGTCGGCCGGATCGGCCAGCTTGGTCAGCAGCGCGCGCAGTTGGCGGCGCTCGTCCTCGGTCAGCCGCGCCTCGATGACGGCGGCATTGGCCTCGGCGCGCGGGGTGGCGCGGTCCAGCGCGGCGCGCCCCGCCTCGGTCAGCGCGATGCGCCGGGTGCGCCCGTCGTGGCGGCCGTCGCGGCGCAGCACCAGCCCCCGCGCCGCCATCTGCCGCAGGGCGCGGCTGGTGGCGGTGCGGTCCAGCCCCACGTGGTCGGCGATCTCGGAAGGCTGCTCCAGCCCCTCGTTGCCCACCGCCAGCAGCACGGTCCAGAACACCCGGGTCAGCCCCAGCTTGCGCAGGTCCTCGTCGAAACGGCGCTGCTGGATACCCGCGGCGAGCGAAAGCTGGTAGCCCAGCGAGTCATGAAGGCGGTAGGTCGGCATAGTTGTCAGCGTCAACTAAATGCGTCCCGCTGTCAAGCACGGCCTCGGGCCGGGCTCGGGCCGGGGATGGAGGAGATAGTCATGGCGCGACTGCGGGGGATCCTGTTCGACAAGGACGGCACCTTGTTCGACTTCGAGGCGACGTGGAACGGCTGGGCAGCGGCGGTGCTGACGCGGCTGGCAGAAGGCGACATGGCGCGGGCGGCAGAGCTGGGGGTGCGCATCGGTTTCGACCTGGAGGCGCGGCGCTTCGATCCGGCCAGCCCGGTGATCGCTGGCACGCCCGAGGACCTGGTGACGCTGCTGCACCCCGGGGTGCCGGAGCTGTCGCAGGCCGCGCTGATCGAGCTGCTGAACGCCGCCGCCGCCACCGCTCCGCAGGTCGAGGCGGTGCCGCTGGCGCCGCTGCTGGCAGAGCTGCGCGGGCGCGGGCTGAAGCTGGGGGTGGCCACCAACGACGCCGAGGCACCGGCCCGCGCCCACTTGGCCGCGGCGGGGCAGGAGGCGGGGTTCGACTTCATCGCCGGGTACGATTCCGGCTACGGCGGCAAGCCCGGTCCGGGGATGTGCCTGGGCTTCGCCGAGGCGATGGGCCTCGCCCCCGCCGAAGTGGCGATGGTGGGCGACAGCCTGCACGACCTGGACGCCGCAAGGGCCGCCGGAATGGTCCGCGTGGCGGTGCTGACCGGCATGGCCGGGGAAGAGGTGCTGGGGCCGGAGGCCGACGTGGTGCTGCGGGACATCGGCGAGCTGCCGGGGTGGCTGGATGGACGTATCGAGTAATGCGGGAGATATTTGCGGTTTTTTGACGTGTATAATTTCACTTATACAATAATCCACCTCCGCCGCCCGATCCATCGCTGCTTCCCGCTCCACCCCCTGATCCCGCCGGATCACCCCGTCTCCCCTCCCAATGCCCCCCGATCTTCCCCGTTCCCTTCGCCCCGGCCGGGGCCTAATGTGCCCCAGCAGCACAGGAGAGCGATCCCATGGTGATGGCAGCCGATCCCGCCCGGCAGGTGGCCAGCCGCAGGCTGATGATGACCGCCATCGGCGCCCTCGCCGGACTGGCGGCATGGTTCCTCGTCGAGGTGCTGCCGCAGCAGCAGGTGGGCGGCCGGCTGCAGCTGTTCGCCACCGCCGGGGCGGGCCCCTTCTTCGCCGGGCTCCTGGCCCCCTCCGGCGCCCTGCCGCTGGGCCGCGCCGCGCTGACCGCCGCCGCCGCCGCGCTGCCGGCCGCCCTGCTGCTGACCTGGGCCAGCCTGCGCTACGACGCGGTCGAGACCTTCCTGAACGCCGGCCACGGCCCCGTCGCCTTCGCGCTGATCGTGGCGCTGTCGCTGCCCTTCGGCGTGGTCGCCCAGCGCCCCGGCGAGGGCTGGCGCAGCTACCCCGCCCTGTTCCGCCAGAGCTGGGACATCGCCGTGCGCTACGCCGCCGCCTGGATCTTCGTCGGCGCCTTCTGGGCGGTGCTGTTCCTGTCGGACGCGCTGTTCAGCCTGGTCGGTCTCGACGTGATCGAGCGGCTGATCGACGTCGGCTGGGTCCCCCCCGCGCTGACCGGCGCGGTGCTGGGGCTGGCGCTGGCGGTGGTGGCGGAACTGGCGGACTACATCTCTCCGTTCCTGATCCTGCGCCTGCTGCGGCTGCTGCTGCCGGTGGTGCTGTTGGTGACGGCGGTGTTCCTCGCGGCGGTGCCGCTGCGCGGGCTGTCGGACCTGTTCGGCGGGCTCTCGGCCGCCGCGGTGCTGCTGGCCATGGCGCTGGGCATCTCCACGCTGATCGCCGCCACCATCGACCGCGAGGACGCCGAGGCCGCGGGCTCCGGCCTCCTGCGCCTCTCGGCCCGTTTCCTCGCGCTGACGCTGCCGCTGCTGACCGGCCTCGCGCTGTACGCCGTGCTGATCCGCACCTTCGACTACGGCTGGACCCCGCACCGCATCGCCGCCGCCTGCAGCGCCGCGATCGGGCTGGGCTACGGCGGGCTGTACGCGCTGGCGGTTCTGCGCCGCGCGGAGTGGATGGAGCGGATCCGCCAGGCCAACATCGCCATGGCGCTGGCGGTGATCGGCCTCGCCGCGCTGTGGCTGACGCCGCTGCTGAACGCCGAGCGGCTGTCGGCGCGCGACCAGCTGGGGCGCATCGTCTCGGGCGCGGTGCCGGAGGAGAAGGCCGACCTGTGGTTCCTGGGGCGCGAGCTGGGGCGGCCGGGCAAGGCGGCGCTGGCGGAACTGGCGGCGGGCCCGGACCCGGAGCTGGCCCCGCGGCTGCGGGGGCGGGGGCGGGGGCCCCGCCCGGACGCCCCCGAGGAGGCCGGCCCCCGCCCCGAGGGGCTGGCGCCCGGCGCCGACCCCCGCGACACGATCATCGCCCGCGCCACGGTGCAGCCCGAGGGCCGCGCCCTGACGCCGGAGCTGCTGGCCGGCGCCGCGCCCGTCGACCTGCGCGACTGGGCCGAGGCCTGCGCCGCCACCACCCCCGCCGGCAATCCCGGCTGCGCGGTCATCTTCGCCGACCTGCTGCCCGAGACGCCGGGGGACGAGGCGCTGATCTTCTGGCTGTTCGCCGGCGGCGTCATGGTGGCCCCGGCCGACGGCGGCCGCGCCGTGCCGCGCTTTTCCCGGGGCAGCCCCGCAGACCTCTCGCCAGAGGTGCTGGACCGGCTGGCGGCGGGCGCCTTCACCCTCGCCCCGGCGCGGCTGCAGGCGCTGGACCTCGGGCCGGCGGAGATCCTGCTGCTGCCCTGAGCCTCTTCGCGCTTCCTTAACCTCGGGGCGCTAGCGTGCCGGGGAAGCGAAGGAGAAGGCGATGCATTGGCTGGTCAACCGGTCGATCCAGTGTTTCCTGTGGGACACCCACGGGCCAGAGGCCTGGGCCGTCGTCGCGGTCAAGGCGGGGCTGGACGCTGGCGGGCTGGAGGCGATGCTGGCCCGCGACAGCGCCCGCACCAGCGCGGTGCTGGAGGCCGCGGCGCACCGCGTGGGCCTGCCGCTGGAGATGCTGCTGGAAGACCTCGGCACCTATCTCGTCACCCACGAGAACATGCAGGTGATCCGCCGCCTGCTGCGCTTCGGTGGCGCGGATTTCACCGAGTTCCTGCATTCGCTGGACGAGCTGCCGGACCGCGCGCGCCTCGCGGTGCCCGACCTCGACCTGCCGGTCCTGGCGCTGGAGGAACACGGCACCTCCAGCTTCACCCTGCGTGTAACCCACCCGATGGCCGGCTTCGGTCACGTGCTGGTGGGGGTGCTGCGGGCCATGGCGGACGATTACGGCACTCTGGCATTGCTGGAACACCGGGCCCGGCTGGGAGAGGTGGACCTGGTGGGGGTGGACCTGGCCGACACCAGCTTTGCCCAGGCGCGCAGTTTCCAGCTGAACCGGCACGCGGGATGAGCAGCGCGGCGACAGGGGATGGCGCAGGGGAGGACGCCCCATTGCTGCTGGACCCGGCGGGGCTGGACCGGCTGCTGCCCATGGCGCTGCGCCTTTCGCCCTCGGGCCGGATCCGCCACGCCGGCCCGACACTGGCGCGGCTGCGGCCGCAGGAGGCGCTGGCCGGCCGCGCCTTTCTCGAGCTGTTCGAACTGCGCCGCCCGCGCGGGATCACCAGCCACGAAGGCCTTGCCGCCTGCACCGGACAGCCGCTGTCCCTGCGTTTTCGCGACGCGCCGCAGACCGCCTTCAAGGGGCTGGCCGTGCCGCTGGCGGCGGGGGACGGTACCGGCGGGCCGGCGGCGGGCGGGCAGGCGGCCGAACCGGGCGACCTGCTCATCAACCTCTCCTTCGGCATCGGCGCGGTAGAGGCGCTGGCGCTTTACGACCTCGGCAGCGCGGATTTCGCGGCCACCGACCTGACCGTGGCGATGCTCTACCTGGTGGAGGCGAACGAGGCGGTGCAGCAGGAACTGCGGCGCCTGAACCGCCGCCTGCACGGCGCGCGCCTGGCGGCCGAGGAACAGGCCTTCACCGACACGCTCACCCGCCTGCACAACCGCCGCGGGCTGGACATCGCCCTGCGGCGCTACGCCCTCGGGCGCGACAGCTACGGGGTGATGCAGCTGGACCTCGACTACTTCAAGCAGGTGAACGACCGGCTGGGCCACGCGGCGGGCGACCACGTGCTGCGGCAGGTGGCCGAGATCCTGCGCGAGGAAACCCGTGAGGCCGATACGCTGGTGCGGTCCGGCGGGGACGAATTCGTGCTGATCTTCCACCGCCTCACAGCCCGCGACCGGCTGAAACGGATCGCCCAGCGGCTGCTGGACCGGCTGGAGCAGCCGATCGAGTTCGAGGGCACAGAATGCCGCATCTCCGCCAGCATGGGCATCGCCGTGTCGCCGGACTACCGCAAGCCAAGCCCCCAGGCGCTGCTGCAGGCCGCCGACGCCGCGCTTTACGCCGCGAAGCGGGCGGGCCGCGGGCGCTACGGCTTCGCGGCGGATGCGCCGGAAGGGGTGGCGGACAGCGAGGGTTCGGGATGACGCGGCGGGAGTCGGCAGTGCGGGAAGGGGCGGCGGCGGGCCGGGATGGGGCTGGGCGCGGGTTGGCCCCGGCGGGCGGGGCTGAGCCGACAGCGGGGGGCCGATGGCTTGCGCCGGCTCCGTGGCGAAGCGAGGTTCGTCTCGCCCCAGTCCACTCTCCCGGCATCACATCGTCGCCGGCGCGGGAGGCGCGGCGCAGCTGCCTCCCGTCCCGCCGCGCAAGGACGACAGGCGCCGCTCCGCGCAAGCCGCGGGCCCGCTTCCGCCTTTTCGATTGTACCGCCGCCCGCCCCCCGTCAACATGCCGGGGAAATGCAAGGGGAGGATCGCCCATGCAGGGCCAGATGATGCACCGTCCGCTGCGGGTGACGGATATCCTGACCTATGCCGAGGAGGTGCATGGCGACGCGGGCATCGTCTCTGCCACCGTCGAGGGCGGGGTGCACCGGCAGGACTACCGCACCACCGCCGCCCGCGCGCGCCGGCTGGGGCGGGCGCTGGGGCGGATGGGGATCGGGCCGGGGGACCGGGTAGCGACGCTGGCCTGGAACGGCTACCGGCACATGGAACTGTACTACGCCATCCCCGGCATCGGCGCGGTGTGCCACACCCTGAACCCCCGGCTTTCGGCGGAGCAGATGGTCTATATCACCGGCCATGCCGAGGACCGGGCGATGTTCCTCGACCTGACCTTCGTGCCGCTGGTGGAGGCGCTGGCGGACCGGCTGCCGCAGGGCATGCGCTTCGTGATCCTGACGGACCGCGCGCATATGCCGGAGACCTCGCTGCCGGGCGCGCTGTGCTACGAGGACCTGCTGGCGGCCGAGACGGACGGGCTGGACTGGCCCGAGTTCCCCGAGGAGACGGCGGCGGGCCTGTGCTATACCTCGGGCACCACGGGCAATCCCAAGGGCTCGCTGTACAGTCACCGCAGCCAGGTGCTGCACGCGCTGATGGTGGCGGCGACGGTGCCCACCTGCATGGCGCCGGGGCGGCGGATCATGCCGGTGGTGCCGCTGTTCCACGCCAATTCCTGGGGGCTGGCCCATGCCGCGCCGCTGTCGGGGGCGACGCTGGTGATGCCGGGCCCGCACCTCGACGGGGCCTCGGTCTACGACCTGATCGAGGCGGAGCGGGTGCAGAGCGCCTGGGGCGTGCCCACGGTCTGGCTGGGCCTTCTGGCCGAGATCCGCCGCCGCGGCCGCCCGCCCGAGGGGTTCGGGGAGCTGGTGGTGGGCGGCTCTGCCGCCGCCCCGGCGCTGATCCGCGCCTACGAGGAACGGGGCGTGGACGTGGTCCACGCCTGGGGCATGACCGAGATGTCGCCGATCGGCACCCTGGGCTTCCTGCCGCCGCGGATGCGGGACGCGCCGCTGGAGGAGCGGGTGCGCGTGAAGGCGACGCAGGGCCGGCGGATCTTCGGGGTGGAGATGAAGATCACCGGCGAGGACGGCGCGCGCCTGCCCCACGACGGGGTGGCCGCGGGGGAGCTGTTCGTGCGCGGCAACAACGTGGTCTCGGGCTATTTCGACAACGAGGAGGCCAGCCGCGCCGCGATGGATGCCGAGGGCTGGTTCGGCACCGGCGACGTGGCGCGGATCACCCCCGAGGGCTTCCTGGTGATCACCGACCGCACCAAGGACCTGATCAAGTCGGGCGGCGAGTGGATTTCCTCGATCGACGTGGAGAACCTGGCGCTGGCCCATCCCGGCATCGCCAATTGCGCGGTGATCGCGGTGGCGCACCCGAAGTGGGGGGAGCGGCCGGTGCTGGTGGCGGTCGCCGCCGAGGGCGCGGCGCACGACAGCGCGGGGGTGCTGGAGCACCTGGGGAGCGAGCTGGCGAAATGGCAGGTGCCGGACGACGTGATCTGGGTGGAGGCGCTGCCGCTGACGGCGACGGGCAAGGTGTCGAAGCTGACGCTTCGGGAGCGGTATGCGGGGCATCATCTGCCCGGCGCCTGCTGACCCGCCGGCCACCCGCAGGCAGGTGGCCGCAGAAGCGCACGGGCCCGCCAGCGCCCCTTGCAGCTTCTTCTTGTCCGAAATGCCTCGGGGGTCCGGGGGCGGAGCCCCCGGTCCTGTCTGCAATCTTGCGCCGCAGGCGCTCCGCCGTCTCCGTCGGAACGGAGGGCGCGGAGATCTCTCAGGCGCGTTGGCCCAGTGCCGTTTCGGCCGCTTGCCGGATCGCGGTGATGTTGGCGCCGTAGGGGGCGGGGTCGGTGACGCTGCCGTCCCGGAATACCGCAGAGCCGGCCACCAGCGCGTCGGCGCCGGCGCGGGCCACCAGCGGGGCGGTCTGGGGGGTGACGCCGCCGTCCACCTCTAGGTGGATTTCGCGGTCGCCGATCATCGTGCGCAGCCGGCGGATCTTGTCGGTCATGTCGAGGAAGGACTGCCCGCCGAAGCCGGGGTTCACGGTCATCACCAGCACCAGGTCGGCGAGGTCCAGCAGGTGGGCCACCGCCTCTGGCGGGGTGCCGGGGTTCAGGGCGACGCCGGCCTTCATCCCGTGGTCGCGGATCGACTGCAGGGTGCGGTGGATGTGGGGGCCGGCCTCGACGTGGGCGGTGAGAATGTCGGCGCCGGCCTCGGCGAAGGCGGCGATGTAGGGATCGACCGGGGCGATCATCAGGTGCACGTCCATCACCGTCTTCACGTGCGGGCGAAAGGACTTGGCCGCCTGCGGGCCGAAGGTGATGTTGGGGACGAAGTGGCCGTCCATCACGTCCACGTGGACCCAGTCGGCGCCCTGGTCCTCGACCGCGCGGATCTCGCGGCCGAAGTCGGCGAAATCGGCGGAGAGGATGGAGGGGGCGATCTTGATGCGGCGGTCGAAGGGCATGGCGGGCTCCTGAATCGGCTCGGCGGGGGCTTAGCGCGGGGGGCGTCCGGGGTCCAGCGGTGCGCCTGCGGCGCTAGATCTTCTGGATCGGGTCGCCTTCGGCGATCCGACCGGGACGAGGGGCGCTGCCCCTCGCGCTCCCCGGGATATTTCGGGACCAGAAGAAAGGGAAAGAGGGGGTCAGCCGTCGAGGCGTTCGACCATGGCGAGGCCGAGCTGGCGGGCGGCGGCGAGGGAGAGGATGGCGCTGTCGAGGCCCTGGGGCTTCTGGTAGGCGCGCACGGCGCGGCGGGTGGCGCCGGTCATCTGGCCGTTCACCGGGCCGGCGTAGTAGCCGCGCGCCTTCAGCGCCCGTTGCAGCGAGGCGACGAGGTCCGGGGTCAGCTGGCGGGCGCAGAGGGTTTCGAACCAGACCTCGCGGCGTTCCTGGACGATGCTTTGCCGGGTCTCGGTGTGGTAGGTGGCGGGGGCGGCGGCGTCGGGCTGTAGCTGCACCTGTTCGGTCACCGTCTCGATCACCGCCGGGGTCACGTCCTGGCCGTAGCAGGCGTCCGGGTCGCCCTCGGGCACGGTGGCGGTGGTGCGGATCGGCTCCGGCTCCACCAGCTGGGTGACGTCGGGCAGCCGCGTTTCGCCGCAGGCCGCCAGCAGGGCGAGGGCGCCGAGCGCCGGTCCGGTCGGAAGTCTCATGGCTGCGGGTCGCCTCTTGCCGGGGCCTCTTGGCGGGCCGGGTCCTGGGGCGCAGCATAGCGCCAAGCAGGGCGGCGCGAAAGCCTCAGGGTGCGGCCGGGGCCGGGGCGGCGGCAGGATCCGGCCGCAGCAGCTCGTCCAGCATGGGCGAGAGGTCCTCGATCCGCTCGGCGATGACGTGGGTGACGCCCGAGTCGCGCTGCACCCGGCCGGTGACCCGCAGCAACCGCCCGGCGATCACCGCGCGGCGGAAGGCCTCGTAGATCTTGCGCCAGACGATGATGTTGGCGACCCCGGTCTCGTCCTCCAGCGTGATGAAGATCACCCCCTTGGCGGTGCCCGGACGCTGGCGCACCAGTACCAGCCCCGCCACCGCCACCCGCGCGCCGGACGGCGGCAGATCCAGCAGCGCGTTGGGGCAGCAGGCGGGGGGGCGTGGCCAGGGGGCGGGGCCGGAAGGGGGGAGGCAGTTCATGGAACGAAGGTAGAACATCGGCCGCCGGACACAAGACCTCCCGGCAAAGAGACTGGCCAATCCGGGGCCAAGTGCTTATCTGGCGCCAAACGCAGCAGGACGGAGAGGCCAGGCATGGCGCGGATCACCTATATCGAGCACGGCGGCAAGGAACACACGGTGGAGGTGGCCAACGGCCTGACCGTCATGGAAGGCGCCCGCGACAACGGCATTCCCGGAATCGAGGCCGATTGCGGCGGCGCCTGCGCCTGTTCCACCTGTCACGTCTACGTGCATCCCGACTGGTTGGAAAAGCTGCCCCCGCGCGAGGCGATGGAGGAGGACATGCTGGACTTCGCCTATGAGCCCGACCCCGCCCGCTCGCGCCTGACCTGCCAGCTGAAGGTGTCCGATGCGCTGGACGGGCTGGTGGTGCAGATGCCCGAGAAGCAGATCTGATGCGCGCCGCGGGGCTTCTGGCGGCGGCGCTGGTGTTTTCGGGCGCGGCGGCGGCGGCCTGCACGGTCAGCCAGGCCTCGCTGACGAAATATCCCGCCAGCGTCACCACGCTGGACACCGGGGGGGCGATCACCTCTGCCTGGTACGACGATCCGGTCACGCGCTACCGGCACGGCATCCTTGGCCGGGGGGACGAGCCTTCGTCGCTGTGGATCAACGCCCCGGGCAACCACGGGCTGTGCGGTCACCGGCTGGTGCTGGACGCGGATCATGTGTTCGAGGACGTGGCGCCGCGGCTGGCGGACCTGGACGGCGACGGCACCGCCGAGGTGATCGCGGTGCGGACCCACCTGGACAAGGGCGCGCAGCTGGCGGTCTACCGCTGGGACGGGACCGAGCTGCGGCTGGCGGCCGCCACCCCCTATATCGGGCAGACCCACCGCTGGCTGGCGCCGGCGGGGATCGCGGACCTGGACGGCGACGGGGCGGTGGAGCTTGCCTTCGTCGACCGGCCGCACCTGGCGAAGGTGCTGCGGGTCTGGCGCTACCGGGACGGCGCGCTGCGCGAGGTGGCGGCGGCCGAGGGGCTGACCAACCACGCGATCGGCGAATCGACCATCACCGGGGGTGTCCGCAACTGCGGCGCGGGACCCGAGATGGTGCTGCTGGACGCCGCCCGCCGGCAGGTGATGGCGGTGCGGCTGGCGAATGACAAGCTGTCGGCGCGGCCGCTGGGGGGCTTTTCCGGCCCCGCCTCTGTCGATGCCGCGATGGCCTGCCGCTGAGCGGAGCCCTGTAAAACAAGGGCGCGAGGCGCATATAAACCCCGGTTTATGCGCCTTGACCGCCAGTTTATAGCGCCTGCCGCCGATCCCGGGCACATGGGGCCTGTCTCGTGCAGTGCGCTTCGACCGGCCTCGGGCCCACCACTCACGCAGATCCGGATCCGGCCCCCGTCCATCCCAACCCCCGGGGTGCTGGATCTGCCCGCATGGTGCCCCGAGGGGTGCCATGGGATCAGCCGGTCGAAGCCGCTGCCGGACCGAAAGGGCGCCCACCTGTCCCGTATCCCGGGCGCGCCTCAATGCGGCGGCCCCCATCCCCCTCTCGGGGTCGCCGCATTGCAAAACCCGGTCCGGACGGATTATTTGCCACCCAAGGCGCCTGCCGCGCCCCGTCAAGGAAGTCGCCCATGATCCATCGTGCCGCCGCCCTCCTGATTCTTGTTCTCGCCGCCGGCCCCGCCGCCGCGCAGGACATCGGGCAATCCATCGCGCGGCAGTTGCAGGGGTTCGGGTACAGCGATGTCACGGTCTCGCGCACCCTGCTGGGGCGGCTGCGCATCGTCGGCAGCGACGGGACCCGGCGGCGCGAGATCATCGTGAACCCGCGCACCGGCGAGATCCTGCGGGACTGGAACAACGGCACGGGCAACTCGCTGTTGCCGGAGGCCGGGCCGGGGAAGCCGGAGAAGGACAAGGGCGGCGGGTCGTCCGACGAGAAGGACAAGGACAAGGACAAGGAAGAGAAGGAAGACAAGGACAAGGACGACAAGGACGACAAGGACGACAAGGACAAGGACGACAAGGACAAGCCGGACAAGGACTGACCGGCCAAAGGCGTTTCCGCGTGGTGGCGGGACGCGCGAAGGGGATGGGACGCGGTGTCGGGACGGACCGTGATACTTTTGATTCTGGCCGTGCAGGCGATCTGCGCGGTCTTCTTCGTGTCCGACATCGCCCTGACCATCGCCGGCGCCCGCAGCGCGCCCATTGCATGGCAGACGCGCGAGCTGCTGGAACTGGGGGCGGCGCTGGGGCTGGTGCTGGGACTGGTGCTGGGGGCCGTGGCGCTTGGCCGGACCCGGCAGCGGGCAGAGCAAAGCGAGGAGCGGCTGCGCGTCGTCTCGGGCGCCTTCCACGCGCTGATCGAGGAACGGTTCACCCAGTGGGGCCTGACGGCGGCAGAGCGGGACGTGGCGATGTTTTCGCTCAAGGGTCTGTCTTTGCAGGAAATTGCCGCCTTCCGCAGCACCTCGGAGGGCACTGTGAAGGCGCAGACCAACGCGATCTACCGCAAGGCGGGGGTCAGCGGCCGGGCGCAGCTGGTCAGCCTGTTCATCGAGGACCTGATGGGCGAGGACCTGGAGCGGGGACCGGGGCAGGCGGGCTGATGGCCTAGCCGGCCGCGTTCTCCTCCAGCACCGCCAGCGGCACGATCTCCAGCGCGCGCAGGTGGGTGGCCTCCAGCCGGACCTTCGGCGCGCAGCCTTCCTGCTGCGCCTGCAGGAACCGGCCGGCGCAGAGGCACCAGTTGTCCCCCGGCTTCAGCCCGGCAAAGTCGAATTCCGGCCGCGGCGTGGACAGGTCGTTGCCAAGGTACTTCGAGAAGGCCAGGAATTCCGCCGTCATCACCGCGCAGACGGTGTGGCTGCCGGTGTCGGCGTCGCAGGTGTCGCACTGGCCGTTGCGGAAATACCCGGTGACCGGGTCGGTGGAGCAGGGCGTCAGCGGGTCGCCGAGCACGTTGAGCGAGGGGTCCGGTTTCATCGGCATCAAGGCATCTCCTGGGGCCTGCGCCGCCACATAGGCCATCCGCGCGGCGCGTCCATGGGCGGGGCCGGGACAGCGGTCAGGAGCGGAACTTGTCCGCCAGCCGCTGCAGGGCGCTGCGGTTGTCCTCGGGGGGCGTGTCCTGCGGGTCCGCCTTGGGGGCTGGCGCGGGCGCATCGGGTTTGTTGCCCCGGGGCGCTGCCCCGCCGGGCCGCGGCGCGCTTTCGCGCGGCGGGTTGGTGCGCAGCGCCACCGCGTTCATGAAGCGCCCGGTCTCGCCCCGCGCAAGGTCCGCCGCGCCGTCCGAAATGCCGCGCAGCAGGTCGTCCAGCCAGTCGGCCTCGGCCTTGGCGAAATCGTTCAGCACGTAGGGAGACACCTTGTCCTTGTGGCCGGGGTGGCCGATGCCCAGCCGCACCCGGTGATAGTCGGCCCCGAGGTGCTGGTGCAGCGAGCGCAGCCCGTTGTGCCCCGCGTGCCCGCCGCCGGTCTTGACCCGGCACTTGCCGGGGGCGAGGTCCAGCTCGTCATGGAACACGGTGACGTCGCCGGGGGTCAGCTTGTAGAACTGCACCGCCGCCTGCACCGACTGGCCCGAGAGGTTCATGAAGGTCTCGGGTTTGAGCAGCAGCAGCTTCTCGTCCCCCAGCCGGCCCTCGGTCACCTGCCCCTGGAACTTCGACCGCCAGGGGCCGAAGCCGTGATCCTCGGCGATGCGGTCCACGGCCATGTAGCCGATGTTGTGGCGGTTCCCGGCGTAGCGGGCGCCCGGGTTTCCGAGCCCGACGAAGAGGCGCATGAGCGAATTCCTTGCTGGCAGGCCCGACCCTAGCGGCGGTGACCCGGCTTCGCAACGGGGGCGGCGCGGCTGGCACGATGGGGACATTGCGCCGGAGACTTGCGGCGATTTTGCGCGCTGGCTTGTCCATAAACGACAACGGGGCCCCGCAGGGCCCCGTCGCGAAGATTGCGGCAGGAGGGGCTCAGGCCTCTTCCTGGTCCACCTCGATGGCGGGCACCTCGTCGGGCGCCACGTCGTCGCCGTCATCGTCGTCTTCACCGGCGCGCAGCCCGGAGGGCGCGGCAATGTTGGCGATGACGAAGTCGCGGTCGATGGTCGGCTTGGCGCCCTCGGGCAGGGTGATCGACGAGATGGTGATCGTGTCGCCGATGCCAAGGCCGGAGACGTCGGCGGTGATGTGGTCGGGGATGTCACCGGCAGTCACCACCAGTTCCACCTCGGGGCGCACCGCGGTCAGAACGCCGCCCTTGCGCAGGCCGGGGCAGTCGTCCTGGCCGACGAACTCGACCGGGATGAACAGCTTGACCTTGGTGGTGCGGCGCAGGCGCATCAGGTCCACGTGGGTCGGCAGGTCCTTGACAACATCGCGCTGCACGCTGCGGCAGATGACGCGCACGTCGTCGTGGCCCTCGACCTTCAGGTTGAACAGCGTCGACAGGAAGCGGCCGGCCTTCAGCCGCTTCAGCAGGGCGTTGTAGGGCAGGTTGATCGGCAGCGGGTCGGCGCCGCCGCCGTAGACGATGCCCGGCACCAGGTTCTCACGGCGTGCTTGACGAGCGGCCCCCTTGCCTGTCCCCGTCCGTTCCGTGGCTTCAAGATCCGGAATTTCTCCAGCCATCTTGATCTCCAATTACAAATGGTTGCGTTTGGGCATCCTCCAAGGGTGTATGCCCGGTGAAGCGCCCCCTGTAGTGCAGAACCCGGGCGAGGAAAAGAGCCTTTAGGCCCGGTCTCGCGGCAACGAGGCAGCGCCTTGGCAGCGCCCCGGGGTGCCGCTAGGGTCCCGCCGCCGCCCTCCGCGGCAAGGGATTCCCCGATGTCCGTTCTCGCCGCGCTTCGTCTCGCCCGCGCGCCCTCTGCCGCGTTGATGGCGGTGGGGCTGCTCTGGGGCAGTTTCGCCGGGATGGTGCCGCAGGTGAAGGCGCGCATCGGCGCGAGCGATGCGGAACTGGGGGCCGCGCTGCTGGCCTCGGCGGTGGGGGGCGTGCTGGCCATGGCGGCGGCGCCCTGGCTGGGCCGGCGGCTGGGAGGCTGGCGGCTGCTGGCGCCGGGACTGCTGGTGACCTTCGTGGTGCCGCTGCCGGCGCTGGCGGGCAGCGTGCCGGGGCTGGCGGCGGCGCTGTTCGCCATGGGCGTGGCGGTGGCCACCCTCGACATCGCGGCCAATGTCGAGATCAGCGCGAGAGAGACCCGCGAGGGTCGCCACCTGATGAACGCCTCCCACGCGATGTACGCCTTCGCCTTCGCCTTTGCCGCCTGGCTGTGCGGCGTGCTGCGGCAGGCGGGGTGGAGCGCGGCAGAGATCCTGCCGGCCATCGCGCTGCTGTGCCTGGCGCTGCTGGCGGCGATCCGCGGCCCGGTGGCGGCGGACGCGCCGCAGGAGGGCGCGCCGCCCCCGGCCGGTGCCCACCGCACCACGGTGCTGCTGACCGGGGTGGTGCTGGTGGCCGCTTTCATGGGCGAGAACGCGGCCGAGGCCTGGTCGGCCCTGCACATCGAGCGCACCCTGGGCGCGGCCGCCGGGCACGGCAGTTTCGGCCCGGCGATGCTGGGGCTGCTGATGGGGATCGGCCGGCTGTCGGGTCAGGTGCTGGCGGCGCGGCTGGGCACCACCCGGCTGATCGCGCTGTCGGCGGTGGCGGGCTCGGCCGGGCTGGTGCTGCTGGGCCTCGCCCCCGGGGTCGGCGCGGCGCTGGCGGGGGTGGCGCTGACCGGGCTGGGGCTGTCGGCGGTGGTGCCCTCGGTCAACTCGGTGCTGGGCGGGCGGGTGCCGCAGGCGCAGCGGGCGCAGGCGCTGTCGCGCGCCTGGATGCTGGGCATGGCGGCCTTTTTCCTTGGCCCCGCGGTGATGGGCGGGCTGGCCGAGGCCTACGGCCTGCGGCCCGCCTTCCTGGCGATGGCGGGCCTTGTCGCGGTGATCGTGCCGGCGGTGCGGCGGCTGGCGCGTTAGGGCCGGTTGGTCTGCCAGCGGCCCTCGAAGTCCTCGGGCACCAGCAGGACGTCGCGGTCGAGATCGCGCACCTGCCGCCGGCCGCAAAGCGCCATGGTGGTGTCCAGTTCCTTGCGGATCACCTCCAGCGCCGCGGTCACGCCCTTCTGGCCCATGGCGCCCAGCCCGTAGACGTAGCTGCGGCCGATCATGCAGCCCTTTGCCCCCATCGCCAGCGCCTTCAGCACGTCCTGGCCAGAGCGGATGCCGCTGTCCAGCCAGACCTCGGTCTTGCCGCCCACCGCCTCGACGATCCCCGGCAGCGCGCGGATCGACGACAGCGCACCGTCCAACTGCCGGCCGCCGTGGTTCGACACCACGATGGCGTCGGCGCCCAGTTCCGCGGCGCGGCGGGCGTCCTCGGGGTCGAGGATGCCCTTCAGCACCACCTTGCCGCCCCATTGCTCCATCAACCGGGCGACCTTGTCCCAGTCCAGCGTCAGGTCGAAGCTTTCCGCCGTCCAGGACCCGAGGCTGGAGCTGTCGGTGACCCCCTCGGCGTGGCCCACGATATTGCCGAAGAAGCGCCGCTTGGTGCCCAGCATCTCGCGCCCCCAGCCCCACTTGGTAGCGAGGTCGGCCAGCACCGGCAGGGTGAACTTCGGCGGCGCGGACAGCCCGTTCTTCAGGTCGCGGTGGCGCTGGCCCAGCAGCTGCAGGTCCAGCGTGATCACCAGCGCCGAGCATTGCGCCGCCTTGGCCCGGGCGATCAGCCGCGACGTATAGTCGGTGTCCTTCATGGTATAGAGCTGGAACCAGAAGGGGGCGTCGGTGTTCTCGGCCACGTCCTCGATCGAGCAGATCGACATGGTGGACAGGGTGAAGGGCACCCCGAACTCCGCCGCCGCCCGCGCGGCCTTGATCTCGCCGTCCGCGTTCTGCATCCCGCACAGGCCCACCGGCGCCAGCGCCACGGGCATGGTCACCTTCTCGCCCAGCATGGTGCTTTCGGTGGAGCGGTTCGACATGTCCACCGCCACCCGCTGGCGCAGGCGGATCAGGTCGAAGTCAGAGCTGTTGTCGCGGAAGGTCTGTTCCGTCCAGCTGCCCGATTCGCAGTAGTCGTAGAACATCTTGGGCACCCGGCGGCGGTAGATGCGCTTCAGGTCCTCGATCTCGGTGATGACGGGCATGGGTCCTCCTCGGGCGTGTGGGGGCGTGTGGGCCAGAAGCGATTAGCAGCCGCGCGCGGCGGGGGCAATCGCACCCACGCGGGGCGGGTGGTGCTGGCCGGGGCGGGCGGGGCGGCTAGGTACAGGCGCCGGAGGGACCATGGACATCATCTGGATCGGCTTGCTGGCAAGCCTCGGCGCGGGGCTGATGACGGGGGTGGGGGCGCTGCCGGTGCTGTTCGGCCGCGAGATCTCGGGCCGGGCGAACGACGCGCTGCTGGGCTTTGCCGCGGGAGTGATGCTGTCGGCCTCGTTCTTCTCGCTGATCCTGCCGGGGATCGAGGCGGCCGAGGCGCTGGACTACGGCACCTTCCTCGCGGTGCTGCTGGTGGCGGCGGGGCTGGTGCTGGGCGCGGCGGCGGTGGCGGCACTGAACGAGGCGCTGCCGCACGTCCACTTCGTGCAGGGCCCCGAGGGGGGCGATCCCGGCGCGCTGGGGCGGATCTGGCTGTTCGTCTTCGCGATCACCATCCACAACTTCCCCGAGGGGCTGGCAGTCGGGGTCGGCTTCGGCGGCGGCGACACGGCGAACGGGATCGCGCTGGCCACCGGCATCGGGCTGCAGAACGCGCCCGAGGGGCTGGCCGTCGCGGTGGCCCTGCGCGGGCAGGGCTACCGCCGCCGGGCGGCCTTCGGAGTGGCGCTGGCCACGGGGCTGATAGAGCCGGTGGGCGGCGCGCTGGGGGTGACGCTGGTGAACGTGTCGGAGCTGGTGCTGCCCTGGGGCCTGGCCTTCGCGGCGGGGGCGATGCTGTACATCATCAGCCACGAGATCATCCCCGAGACCCACCGGCGCGGGCACCAGAAGCTGGCGACGGCGGGGCTGATCTTCGGGCTGGTGGTGATGATGGTGCTGGATGTGACGCTGGGGTGAGGGGGGCTGGCCGGTGCCGGTCAGCGCTTCGCTAAACGAGCTGGTAGGGCGGGGTTCACCCCGCCTCCGGCGCGACGTGAGCCTGCCCGTGGGATGGCGCTGCCCACTTCCGGCATAGGCACTTTATCCCGGCCATACCCGCGCACAGAATGAGCGTTGCTCTGCGGATGACACAGCGCCAGCCCGCCGGGACGGGCAGGCGCTCGCCCCGCGCCTTCGGCTTGTTCGGCAGGTCAGCGCTTCGTTCAGAAAACGCGGCCGTGCGGGGTTTCGCCGCCATAGCGAAACGCAAGCCTGCCCGTGGGGTGGCGCAGCTGCCCTCCGGCATAGGCGCTTTATCCTCGCCGCATCCGCGCGAAGAATGAGCGGTGCACGCGGGTGACACAGCGCCAGCCCGCGGGGACGGGCAGGCGCTCGCCCCGCGCCTTCGGCTTGTTCGGGGCGGATCAGCGCATTGATCGGAGGAAGCGGTCGGGCGGGGTTTCCCCGTCTTGGCGCGACGCAAGCCTGCCCGTGGGGTGGCGCATCTCACTTCCGGCATAGGCGCTTTATTCCAGCCACATCCGCGCAAAGAATGAGCGTCGCCCTGCGGACGACACAGCGCCAGCCCGCCGGAACGGGCAGGCGCTCGCCCCCGCGCCTTTGGCTTGTTCGGGGGCTGGTCAGCGCATCGCTCGAAGCCGGGGTAGGGCGGGGTTCACCCCGCCACCCCGCCGCGCCCTTCACCGAAACGTCACATCCAGCCCCGGCAAGGCACACCCCCGGATCTCCGTGCGCCAGCGCTGGCCCCGCGCCACCGGCATGGCGTCGGTCAGGGTCCCCGTGGTCACCACTTCCCCCGGCACTAGCGGCTGGACCTCCTCGGCCTGCGCCAGCGCCTCCACCAGGTGGCCCAGCGCCTGCACCGGCCCGTCCAGCACGTCGCTGCCCCGTCCCTCGGCGCGCACGTCCTCGCCTTCCAGCGTCAGTTCCAGCCCCGACAGCGCGCCCACCGGGTCGGCGCCCAGCACCGACAGCGGCTGCGGCGCGCCGACGATCAGCACGCCATGCAGGCCGAAGCCCGCCAGCGTGTCGGCGGCGGTGAACTTCCAGCCGGGGAAGATGGAGGTGACGATCTCGAACCCGTGCGCCACCCAGGCGATGCAGCCGGCCAGCGCCTGGGGGTCCATCCCCGGGCGCGGCGCGGTGGCGAGGCCAAAGACGATCTCCGGCTCGATTCGCGGCTCAGGCAGGGGCAGCAGGCGCACCTCCACCGGCATCGAATCCAGCCGGTGCAGGGTGCTGGCGTAGACGTCGCCCCAGATCGGGCCGTCAATGCCGTAACGCTCCCACAGCGTGCGGTTGGTGAAACCGATCTTGCGCCCGGCCAGCCGTTCGCCGCTGGCCAGCCGCAGGCGCCGCACCCGGGCGGCGATGGCCAGCGCGTCGGTGCGGTCGAAGCCGGGATCGCGGTCCGAGATCGGCGGCACCTGCCGGCCCGCGTCACGGGTGCGGAGCAGTTCCTCGGCAAGGGCGGCGATCCGGTCGGGGGGCAAGGTCATGGCCCCAGCAAGCCACAGCACGCCGGGGCCTGCAAGGGGGGCCTGAACGGGGGCCTGCACGGGGGGGGCAGCAACGGGCCGAAGCCGCGGCTCAGGCGCGGTGGGCGCCCTCGGTCAGGGTGCGGACGAAGGTGGCCACCTCCTCGGCCCCCGCGCCCTCGGCGATCTTCGCGACGATGGCAGAACCCACCACCACGCCGTCCGCCACGCCGGCCAGCGCTTCGGCCGCCTCGGGGGTGCGGATGCCGAAGCCCACAACCACGGGCAGGCCGCTGGCATCGCGGATCCGCGTCACCTCGGGCCCTACGTCGCCGGCCTGCGCCTCGGCCGAGCCGGTGATGCCGGTGATCGACACGTAGTAGACGAAGCCCGAGGTGTTCTGCAGCACCTTCGGCAGCCGCCGGTCGTCGGTGGTGGGGGTGGCGAGGCGGATGAAGTTCAGCCCGGCCGCCTGCGCGGGCAGGCACAGCTCGTCGTCCTCCTCGGGGGGCAGGTCCACCACGATCAGCCCGTCCACGCCGGCGGCCTTGGCATCCGCAAGGAACCGTTCGACGCCGCGGCTGTAGATGGGGTTGTAGTAGCCCATCAGCACGATCGGGGTGGTGTCGTCCTCCTCGCGGAAGGCGGCGGCGAGATCCAGCGTCTTCTGCAGGGTCATCCCGCCTTCCAGCGCCCGCTGGCCGGCCAGCTGGATCGTGGGGCCGTCGGCCATGGGATCGGTGAAGGGCAGCCCCAGCTCGATCACGTCGACCCCGGCGCCGGGCAGCGCCTTCACGATCTCCAGCGACCGGTCATAATCGGGATCGCCCGCCATCACGTAGGCCACGAAGGCCTTCCTTCCGTCCGCCTTCAGCTGAGAGAATTTCGCATCGATGCGCGTCATGTCCGGGTTCCCTGTGCTCGCTCGCGCCGGGTTTGGCGAAGGCGGGGCGGGAAATCAAGGCCGGAGGGGGAGAAGGGGGGATCAGGGCGGCGGTGCCGGGAGGAGGTGACACCGCCGCTTCCGTTGCGACCGTCCCGGGAGGAGGTGGGACGTCCGCGGAAACCGTGCGGCGGTGTCGGGAGGAGGTGACACCGCCGCTTCCGTTGCGAACGCTCCAGGGAGGAGGAGGGAACGTTCGCGGAAGAGATGCGGCGACATCAGGGAGGAGGAGAGATGCCGCCGCGACTTGCAGACTGCCCAGGGAGGAGGAGAGGGCGTCTGAACCGTATTCCTTCGTTACTTGCCGTGCACCGCGCCCCAGACCGCGTCGCGGTCGTCGGAGGCGCCTGCGGGGCCGTGAAATTCCTCGATCATGTCGCGGTACATGCGACGCTTGCCGGCTATGACGCGCGACCGGTCGAAATCGTTCCGCATCCGCCGGATCAGGCCAGCTTCGAAGCCCATGATGTCTGCCGTGAAAGCCATGTTGCTCTCGCTCTCGCTCTTGTTCTTGTCCGGCGACCCGTTGCCGCCTTCGTTGCATCCTATTTAACGGCATGCTGCGGGCGCACAATCCCGCCCCTCCTCAATGCCGCCATGCGGCATGTGCATAGGTTACGTGCCGTCAGCACGCTTCTTGGGGGGTTGAAAGATCCGGGCGGCTTGCAAAGGCGGCACCGCACGGGTGCTTCGCTGCGGGTTTGCACAGGAATCCAGCGGGTTGCCGCCGCTTCGGGCGATACCGGGATGGCATGGGGTGAGTCGCGCCGGGGCGCTGCGTGAGGGGGCGGGGCGGTGGATAAAGCATGTATGGAGGTCGGCGGAGCGCGGAAGGGGGCCAGCAGTGACGGGGAATCATGCTGCGGTGCAGCGACGGGCGGGGCGGACCCCCGAGGGCGGTTCCGAAGCGCTTGGGCCCGCTCCAAATCCGGGCGTTTTCGGCGCCACTATATAGTGGCTGCTTTTCGCACCCTCTTTCGCTGGCCGCTGGCGGAGCAGTTCACCCACCCCGACTCGTCTTCCAGAAGCCTCGCGGGAATTCATGGGACGCCCTGGCGGGAAACCATGGGACCGGCCCCGGGAATTCATGGCACCGCACCGCCAGACACAGCTTCCAGACGTCCCAGGCAGCGATTCCACGGTGATTCCGCCCGGTCTTCACCGAGTCCCGCCCCCTGTCGCCACCTGGCCCGCCGCCTCACCGGGATTTCGTGGCACTTTTTTCCACTCCCGCGCCGACATAAATATGGTAAATGTCGGCATGTTTTAGCCTATATATTGAATCACGTACTTCTGTCTTGCGTCAAAGTGTGGTTTTTTGGCTAGTGTCAACGCAATCTGTAGTGGCGACGGTCAATTAATTCTATTGCCTTCCATGAATTCCCATGCGATCCCTGTTTCACGGTGAAGACGGGAACAGGGGCACCAAGAACCCCACAGACCCAAGCAGGTTTCATACAGGCACCCCGCTTTCACTGAACGACGAGATCCGGCGCGCGGGCGAGCAGACATCCCCCCAGGTGGCGCGCGCAGCTGGACTGCCCGCAGAAGCGGGACGAGGGCGGCGGATTGGGCAGTGGCAGCAGCTCAATCCGCCGTTTCTCATTCAGACGGACATCAATGAAACCGGGGGGCGCGAAGGAGCCGCGGGACAGTGGCGCGCAGGTTCAGAGGCGAATTCCACCAGAAGGTGGATGCCAAGGGCAGGGTCTCGATCCCGGCCCAGTTTCGCCGCGTCCTCGAATCCGGCGACCCTGACTTTGCCAGCGGCAAATCCCCCGAATTCGTCATCGTCTACGGCGACCACCGCCGGAAGTACCTCGAGTGCTATACCATCGAGGCGATCGACGACGTGGACGAGCAGATCTCTGAAATGCCCCGCGGCTCGGTCGAGCGGAACATGCTGGAAACGCTGTTCTCCGGCCAGTCGACCCAGACCGGCGTCGACGACACCGGGCGCATCGTGCTGACCAAGAAGCTGCGCGAGAAGATCGGCATCGCCGACGAGGCCTTCTTCATCGCCAAGGGCGACACCTTCCAGATCTGGAAGCCCGAGACTTACGAGCGCGAGGAAGTGGCCCGCACCGAGGCCTGGCTTGACCAGTTGCCCGAGGACTTCAACCCGATCACCCTGCTGGACAAGAACAGGGGCGCCTGAGCCATGGCTGCGACGGCAGGCGCCAGCGCATCCGACCCCCACATCCCGGTCCTTCTTGGCCCGCTGCTGCGTGCCGTGGCGCCGGTCTCGGGCCGCTGGCTGGACGGCACCTTCGGGGCCGGCGGCTATGCGAAGGGGCTGCTGGAAGCGGGGGCCGATCACGTCACCGGCGTCGACCGCGACCCCAGCGTCTTCGAGATGGCGAAGGGGTGGGCGGGTGACCACGAGGGCCGGCTGTCGCTGGTCGAAGGCACCTTCGGCCGGCTGGACGAATACGCGCAGGACCTCGACGGCGTGGTGCTGGACCTCGGCGTCTCGTCGATGCAACTGGACCAGGCGGAACGGGGGTTTTCCTTCATGAAGGACGGCCCGCTGGACATGCGCATGAGCGCCTCGGGCCCCTCGGCCGCCGACATCGTCAACGAGGCGGACGAACAGGCGCTGGCCGATATCCTGTTTCTCTACGGCGAGGAACGCGCCTCGCGCCGCATCGCCCGCGCCATCGTCAAGGCCCGCGCCGCCGGGCCGATCGAGACCACCCGCGCGTTGGCACGGATCGTGGAATCGCAGCTGCCGCGCCCCAAGCCGGGGCAGACGCACCCCGCCACCCGCAGCTTCCAGGCGATCCGCATCGCGGTCAACGACGAGTTCGGCGAACTGGCCCGCGGGCTGGAGGCGGCAGAGCGGGCTCTGGCGCCGGGGGGGCGGCTGGCGGTCGTCACCTTCCATTCCATCGAGGACCGCATGGTCAAACGTTTCCTGCAGGCGCGGGCCGGGCAGGCGGGGCAGGGCAGCCGCCACGCGCCCCCCACCGAAGAGACCGCGCCGCGATTCGAGATCCTCACCCGCAAGGCCGTCGGCGCGGACGAGGAAGAAACCGCCATCAACCCCCGCGCCCGGTCCGCCCGGCTGCGGGCGGCGCGCCGGACGCAGGCCCCCGCGGGGCAGGCGGACTGGGCGCAGATGGGAATGCCGATGCTGAAACAGGGAGCCGACCGTTGAGATCCTTCGCATTCGTTCTGTCGATCATCGCCGTGATGGGCCTCGCCTTCTGGGCCTATTCCGAGAACTACAAGACCCAGGCCGCGCTTGGTCAGGTGGAGCGGCTGCAGCGCAAGATCGGCGCCCTGCGCGAGACCCGCGCGGTGCTGAAGGCGGAATGGGCCTACCTGAACCGCCCCGACCGGCTGCGCGACCTCGCGGACCTGAACTTCGACACGCTGGGGCTGGTGCCGCTGGCGCCCAACCAGTTCGGCCGGGTGGAGCAGATCGCCTTCCCGCAGCCGGTGCTGGACCTGCTTGAAGGACCGGTGGACGTGGTCGGCCTGCTGCCGGACTCGCTGGAGCAAGTGCCATGAGCCGGGTGCCGCTGCGCCCTCTGGCGCGCATTCTTTCGGCCCGCCAGAAGGGCGAGAACCCCGACGCGATCGAGCGCGAGAACATCCGCCTGCGCCACGAGGACATGCGCGACCGCGCCCGCCAGCGCGCCGAGGGGCGGCTGCTGGTGCTGGGGGTGTTCTTCTTCTGCGCCTTCTCCACCGTCGGCGCGCGCATGGGGCTGATGGCCGCCTCGGTACCCGAAGAGCCGCGCAGCGCCGTCTCCAGTACCGAGATCATCGCCCAGCGCGCCGACATCGTCGACCGGCAGGGCCGGATCCTCGCCACCAACCTGCGCACCCATGCGCTTTACGCCCAGCCGCCGCTGATGGTGGACCCCGCCGGTGCGGCGAAGGCGCTGGCGGAGATCTTCCCCGACCTCGAGGAAGAGCGGCTGCTGCGCGACTTCAGCGGCACGCGCAAATTCCTGTGGATCAAGAAGGTGCTCTCGCCCGAGCAGCAGCAGCTGGTGCACGACATCGGCGAGCCCGGCCTGCTGTTCGGCCCGCGCGAGATGCGGCTTTATCCCAACGGCGCGCTCGCCTCGCACATCCTCGGCGGCTACGGTTTCGGCCGCGAAGGGGTCTATGCCGCCGAGGTGATCGGCACCGCGGGGGTGGAAAAGCAGTTCGACGAGTTCCTGCGCGACCCGGCCAACGACGGCAAGCCGCTGGAGCTGTCGCTGGACCTGACCATCCAGTCGGCGATGGAGCAGATCCTCTACGGCGGCATGCGGCTGATGAACGCCAAGGGCGCGGCCGGCATCCTGATGGACGTCAAGACCGGCGAGATCCTCGCCATGGCCAGCCTGCCCGACTTCGACCCCAACAACCGCCCGGTGCCGCTGACCACCGGCGACGCCTCTGACAGCCCGCTGTTCAACCGCGCGGTGCAGGGGGTGTACGAGCTGGGCTCCACCTTCAAGATCTTCGTGGCCGCGCAGGCGATGGAGCTGGGGCTGGTCAGCCCCGAGACCAAGGTGGACGCCAACGCCCCGATGAAGTGGGGCAAGTTCACCATCCGCGAGTTCGAGAACCACAACTACGGCCCGTTCCTGTCGGTCACCGACGTGATCGCCAAGTCCTCGAACGTGGGCACCGCGAAGATGGCGCTGCAGATCGGCCAGAAGCGGCAGAAGGAATTCCTGGCCTCGCTGGGCTTCTTCGACCCGCTGCAGGTGGAGCTGTTCGAGGCCCCCTCGGCCCGGCCGCTGGTGCCCAAGAACTGGTCCGACATCCACACCATCACCGTGTCTTACGGCCATGGCCTGTCCGCCAGCCCGCTGCACCTTGCCGCGGCCTATGCCACGATCACCGGCGGCGGCACGCTGGTGAAGCCGACGCTGCTGAAGCGGTCCTACCCGCAGCCCGGCCCGCGCATCGTCTCGGCCGACGTCTCTGCCGAGGCCCGCAAGATGCTGCGCAAGGTGGTCACCGACGGCACCGCCAGCTTCGGCGAGGTCAAGGGCTACGCGGTGGGCGGCAAGACCGGCACCGCCGACAAGCCCCGCCCGCGCGGCGGCTACTACGAAGACAAGACCATCACCACCTTCGCCTCGGTCTTCCCCGCCGACAAGCCGCGCTACGTGCTGATCGTGACGCTGGACGAGCCGGTGGAAACCTCCGGGCCCAAGCCGCGCCGCACCGCCGGCTGGACCGCGGTGCCGGTGGCGGCGGAACTTATCCGCCGCGTCGCGCCTTTGCTGGGGCTGAGACCCGAGATTGAACCCGCCACCCTGACTGCGGTATCAGGAGGCGTTCAGTAGGAGAGACGGTGCGGATGGGGATGACGGCGAAGAAGCTCGCGGACCTTGGGCTGCGGGCGCAGGGCGGCCGCGAGGTGCAGGTCACGGGGCTGTCGGTGGACAGCCGCGCGGTAGAACCGGGGCACCTGTTCGCGGCGCTGCCGGGCAGCCGCATCCACGGCGGCGAGTACATCCAGTACGCGCTGCGCATGGGCGCCGGGTCCATCCTGACCGACCGGCAGGGGGCGCAGATCGCCGCGCGCGAACTGGCGGACAGCGACGCCGCGCTGGTGCTGACCGAGGACCCGCGCCAGGCGCTGGCCTTCGCCGCCGCGCTGTGGTTCGGCACCCAGCCCGAAACCGTGGTGGCGGTCACCGGCACCAACGGCAAGACCTCGGTCGCCACCTTCACCCGGCAGATCTGGTCGGCGCTGGGGCTGAAATCGGTCAACGTCGGCACCACCGGGGTCGAGGGCGCCTTCCAGGCCCCGCTGGCCCATACCACGCCCGAGCCTATCACCCTGCACCGGGTGCTGGCGCAGGTGGCCGAGGCCGGGGTGGACCACGCGGCGATGGAGGCCTCTTCCCATGGGCTGGCGCAGCGCCGGCTGGACGGGGTGCACCTGTCGGCGGCGGCCTTCACCAACTTCAGCCAGGACCACCTGGATTACCACGCCTCGTTCGACGAATACTTCGCCGCCAAGGCCGGGCTGTTCACCCGGGTGCTGCCCGACGACGGCGCGGCGGTGATCAACATCGACGACCCGCGTGGCGCCGAGCTGGCGCAGGTGGCGCAGGAGCGGGGGCAGGACCTGCTGACCGTGGGCCGCGGCGAAGAGGCCAACCTGCGCATCCGCGCCCAGCGCTACGACGCCACCGGGCAGGACCTGCGGTTCGACTGGAACGGCAGGCCCCGGCAGGCGCGGCTGAACCTGATCGGCGGCTTCCAGGCCGAGAACGTGCTCTGTGCCGCCGGGCTGGTGATCGCCACCGGCTGCGATCCCACCCGCACCTTCGACGCGCTGGGCGAGCTTGGCGGCGTGCGCGGCCGGATGCAGCTGGCCGCCACCCGCGAGAACGGCGCGGCTGTCTTCGTCGACTACGCCCACACCCCCGACGCGCTGAAGACGGCGCTGAGGGCGCTGCGCCCGCACGTGCTGGGCCGGCTGATCGTGGTCTTCGGCGCCGGCGGCGACCGCGACACCACCAAGCGCCCGCTGATGGGCGCCGCCGCCGCGCAATACGCCGACGTGGCCTTCGTCACCGACGACAACCCCCGCTCCGAGGATCCCGCCGCGATCCGCGCGCAGGTCCTTGCCGGCGCGCCCGATGCCACCGAGGTGGGCGACCGGGCCGAGGCGATCCTGCGCGGCGTTGATGCGCTGCAGCCCGGCGACGCGCTGCTGATCGCGGGCAAGGGGCACGAGACCGGCCAGACCATCGGCGATGCCGTCTATCCCTTCGATGACGTGGAGCAGGCCAGCGTTGCCGTCGCGGCGCTGGACGGGCGGCTGGTATGAGCCTCTGGACCGCGGCCGAGGCCGCCGAGGCCACCGGCGGCCGCGCCACCGGCGACTGGTGCGCTACCGGCGTTTCCATCGACACCCGCAGCCTTGTACCGGGCGAGCTGTTCGTCGCGCTGAAGGATGTCCGCGACGGCCATGACTTCGTCGCCCAGGCGCTGGAGAATGGCGCCTGCGCCGCCTTGGTCAGCCGGGTGCCCGAGGGGGTCGCGGCGGATGCGCCGCTGCTGCTGGTGGACGACGTGCTGCCGGCGCTGGAGGCGCTGGGCCGGGCGGGCCGCGCGCGGGCGCGGGCGAAGGTGATCGGGGTGACCGGCTCGGTCGGGAAGACCTCCACCAAGGAGATGCTGCGCGCCGCGCTGGCCCCGCTGGGGCAGGTGCACGCGGCCGAGAAAAGCTTCAACAACCACTGGGGCGTGCCGCTGACGCTGGCGCGGCTGCCGCGCGAGGCGGATTTCGCGGTGATCGAGATCGGCATGAACCACCCCGGGGAAATCGCGCCGCTGGCCCGCATGGCGCGGCCGCACGTGGCGATGATCACCACCGTCGCCCCGGCGCACCTGGAGGCCTTCGACAGCATCGAGGGAATCGCCCGCGAAAAGGCGGCGATCCTCGAGGGGCTGGAGCCGGGGGGAACCGCGGTGCTGAACGCCGATATCCCCACCGCCGACATCCTGCGCGCCGCCGCCGAGGCGAAGGGCGCCGAGATCCGCGGCTTCGGCGAGGGCGCCTCGGCCCGTGACCGGGTCGAGGAGGTGACGCTCTCGCGCGAGACGACGGTGGTGCAGGGCCGGCTGGGCGATCAGCGGGTAATCTTCAAGGTGCAGTCGCCGGGCCGCCACTTTGCCGTCAACGCCATGGCGGTGCTGGCCGCGGTGACGGCGCTGGAGGGCGACCTGGCGCTGGCGATCACCGGCCTTGGCCAGTGGCTGCCCCCCGAGGGGCGCGGCCATATCGAGCGGCTGTCGCTGGACGAGGTGGAGACCGCGGATTTCGCCGAACTGATCGACGACGCCTTCAACGCCAACCCCGCCTCGATGCAGGCGGCGCTGGAGGTGCTGGCGGCGATCGAGCCGCGCGACGGGTTGGGCCGGGTGCGCCGGGGCCGGCGCATCGCGGTGCTGGGCGACATGCTGGAACTGGGCCCGCAGGAGGCCGCGCTGCACGCGGCGGTGGCGGACCTGCCGGCCATGCGGGCGCTGGACACGGTGCATTGCGTCGGCCCCCGGATGCGCGCGCTCTACGACGCGCTGCCGGAAGAGAAACGCGGCCAGTGGTGCGAGCGGGCAGAGGACCTTGCCGCCCGCGCCCACGGGCTGATCGACGCCGGCGATGTCCTGCTGGTCAAGGGGTCCAAGGGCAGCCGTGTCAGCCTGGTTGTTGACGCCATACGCAAATTGGGCCATCCGCTGCTGACGGATACCGAGGAACAGGCGTAATGCTTTACTGGCTGACCAATTTCTCCGACGGCGGGGACGTGTTCAACCTGTTCCGCTACATCACCTTCCGCTCCGGCGGGGCGTTCTTCACCGCGCTGATCTTCGGCTTCCTCTTCGGGCGCCCGCTGATCCAGCTGCTGCGCCGCACCCAAAGCCGGGGCCAGCCGATCCGCGATGACGGGCCCGAGGCGCACCTGGCCAAGCAGGGCACCCCCACCATGGGCGGCGTGCTGATCCTGGGCGCGGTGACCGTCTCGACCCTGCTCTGGGCGCGGCTCGACAACCCCTATGTCTGGATGGTGCTTTTCGTCACCGTGGGCTTCGGCCTGGTGGGTTTCGCCGACGACTACGCCAAGGTCAGCAAGGGCAACCACAAGGGCGTCTCCGGCAAGATCCGGCTGCTGATCGGCTTCACCATCGCCGGGCTGGCGGCCTACTGGGCCTCGGCCTGGCACCCGGACGAGCTGAGCTTCCGGCTGGCCTTCCCGGTGTTCAAGGACGTGCTGCTGAACCTCGGCTGGGGCTTCCTGCCCTTCGCGATGATCGTGATCGTGGGCGCCGCCAACGCGGTCAACCTGACCGACGGGCTGGACGGGCTGGCGATCATGCCGGTGATGATCGCCTCGGCCACGCTGGGCGCCATCGCCTATGCCGTGGGGCGGGTCGACTTCACCGAGTACCTCGATGTGCACTACGTGCCCGGCACCGGCGAGATCCTGATCTTCGCGGCGGGCCTCGTCGGCGGCGGTCTGGGCTTCCTGTGGTACAACGCGCCCCCCGCAGCGGTCTTCATGGGCGACACCGGCAGCCTCGCGCTGGGCGGCGCGCTGGGGGCCATCGCGGTGGCCACCAAGCACGAGATCGTGCTGGCGATCGTCGGCGGGCTCTTCGTGGTAGAGGCGCTCTCGGTCATCATCCAGGTGGTCTACTACAAGCGGACCGGCAAGCGCGTCTTCCTGATGGCGCCGATCCACCACCACTTCGAGAAACAGGGCTGGGCCGAGCCGCAGATCGTCATCCGGTTCTGGATCATCAGCCTGATCCTCGCGCTGATCGGCCTTGCCACGCTGAAGCTGCGGTGACGCGGATTGCGCGGTCTGTACAGGTTGCCGCGCAATCCCGCCGCAAAAGCGGCCAGGCGTTATTCGATAAGTCCTAGCAGGGAGCCCCGCCCATGATCCCCGTCCACGGCTACGACGGCGCCCGCGTCGCGGTGCTGGGTCTTGGCCGCTCCGGCATCGCCGCGGCGCGCGCGCTGGCGGCGGGCGGGGCCGAGCCGCTGTGCTGGGACGACGGGGCAGAGGGCCGCGCCCGGGCCGAGGCCGAGGGTTTCACCATCACCGACCTCACCCGCCCCGGCGCCTTCGAGGGGGTGGCCACGCTGGTGGTCTCGCCCGGCATCCCGCACCTCTACCCGGCCCCCAACAAGGTGATCGCCGCGGCCTGGGACGCGGGCGTTCCGGTGGACAATGACATAGGCCTGTTCTTCGCCAGCTTCGGCGGCGACAGCTGGGACCAGTTCAGCCAGCCGCCGCGGGTGGTGGCCGTGACCGGCTCGAACGGCAAGTCCACCACCGCCGCGCTGATCCACCACGTGCTGGCCGAGGCGGGCAAGCCGGTGCAGCTGGCCGGCAACATCGGCCGCGGGGTGCTGGACATCGACCCGCCGCGGGACGGCGAGGTGGTGGTGCTGGAGCTGTCCAGCTACCAGACCGACCTCGCCCGCGCGCTGACGCCGGACGTGGCGGTCTTCACGAACCTCTCGCCCGACCACCTCGACCGTCACGGCGGCATGGGCGGTTACTTCGCCGCCAAGCGCCGGTTGTTCGCCGAGGGCGGCCCGGACCGCGCGGTGATCGGGGTGGACGAGACCGAGGGCCGGTTCCTTGCCAACCAGATGGCCGAGGGGGCAGGGGACGACCGGGTGATCCGCATCTCCTCTGCCCGCAAGCTGGAGGGGCCGGGCTGGTCCGTCTTCGCCCGCAAGGGGTTCCTCGCCGAGTGCCGCAAAAGCCGGCAGGTGGCCTCGATCGACCTGCGCGGCATCCGCGGGCTGCCGGGGTCGCACAACCACCAGAACGCCTGCGCCGCCTATGCCGCCACCCGCGCGCTGGGGCTGTCGCCCAAGGTCATCGAGACGGCGTTCCACAGCTTCGCCGGCCTGCCGCACCGCAGCCAGATCGTGGGCGAGGCGGGGGGCGTCACCTACGTCAACGATTCCAAGGCCACCAACGCCGACAGCGCCGCGCAGGCGCTGCGGGCCTTCAAGCGGATCCGCTGGATCGCCGGCGGGCTGGGCAAGGACGGCGGCATCGCCGGGCTGACGGGGGACCTGGGCGAGGTAGTCAAGGCCTACCTGATCGGCCATTCCGCCCGCGACTTCGCGCTGCAGCTGGGCGAGACCCCGCACGAGATCTGCGAGACGATGGAGCGCGCCGTCGCCCGCGCCGCCGAAGAGGCGCAGCCGGGAGAGACGGTGCTGCTGGCCCCGGCGGCTGCCAGTTTCGACCAGTACCCCGACTTCGAGAAACGCGGCGAGGATTTCACGGCGCGGGTGCAGGCCCTGACCGCCGGCGGCTGATCCATAGCACATTTGCGACACCCGGCGCGGGCGCGCCCCGGACGCCGCCTTTTCTCTGGCCGGGGCGGGCGCATCCCGCTACAGTTCCACCCTAGATCCGGACAACCGGGCGGGCAGCAGTTTTGACAGGCGGAATCCCATGACGGAAATGGTCTTTGGCACGGTCCCGGTACGGGAAGGCGAGCCGATTCTTCCACGCTGGTGGCGCACGATCGACCGATGGTCGCTGGGCTGCGTGCTGCTGCTGTTCGGCACCGGCATCCTGCTGGGCCTCGCCGCCTCGCCGCCGCTGGCCGCGCGCAACGAGCTGAACGCCTTCTACTACGTGCAGCGGCAGGCCTTCTTCGGGGGGCTGGCGCTGACGGTGATGGTGCTGGTCTCGATGGCCTCGCCGCAGATGGTGCGGCGGCTGGGGGTGGTGGGCTTTGCCTGCGCCTTCGCGGCGCTGCTGGCGCTGCCCTTCGCGGGCACCGATTTCGGCAAGGGCGCGGTGCGCTGGTTCTCCTTCGGATTCGCCAGTGTGCAGCCGTCGGAGTTCCTGAAACCCGCGCTGATCATCGTCTCGGGCTGGCTGATGGCGGCCAGCCAGGAGATCAACGGCCCCTCGGGCAAGTCCATGTCCTTCGGCATCGTGCTGGTGGTGGTGGTGCTGCTGGCGCTGCAGCCGGACTTCGGGCAGGCCTGCCTGGTGCTGTTCGGCTGGGGGGTGATGTACTTCGTCGCAGGCGCGCCCTTCGCGCTGCTGGTGGGCATGGCGGGGCTGGTGGTGGCGGGCGGCACCGCGGCCTACTACAACTCCGAGCACTTCGCGCGCCGGATCGACGGCTTCCTGTCCCCCGAGATCGACCCGCGCACCCAGCTTGGCTATGCCACCGACGCGATCCGCGAGGGCGGCTTTTTCGGTGTCGGTGTCGGCGAGGGCCAGGTGAAATGGTCGCTGCCCGATGCCCATACCGACTTCATCATCGCGGTGGCGGCCGAGGAATACGGGCTGATTCTCGTTCTGTTCATAATCCTGCTGTACATGGCCATCACGGTGCGCTCGCTTCTGCGCCTGATCCGCGAGCGGGATCCCTTCATCCGCCTCGCCGGCACGGGGCTTGCCTGTTCCTTCGGGGTGCAGGCGATCATCAACATGGGCGTGGCGGTACGGCTGCTGCCGGCCAAGGGCATGACGCTGCCCTTCGTCAGCTACGGCGGCTCGTCCCTGATCGCGGGCGGCATCGCGCTGGGGGCGCTGCTGGCCTTCACCCGGTCGCGGCCGCAGGGCGAGATCGGGGACATCCTGCTGCGGCGCGGCCGATGACGGCGCCGCTGCTGGTGATGGCCGCCGGGGGCACCGGCGGGCACATGTTCCCCGCCCAGGCGCTGGCAGAGCACATGCTGGCGCAGGGCTGGCGCGTGACGCTGTCCACCGACGCGCGCGGCGCGCGCTACACCGGCGGCTTTCCGAAGGCCGTCACGATCGAGCAGGTGGCCAGCGCCACCTTCGCCCGCGGCGGGCCGGCGGCGAAACTGGCCGCGCCCTTCCGCATCGGCGCCGGTGTCCTCGCGGCGCGGGCGCGGTTCCGGCGCGACCGGCCGGCGGTGGTGGCGGGCTTCGGCGGCTACCCCTCGATCCCGGCGCTCTCGGCCGCCTGGATGCTGGGCGTGCCGCGCCTGATCCACGAGCAGAACGGCGTGCTGGGCCGGGTCAACCGGCTGTTCGCCCGGCGGGTGGACGCCATCGCCTGCGGCACCTGGCCCACCGACCTGCCCGAGGGCGTCAGCGCCGAGCATACCGGCAACCCGGTGCGCGGCGCCGTGGCCGAGAAGGGCGGCGCCCCGTACATTGCCCCCGGCGACTATCCCATGCACCTGCTGGTGATCGGCGGCAGCCAGGGCGCGCGGGCGCTGTCCGACAAGGTGCCCGCCGCGGTGGCGGCCCTGCCCGAGGCGCTGCGCGCCCATGTCCGCGTGTCGCAGCAGGCCCGGGCCGAGGATCTGGACCGGGTGCGCGCCTTCTACGCCGAACAGGGCATCCGCGCCGAGGTGGAGCCCTTCTTTCACGACATTCCCGAACGGATGAGCGAGGCGCAGCTGGTGATCAGCCGCGCCGGCGCCTCGACCGTGGCCGATCTCAGTGTCATCGGCCGGCCCTCGATCCTGATCCCGTTCCCCCATGCCACCGCCGATCACCAGAGCGCCAATGCGGCAGGATTGGTACAGTCCGGCGGCGCGCTTCTTCTGAGGGAACCGGATCTGGACGTGGACGTTCTGTCCAGGAATATCGCGACGATCCTGTCGGATCCGCAAACGGCCAGCCACATGGCCGAGGCGGCGCGGCAGGCGGGAAAAGCGGATGCAACGCAACGTCTGGCCGCGATGATACAGGCACTGGCAGAGGGACAGTCAAAGAGCCATGAAACATGAACGTTGGGAAACCTTCCGGGTGTCGGGCGTGAACGCCGCGACGAAACTTCCGATGGAGCTGGGGCCGGTGCATTTCGTCGGTATCGGCGGAATCGGCATGTCCGGCATCGCCGAGGTGCTGGTGAACCACGGCTACCAGGTGCAGGGGTCGGACCTGAAAGAATCGGACATCACCCGGCGGCTGGAGGCGATGGGCGCCAAGGTGTTCATCGGCCAGACCGAGGCCAACCTTGCCGGGGCCGAGGTGGTGGTGATCTCCTCTGCCATCAAGCCGGGCAACCCCGAGCTCGACGCCGCCCGCGCCAAGGGCCTGCCGGTGGTGCGCCGCGCCGAGATGCTGGCCGAGCTGATGCGCCTGAAGTCGAACATCGCCGTCGCCGGCACCCACGGCAAGACCACCACCACCACGCTGGTGGCGACGCTGCTGGACAGCGGCGGCCTGGACCCGACGGTGATCAACGGCGGCATCATCCACGCCTACGGTTCGAACGCCCGGATGGGGCAGGGCGAGTGGATGGTGGTGGAGGCCGACGAGAGCGACGGCACCTTCAACCGCCTGCCCGCCACCATCGCCATGGTGACCAACATCGACCCCGAGCACATGGAGCATTGGGGCACCGAGGAGAACCTGCACAAGGGCTTCCTAGACTTCGTGGGCAACATCCCCTTCTACGGGCTGGCCGTCTGCTGCACCGACGATCCGGACGTGCAGAGCCTGGTGGCCAAGGTCTCTGACCGCCGCGTGGTGACCTTCGGCTTCAACGCCCAGGCCGATGTGCGCGCTGACAACCTGCACTACGTGGACGGCATCGCGCATTTCGACATCGCGCTGCGGGCCGAGGGCAAGGTGATCGAGGGTTGTAGCCTGCCGATGCCCGGCAATCACAACGTGTCGAACGCGCTGGGGGCCGTTGCCGTCGCGCGGCACCTCGGGATTTCGCGCGATGCGATCCGCGAGGCGCTGAAGGGCTTCAAGGGTGTGAACCGGCGGTTTACCCGTGTCGGCGAGGTCAACGGCGTGACGGTGATCGACGACTACGGTCACCATCCCACCGAGATCGCCGCCGTGCTTAAGGCCGCGCGCCAGTCCAGCAAGGGCCGGGTGATCGCGATCCACCAGCCGCACCGCTACAGCCGCTTGTCGAGCCTGTTCGGCGACTTCTGCACCTGCTTCAACGACGCCGACGTGGTGGGTATCGCCGAGGTCTACGCCGCGGGCGAGGATCCTATCCCCGGTGCGAGCCGCGAGGACCTGGTGGCGGGGCTGGTGCGCGCCGGGCATCGGCAGGCGCGGGCGATCAGCACGGAGGACGACCTTGCCGCGCTGGTGCGCGAGCAGGCGCGGCCGGGGGACATGGTGGTGTGCCTCGGGGCCGGTACGATCAGCGCCTGGGCGCATAACCTGCCGGAGCGGTTGGCGGAGTAGGTTTGGCGGGGCGGCGTTGGCGCCGCCCTTGCCGCTTCGTTCGATTGAAGCGCTGGTCAGCGCCGTGCCCACGGGGAGGCTGGTGTTGCGCAGTGGCGGGGTGAACCCCGCCCTACATCTCCCTTCGTACGAAGCGCTGATGCGCCCCGAACAAGCCGAAGGCGCGGGGCGAGCGCCTGCCCGTTCCGGCGGGCTGGCGCTTTGTCATCTTCGTGCGACGCTCATTCGGAGCGTGGATTTGGCTGGGATAAAGTGCTCATGCCTGAGGGAGGCGGCGCCAGCCCACGGGCAGGCTGGCGTTGCGCAGTGGCGGGGTGAACCCCGTCCTACATCTCCCTTCGTACGAAGCGCTGATCCGCCCCGAACGAGCCGGAGGCGCGGGGCGAGCGCCTGCCCGTTCCGGCGGGCTGGCGCTGTGTCACCCGCAGGGCGACGCGCATTCGGCGCGCGGACTTGGTTGGGATGAAGTGCCCGTGTCCGAGGGAGGCAGCGCCAGCCCACGGACAGGCTGATGTTGCGCCGTGGCGGGGTGAACCCCGCCCTACAGCCCCATCGAACGACGCGCTGAGCAGCCCCCGAACAAGCCGAAGGCGCGGGGCGAGCGCCTGCCCGTTCCGGCGGGCTGGCGCTTTGTCAACCTCGTGCGACGCTCATTCGGAGCGCGGACTTGGTTGGGATAAAGCGCCTTTGCCAAAAGTCAGCAGCGCCACCCCACGGGCAGGCTCCCGTCGCGCCTCTGAACCCAACCCGTTGCCCCCGCGACTCACTTCGCCCGCCTCGTGACCACCGCGCTTGACGCACCCCGCCCGCCGCGTCACCTTCCCGACAGACCACAGGAGACCGCCCATGAACTCGCTCGTCGCCGCCTGTCTCTGGGTGCTTGCCGCCAGCATCGCCGGCATGTTGCCCTCGCGGCGGAATCACTGGCCGGCGGCCTGGGCGCTGATGGCCACGGGCCTGCCGCTGCTGGGCTGGATCTGGGCCGCGCAGGGGCCTTGGATCGCGCTGTTCTGCCTGCTGGGGGCGCTGTCGATCCTGCGTTGGCCGGCGCTTTACGCCTGGCGCTGGCTGGCCGCGCGGTTCCGAACGCAGCAGTAGCGCCGCATCTTGCCTTCGGCGAATCCCGCGCTTAATCGCCTTTCATGACACAGATGAACCTTCCCGGCGTGCGCGGCACGCTGACCCCCGACCGACCGCTTTCCGACCTGACCTGGCTGCGCGTGGGCGGGCCGGCGGACGCGCTGTTCCAGCCCGCGGACGAGGATGACCTGGCGCAGTTCCTGAAGGCGCTGGACCCCGCGACGCCGGTGTTTCCCATGGGCGTCGGGTCCAACCTGATCGTGCGCGACGGCGGTATCCGCGCGGTGGTGATCCGGCTGGGCCGCGGCTTCAACGGGATCGAGACGGGCGAGGGCACGGTGACGGCCGGCGCGGCGGCGCTGGACGCCCATGTCGCGCGCAAGGCGGCGCAGGCGGGGCTGGACCTGACCTTTTTGCGCACCATTCCCGGCGCCATCGGCGGCGCGGTGCGGATGAACGCGGGCTGCTACGGCAGCTACGTGGCGGATCACTTCGTCGAGGCGCGGGCGCTGACGCGCGAGGGCAGGGCGGTGACGCTGACGGCGGAGGACCTGAACTTCCGCTACCGCCAGACCGACCTGCCGGAGGGCTGGGTGATCACCCAGGCGACCTTCCGGGCGGAGCCGGGCGATTCCGAGGCGCTGGAGGCGAAGATGACCGACCAGCTGGCCCGCCGGGATGAAAGCCAGCCCACCAAGGACCGCACCGCCGGCTCCACCTTCCGCAATCCGGCCGGATACAGCTCTACCGGCGCGGCGGATGACAGCCACGAGCTGAAGGCCTGGAAGGTTATCGAGGACGCGGGCCTGCGCGGGCACCGGCTGGGCGGCGCGATGATGTCCGAAAAGCACCCTAACTTCCTGACAAACGCCGAAAATGCGAGCGCTGAGGATTTGGAGCAACTCGGAGAGCTTGTGCGCGAAAAGGTATTCCAAGCCAGCGGAATTTCCCTAGAATGGGAAGTCATACGGGTCGGAGAACCCGTGCGCGAGCAGTAAGAAACTCAGCCGGCCAGCGATAAGGCCCGGGGCAAGAGGCAGTGATTTGGGAATGTCGAGCGGGGCATCCCTCAAGGTAGCGGTACTGATGGGCGGAACCTCGGCCGAGCGCGAGGTGTCGCTGTCGTCCGGGCGCGGGTGCGCCGAGGCCTTGAGGAACGAGGGCTACGAGGTGGTGACGGTGGATGCCGGGCCCGACCTCGTGGCGCAACTACAGGACATCCGGCCCGACGTGGTCTTCAACGCCTTGCACGGGCGCTGGGGCGAGGACGGCTGCGTGCAGGGCCTGCTGGAATGGCTGCGCATCCCCTACACCCATTCGGGCGTGCTGGCCTCGGCGCTGGCGATGGACAAGGAGCGCACCAAGGACGTCTACCGCGCCGCCGGCCTGCCGGTGGTGGACAGCCTGCTGGCCGAGGCCTCGGAGGTGCGGACGCGCCACGTGATGGCGCCGCCCTACGTGGTCAAGCCCTACAACGAGGGCTCCAGCGTCGGGGTCTACCTGGTGGAGGAAGGCGCCAACGGCCCGCCGCAGCTGGATGACGACATGCCGTCACGGGTGATGGTCGAGCAATACGTGCCGGGGCGCGAGCTGACCACCACGGTGCTGGACGACACGCCGCTGACGGTCACCGACATCATCACCACCGGCTGGTACGACTACAACGCCAAGTACGCCGAGGGCGGATCGCGCCACGTGGTGCCCGCCGAGGTGCCGGAGGAGATCACCGCCGCCTGCCTCGACTACGCGCTGCGGGCGCACAAGGCGCTGGGGTGTCGTGGCATCTCGCGCACCGATTTCCGTTGGGACGAAAGCCGCGGGGTAGAGGGGCTGATCCTGCTGGAGACCAACACCCAGCCCGGGATGACGCCTACCTCGCTGACCCCCGAGCAGGCAGAGAAGACCGGCCTCGGCTTCGGCAAGCTGTGCCGCCGGCTGGTGGAGGACGCCTCGTGCGACAGGTAGACAGGTTGCTGCGCCGCCGCGATCCCGCCCCCTCGCGCTGGTCCTACCGGATGCAGCGGCTGTGGCTGACCCCCTCGGTGCGGCGGCTGCTGCGGCTGGGGTTGCCGATGATGGTGCTGGTGGCCTCCAGCGTCTGGACCTTCACCCAGCCGCCCAACCGCGCCGCGCTGGGCAAGCTTTACACCGACATCCGCCGCTCGGTCGCCGAGCGGCCGGAGTTCATGGTGACCGTGCTGTCGATCTACGGCGCCAGCGAGGAGCTGTCGGCGGACATCCGCGAGATCCTGACCATGGACTTCCCCATCAGCTCCTTCGACCTGGACCTGGAGGGGATGCAGCAGATCGTGGTGGGCCTCGACGCCGTCGCCGCCGCCGACCTGCGGGTGCGCCCCGGCGGCATCCTGCAGCTGGACGTGACCGAACGGGTGCCGGCCGTGGTCTGGCGCAGCGGCGACATGCTGGAGCTGCTGGACCGCGAGGGCCACCGCGTCTCGGCGCTGGAAAGCCGCAGCGACCGTGCCGACCTGCCGCTGATCGCGGGGGAGGGGGCGGAACGCCGGGTGCCGGAGGCGCTGAGCCTGCTGGACTCCGCCGCGCCTGTGGCCGCGCGGATGCGCGGGCTGGTTCTGATGGGCCGGCGCCGCTGGGACGTGGTGCTGGACCGCGACCAGCGCATCCAGCTACCGGCGCAGGACCCGGTGCAGGCGCTGGAGCAGGTGATCGCGCTGGACCAGGCGCAGGAATTACTGGGCCGCGACCTGTCGGTGGTGGACATGCGCAACCCGCACCGCCCGACGCTGCGCATGAACGCGCCGGCGGTGGAGACATTGTACCGTATCAAGGGGATCGAGTTGGGGGACATTCTGCAATGACGGACCTGTATGAATCCCAGCGCGCCATGCGCAACATGCGGAAGATCGCGCTGCAGCGCGGGGTGATCGCGATCCTGGACATCGGGACCTCGAAGATCGCCTGCCTGGTGCTGCGGTTCGACGGGCCCGAGAAGTACCGCGAGAACGACGGCGTGGGATCGCTGGCGGGGCAGAGCGCCTTTCGGGTGATCGGCGCCGCCACCACCCGTTCGCGCGGGGTGCGCTTCGGCGAGATCGAGGCGATGAACGAGACCGAGCGCGCGATCCGCACCGCGGTGCAGGCGGCGCAGAAGATGGCCGGGGTGCGGGTGGATCACATGATCGCCTGCCTGTCCGGGGCGAACCCGCGCAGCTACGGGCTGGCCGGCGCGATAGAGCTGCACGACACCACCGTGACGGAACAGGACGTGGCCCGGGTGCTGGCGGCCTGCGAGGTGCCCGACTTCGGCGAAGGACGGCACGTGCTGCACGCCCAGCCGGTGAACTTCGCGCTGGACCACCGCAGCGGCATGGGCGATCCGCGTGGCCAGATCGGCAACCGGCTGGCCTGCGACATGCACCTGCTGACCATCGACGGCGACGCGGTGCAGAACCTGCTGTACTGCATCAAGCGCTGCGACATGGAACTGGCCGGCATCGCCAGCTCTGCCTATGCCTCGGGTATTTCCTCGCTGGTGGAGGACGAACAGGAACTGGGCGCCGCCTGCATCGACATGGGCGGCGGGTCCACCGGGATCTCGATCTTCATCAAGAAGCACATGATCTTCTCCGACAGCGTGCGGCTGGGCGGCGAGCACGTGACCTCGGACATCTCCAAGGGCCTGCAGGTCTCGCTGGCCACGGCAGAGCGGATCAAGACCAAGTTCGGCGGCCTCGTCGCTACCGGCATGGACGACCGCGAGCGCATCGAGATCGGCGGCGACACCGGCGACTGGGAGCGCGACCGCCGCACCGTCAGCCGCTCGGAACTGATCGGCATCATGCGCCCCCGGGTCGAGGAGATCCTGGAGGAGGTGCGCGAGCGGATGGACGCGGCGGGGTTCGAGCACCTGCCCAGCCAGCAGATCGTGCTGACCGGCGGCGCCAGCCAGATCCCCGGGCTGGACGGGCTGGCGGCGAAGATACTCGGCAACCAGGTGCGCATCGGGCGGCCCCTGCGGGTTCAGGGTTTACCTCAGGCCGCAACCGGTGCAGCCTTTGCCTCGTGCGTGGGTCTGGCGCTGTTCGCGGCGCACCCGCAGGACGAGTGGTGGGATTTCGAAATGCCGATGGAACGCTATCCCGCCCGGTCGCTCCGGCGGGCGGTGAAGTGGTTCAAGGACAACTGGTGACATAGCCGTGCCAAGCCCGTTCGCCCCAACATCTCGACGCCTGAGCAAGATCGCGCTTAGCACCTTAAAAAGCGTTCGATATTTTGTGGCAAAATGTTGTTTTTTCCGTGACGTTGCCGGAGTGAGTCGGTAAGCTTGCAGCCAAATGAGGCGGATCCGGGGAGCACCCGGGCGAAAAGAGCAGGCGGAAAGAGGATGACTTTGACTTTGCAGATGCCCGAACGCGAGGATCTTAAGCCCCGCATCACGGTCTTTGGTGTCGGCGGCGCCGGTGGCAATGCCGTCAACAACATGATCGAAAAGCAGCTCGAAGGCGTGGAGTTCGTCGTCGCCAATACCGACGCCCAGGCTCTCGCGCAGTCCCGCGCGCCTGCCCGCATCCAGATGGGTGTGAAGGTGACGGAAGGGCTCGGCGCCGGCGCACGGCCTTCGGTCGGGGCCGCCGCGGCCGAGGAGACGATCGAGGAGATCGTCGACCACCTCGCCGGCGCGCACATGTGCTTCATCACCGCCGGCATGGGCGGCGGCACCGGGACCGGCGCCGCGCCGATCATCGCCCAGGCCGCCCGCGAGCTTGGCGTGCTGACCGTGGGCGTGGTGACCAAGCCGTTCCAGTTCGAGGGCGCCAAGCGGATGCGCCAGGCCGAGGACGGGGTCGAGAACCTGCAGAAGATGGTCGACACGCTGATCATCATCCCGAACCAGAACCTCTTCCGTCTCGCCAACGAAAAGACCACGTTTACCGAGGCCTTCTCGATGGCCGACGACGTGCTCTACCAGGGCGTCAAGGGTGTCACCGACCTGATGGTGCGGCCCGGCCTGATCAACCTCGACTTCGCCGACGTGCGCGCGGTCATGGACGAGATGGGCAAGGCGATGATGGGCACCGGCGAGGCCTCGGGCGAGGATCGCGCGATCCAGGCCGCGGAAAAGGCGATCGCCAACCCGCTGCTGGACGAGATCAGCCTGCGCGGCGCCAAGGGCGTCCTGATCAACATCACCGGCGGCCACGACCTGACCCTGTTCGAGCTGGACGAAGCCGCGAACCGGATCCGCGAGGAAGTGGACGCGGACGCCAACATCATCGTCGGCTCCACCATGGACGACGTGATGGAAGGCATGATGCGCGTCAGCGTCGTCGCCACCGGCATCGACGCCTCGGACGTGGGCGAGATGCCCGTGCCGCGCCGCCGCATGGCCGAGCCGCTCAAATCCGAAGCCCCGGCGCCCGCGCCGGAAGCCGCCCCCGCCGCCGCGCCCCGCGTGGTGGCCGAGGCCCCGGCGCCGCAGCCGGCCCCCGAGCCGGCGCGCGAGGAAATGTCCCTGTTCACCGGCCTCGGCGAGGACGACGGGCAGGACGACATGATCGAGGACGAGGACGGTCTGCCCGTTCCCGCCTACCGGCCCGAGCCGTCGCGGCTTCAGCCGCGCCAGGAAGTGCCGGAAGAGACCCGTGCCGAGGAATTCGTGGCGCCGAAGTCCGGTCAGCCCGCCCCCGAGGTTCTGGCCCGCCTGCAGGCCGCCGTGCACAACAGCCCCCGCGCGCGTCCCGCGCCGGTCACGGCCCAGCCCACCGGCCACGAGGACGGTGCGGAAAAACCGCGCTTCGGCATCAACTCCCTGATCGGCCGGATGACCGGCCATCACGGCGAGGGGGCCTCTGCCGCCGCCGCGCCCAAGCCGCAGCCCCAGGTGCGCCGGCAGCCGCCGATGACCGCCCCCGAGGAAGAGATGGACCTGGACCCCGAGCAGGAGCGGATCGAGATCCCCGCCTTCCTGCGCCGCCAGGCAAACTGAAAGCCGGTCGACTGACCGAATGGAAGGACCGGCCTCGGCCGGTCCTTTTGCTTTTGGCGCCAAGGGATTGCGGGGCAGGGGGCCGGGCCCCCGCCGGGGCGATTCGGGATGTTTCAGGCTGTAGTAAAGAGTTAATTGTCCGAAAAACCATCAAGCTATATCGCAAGGTTGCCGGGGGGGCTGGCAACCAAGGGGCTTAGTCCGTGCAGACCACCATCAAGACCACTGTCGATTTCGAGGGCGTCGGCCTTCACACGGGCATTCCCGCGCGCCTGCGCATCCGCCCGGCCCCCGCCAGTTCCGGCATCTGGTTCAAGCGCACCGACGTGGGCGACCGCCACCCGCTGGTCCCGGCCCGCTGGGACGCGGTGGAGCAGGGGCCGCTCTGCACCCGCCTCGTGAACCACGCCGGCGTCTCCGTCTCGACCGTGGAGCACCTGATGGCCGCGCTTGCGGGCTGCGGCCTGCACAACGCGGTGATCGAGATCGACGGGCCCGAGGTGCCGATCCTCGACGGGTCCTCCGCCCCCTTCGTCACCGCGATCCTCGAGGCCGGCCTGCGCCGCCTGCGCGCGCCGCTGCGGGCGATCCGCGTGCTGCGCCCGGTCGAGGTGGTGCAGGGCGACGCGCTGGCGCGGCTCGAACCGGCCGAGGGGCTGGAGCTGGACTTTTCCATCGACTTCGCCGACGCCGCCATCGGCCGCCAGCACAAGGTGCTGAACCTGGCCAACGGCGCCTTCGTGCGGGAGCTTTGCGACAGCCGCACCTTCTGCCGCCGCGCCGATGTCGAGGCGATGCAGGCCAGCGGCCTCGCCCTCGGCGGCAAGCCCGGCGAGAACGCGGTGGTCTTTGATGGCGCCGAGGTGCTCAGCCCCGGCGGCCTGCGCCACGCGGACGAGCCGGTGCGCCACAAGATGCTGGACGCGCTGGGGGACCTGGCGCTGGCCAGCTGCCCGATCCTCGGCCGCTACACCGGCGTGCGGGCGGGCCACAGCCTGACCAACCAGCTGCTGCGGGCGCTTTTCGCGCAGTCCGACGCCTACCGGCTGGTCACCTGCGACGCCGCCATCGCCGCCCGCCTGCCGGGCGCGGGGCTGGCGCGGGCCGACCTCGCTGGGCTGCGCTCCGCCGCCTGAACGCGGGACAGGCCGAAAGGGCTTTTGGCCCCTGCCTCGAATGTGTTAGGAAACCCCAAACCGGCACCGCCCGGCCTGGGCGGCGTGATAACAGAGCGGATAGGGTCGATCACCGGATGAAGCGGGCGATGTCTCGAAAGAGCTGGGCGGCGGTTGCATTGGCGACGATCGTGCTGGCCTCCTGCGGCGACGGCAAGGGCAAGAAGGTTGACCTGGAAGGCCAGAGCGCCGAACAGATCTTCCGCCAGGCCGAGTACCAGCTGGAAGTGAACCGTGCCGACGACGCGGCCGCGCTGTTCGGCGAGGTCGAGCGGCTGTATCCCTATTCCGAGCTCGCCAAGCGCGCGCTGATCATGCAGGCCTTCTCGCTGCACAAGGACAAGGAATACGAGGGCGCCCGCGCCGCGGCGCAGCGTTACATCGATTTCTATCCCGCCGACGAGGACGCAGCCTATGCCCAGTACCTGCTGGCGCTGTCCTACTACGACCAGATCGACGAGGTCGGCCGCGACCAGGGCCTGACCTTCCAGGCGCTGCAGGCCCTGCGCACGGTGATCGAGCGTTATCCCGACAGCGAATACGCCCGCTCCGCCGTGCTGAAGTTCGACCTTGCCTTCAACCATCTCGCCGCCAAGGAGATGGAGATCGGCCGCTTCTACCACCGCAAGAAGCATTACACCGCCTCCATCAACCGCTTCCGCGTGGTGGTCGAGCAGTTCCAGACCACCACCCACACCGCCGAGGCGCTGTACCGGCTGGTGGAGGCCTACCTGGCCCTCGGGCTGGTGCGCGAGGCGCAGACCGCCGGCGCGATCCTGGGCCACAACTTCCAGTCGACCGAATGGTACGACGACGCCTACACCCTGATCACCGGGCGCGGGCTGCGGCTGGAACTGGCGGGCGACAGCTGGCTGGCGCAGATCTACCGGCAGACGGTCCAGGGCGCATGGCTCTGACCCAGTCGTTCGGCCGGGACTGACCCCATGCTGCGCAGTCTCGACATCCGGGACATGCTTATCATTGATCGGCTGGAGCTGACGTTCCAGCCCGGCCTCAACGTGCTGACCGGCGAGACCGGGGCGGGCAAGTCGATCCTGCTGGACAGTCTCGGCTTCGTGCTGGGCTGGCGCGGCCGGGCCGAACTGGTGCGCGCAGGCGCGGCGCAGGGCGAGGTGACGGCGGTCTTCGACCTGGCCCCCGGCCACGCCGCCCGCGCGGTGCTGGAGGAGGCGGGCCTGCCGGAGACGGACGAGCTGATCCTGCGCCGGGTCAATACCGCCGACGGCCGCAAGACCGCCTTCGTGAACGACCGCCGCACTTCGGGCGAGACCCTGCGGCGGCTGTCCGAGGTGCTGGTGGAATTGCACGGCCAGCAGGACGACCGCGGCTTGCTGAACACCCGCGGCCACCGCCTGCTGCTGGACGATTTCGCCGCCGCCGCCCCGCTGGTCGAGGACACCCGCGCCGCCTGGCGCGCCGCCGCCGCCGCCCGCAAGGCGCTGGCCGCCGCCGAGGCGGGGCTGGAGGAGATCCGCGCCGAGGAAGACTTCCTGCGCCATGCCGTGGCCGAGCTGGACGCGCTGGACCCCGCTGCGGGCGAGGAGCAGGAGCTGGACCAGCGCCGCCGCCTGATGCAGGCCGCCGGCCGCATCCGCGAGGACATCGCCAAGGCCCACAACGCCCTGGGCTACGACGGCGCCGAGGGGCTGGTGGCCAACGCCCTGCGCTGGCTGGAGGACGCCGCCGACCAGGCCGAGGGCCGGCTGGAGGCCGCCATCGCCACCCTCGGCCGCGCGCTGAGCGAGCTGGGCGAGGCCGAGCAGGAGGTCGAGGCCTGCCTCGACGCCATGTCCTTCGACCCTTCGGAACTGGAGCGGGTGGAGGAACGCCTGTTCGCGATCCGCGGGCTGGCGCGCAAGCACGGCGTGGCCCCGGACGAGCTGGGCGGTTTCGCCGACGACCTGCGCGGCCGCCTCGCCGCCCTCGACGGCGGCGCGAAGGACCTGCAGACCCTGCGCGTGCAACTGGCCGAGGCCGAGACCGCTTACGAAGCGGCGGCCGGCCGCCTGACCGAGGCCCGCCGCGCCGCCGCCACCCGGCTGGACGCCGCCATGGCGGGTGAACTCGCGCCCCTGAAGATGGAGCGCGCGGTCTTCGCCACCGAGATCGCCACCGCCGAGCCCGGGCCCGAGGGCCGCGACGCCGTCGCCTTCACCGTCGCCACCAACCCCGGCGCCCCCGCCGGCCCGCTGAACAAGATCGCCAGCGGCGGGGAGCTCAGCCGCTTCCTGCTGGCGGTGGAGGTCTGCCTGACGGGCACGGGGCAGGGGGTCACGCTGATCTTCGACGAGATCGACCGCGGCGTGGGCGGCGCCACCGCCGACGCGGTGGGCCGGCGGCTGGCGGCGCTGGCCGAGGCGGGGCAGGTGCTGGTGGTGACCCACTCGCCCCAGGTGGCGGCGCGCGGGCGGCACCACTGGCAGGTGGCCAAGCGGGTGGCGGACGGCGCGACGCTGTCCGAGGTGGTGCCGCTGGAAGGCGCGGGGCGGGTGGACGAGATCGCCCGCATGCTGGCCGGCGACACCATCACCGACGAGGCGCGCGGCGCGGCGCGGGCGCTGCTGGCGGGCTGAGGGGTCAGCCCCAGACCCGCATCGCCCCCGCCCAGATCAGCCGCGCCGACAGCAGCACCAGGATGGCGTTCAGCGCCAGCTTGAACCGCTTCTCGTCGATCCGGCTCAGCATCATCCGCCCCAGCCAGGTGCCCAGGAACCCTGCCGCCACCAGCGCCGCGATGAACCCGGCCCATTGCGCGAAGGCGAAGCCCAGCAGCCCGAAGGCGAAGGTCTTCAGCCCGTGCTGCACGGTCATCAGCATGGCGTGGGTGCCGACGTAGGCGTGGCGCTCCAGCTCCTGCGCCTTGACGTAGGCGGCGACCATGGGGCCGGTGCCGCCGATGAACATGGTCAGGAAGCTGCAGAAGGCCCCGGTGATCCCGCCCGACCGCTTCAGGAAGGCGGGCGGCTTGAAGAACACCGTCCAGAGCACGAAACAGCCCACCGCGATCTGCAGCCAGCCGGGGTGCAGCTGCACCACCAGCGCGCCCCCCAGCGCGACGCCGACCAGCGATCCCAGCGCGAAGGCCCCCAGCAACTGCCACTGGGTGTGGCGCAGGAACAGCAGCGTGCGCCCGGTGTTGGACCCCAGCTGCACGATTCCGTGCACCGGGATGATCGCCGCCGGCGGCAGCAGCGAGGCCAGCACCGCCAGCATCACGCCGCCGCCGCCGATGCCGAAGGCGGCGGTGATGAAGGAGGCCGCGCAGCTGGTCACAAGCAGCGCCAGCGCCACCGGCAGGTCCAGCCCGGCGCTCAGGTAGTCGATCAGTTCCATGCTCAGGCGCCCGGGTCCGTCAGCTCCAGCGCGTCCGCCAGCGTCAGCGCCGAGATGCCGCCGTCCACGGTGACGTTCTGGCCGCGGATCCACTCGCTCTGGGGCCGCGCCAGGAAGGCGATCAGCTCCGCGATCTCACCGGCTTGACCGGCTCGCCCGATCCGCTCCAGCGAGCGCTGCGCCCGCTCGCCCAGGGCGGCGCGGAAATCGCCCAGGATCGGCGTGTCCACCGCCGAGGGGCTGACGCAGTTCACCCGCATCCCCCGCGCCAGCAGCGCCTCGCTGCGCGCCAGGGTCCAGACCACCACCGCCTCCTTCGACAGGCAGTAGGCGCGCAGCGGGTCGATCCCCTCGCGCGCCACGAAGTCCGCCAGCGCCCCCGGCGCATCCGCCTGCCGCGTCAGCGCCAGCAGCGCCTTCACCTGCCCGAGGTTCTCGCGCCAATGCTCCCCGGCACGCGAGGCCGTGGCCACCACCGAGGCCCCCGGCGCCAGCTTGCCGTCCAGCGCCCGCGCCATCCGCACCAGCCCCAGCACGTTGACCCGCAGCACCTCCTCGGCGTTGCCGTCGCGCGGCGGCACCCCGGCGTTCAGGATCAGCGCGTCGAACGGCCCCCCGGCCGCCGCCGCCGCCGCGTCGACCGCGTCCATGTCGCCCATGTCCACCCGGTGCCAGGCCGCCACCCCGGACGACTCGGCGATGTCGAAGGCCGTAATCTCCGCCCCTTCCAGCCGCCGCACCACCTGCGCCCCGATCCCCGAGGCCGCTCCCGTCATCGCCACCCGCATCGCACCACTTCCATTTCTTCCGGTATGAAATATCCCGGGGAGCGCGAGGGGCAGCGCCCCTCGTCCCCAAGTGAAATCTTGCGCCGAAGGCGCTCCGCCTTGTTGGTAGACAGCCGGGCCGGGCCACGCAAGCGTGAGCGCCCGCGGCTTGACCCGCGGCCCCGCCGGGCGCAGCATCCGTGCCATGACGCTGCTGCGCGCCCTCTGCTTCCTGCTGTTCCTGCCGGCCCTGCTGGCCGCGCAGCCGCGCGAGGTGGACGACGTGCAGGGGCTGCTGGACGCGCTGGCGCGGGCGCAGACCCCGGCCGAGGCGCAGGGCTACGTTCCGCAGATCTGGAACCTCTGGCTGACCGCCCCCGACGACGCCGCGCAGGAGCTGCTGGACGCGGCGCTGGAACGGCAGGCGGCGGGCGACCTGCTGGGGGCGCTGCGCCACTTCGACCGGCTGGTGGCCGCCTATCCCGATTACGCCGAGGGCTGGAACCGCCGCGCCACGGCGTATTTCCTTGCCGGCGACTACGACCGCTCGCTCGCGGACGTGGTCGAGGTGCTGGCGCGCGAGCCAAGGCATTTCGGGGCGCTCTCGGGGCGGGCGACGATCTACTTCCGGCAGGGCCGGCTGGCGCTGGCGCAACTGGCGGTACGCGCGGCGCTGAAGGTGCATCCTTTCCTTGCCGACCGCGCGATTCTCGATATTCCGGCCGGGACCGACCTCTGAGAATTACGTAGCGGAAGGGGTCGCGGGCGGCTCTGGACGCAGCCGCGCGGCGCGCTAGGAGACGGGCCCGAATCGCCGGAAATGCTTTATTCGTTCAGTTAATCGTTGATTTTCAGGGTGTTTAACCGCGTAGCTGTTGCGCTGAGGGTGCCGATTTGTTTGGATACTTGCAGATGCAAGGACGGGCAACGTCCTGCGCAACACAGGGAGCTGCCATTGGCCTCGACAGAGAGCGAAGGCGCATTCGTCGAATTCGACCGGGTGCAGAAAAGCTACGACGGCGAGACGCTCGTCGTTAAGGACCTCAACCTCTCCATCGGGCGGGGCGAGTTCCTGACCATGCTCGGCCCCTCCGGTTCCGGCAAGACCACCTGCCTGATGATGCTGGCCGGCTTCGAGACCGCCACCCACGGCGAGATCCGGCTTGGCGGCAAGGAGATCAACAACATCCCGCCGCACAAGCGCGGCATCGGCATGGTGTTCCAGAACTACGCGCTGTTCCCGCACATGACCGTGGCCGAGAACCTCGCCTTCCCGCTGGAAGTGCGCAAGATGGGCAAGTCAGAGCGCGAGGCCAAGGTGCAGCGGGCGCTGGACATGGTGCAGATGGGCGAGTTCGGCGGCCGGCGTCCGGCGCAGCTGTCGGGCGGCCAGCAGCAGCGCATCGCGCTGGCCCGCGCGCTGGTCTTCGAGGCAGAGCTGGTGCTGATGGACGAGCCGCTGGGCGCGCTCGACAAGCAGCTGCGCGAGCACATGCAGTTCGAGATCAAGCACATCGCCGACAACCTCGGGATCACGGTGGTCTACGTGACCCACGACCAGACCGAGGCGCTGACCATGTCGGACCGGGTGGCGGTGTTCAACGACGGCCGCATCCAGCAGCTGGACCCGCCGGACGTGCTGTACGAAGAGCCGCAGAACAGCTTCGTCGCGCAGTTCATCGGCGAGAACAACACCTTGATGGGCCGGGTCACCAAGATGCAGGACGGTATCGCCGAGGTGACGCTGGACGACGGCGAGGTGATCGACACCGTGCCGGTGAACGTGAACGCCGTGGGCGACCGCACCCTCGTCTCGATCCGCCCGGAGCGGGTGGAGTTCAACCGCGAGCGTCTGCACGCCGACGCCCACACGCTGAAGGCCGAGGTGCTGGAATTCATCTACATGGGCGATATTTATCGCACACGGCTTCGGGTCGCGGGCAAGAGCGACTTCATCGTCAAGACCCGCAACGCCCCCGACCAGCGCCGGCTGAAGCCCGGCGAGATGCTGGAAATCGGCTGGCGCCCACAGGATTGCCGGGCGCTCGACGCCTAGGATTCCCTTCCCCGCGAGGGTCTTCCCGTGACCTCGGGAAGGGAGAAATACGGGTATAACGACAACAGGAGAGTAGCTACATGAAACTCAAGACCATGATGCTAACGACGGCCGCCATCGCGGCGGCAGGCGGCGCATTCGCCGCGGCACACGGCGGGATGACCGAGTGCGAGAACTGCGCCGACAGCATGACCCTTGTCAGCTGGGGCGGCGCCTACCAGTCGAGCCAGGTCAAGGCCTACGCCGAGCCCTACAAGGAAATGAACGACGGCGTCGAAGTCGTCTGGGACGAAAGCTCGAACGAGGCCGTGGCCAAGCTGCGCGCCATGAACGAAGCCGGCAACGTGACCTGGGATCTCGTGGACGTGGTGGCCTCCGACGCCATCCGCCTGTGCGACGAAGGTCTCGCCATGGAGATCGACGCCGACGAGGTTCTGGCCGAGGGCGACGACGGCACCCCGGCTTCCGAGGACTTCGGCGACCTGCTGGTCAGCGACTGCTTCATCCCGCAGATCGTCTACTCGACCACCGCCGCCTACCGTCCCGACCTGCTGCCCGAGGGCGCGCCGAAGCCGGACTCGATCTGCGCGATCTTCGACACCGAGACCTACCCGGGCAAGCGGACGCTGGAAAAGCGCCCGATCAACAACCTGGAGTGGGCGCTGCTTTGCGACGGTGTCGCGAAGGAAGACATCTACGACGTGCTGGAGACCGAAGAGGGCCAGGACCAGGCTTTCGCCAAGCTCGATACCATCAAGGACGATGTCGTGTGGTGGTCCGCCGCCGCCGAGCCGCCGCAGCTGATGGCTGACGGCGAGGTGGTGATCGGGTCCTCCTACAACGGCCGCTGGTTCTCGGCGATCGAGGAGCAGGACCAGCCGATCGAGATGCTCTGGGACGCGCAGGTCTTCGACCTGGACGGCTGGATCATCCCCGCCGGCCTGCCGGAGGACCGCCTGAACCGCGTGATGCATTTCGTCAAGTTCGCCACCGACACCCAGCGGCTGGCCGACCAGGCGAAGTACATCTCCTACGGCCCGGCGCGTCTGAGCTCCGCGCCGCTGGTCTCGACCCATGCCGAGCTTGGCATCGAGATGGCGCCGCACATGCCGACCGACCCGAACAACGCCGAGAACACCTTCCTCTACAACTACGAGTGGTGGGCGGATTATCGGGACGACCTGGACGCCAAGTTCCAGGCCTGGCTGACCCAGTAAGCCAAGACGCGCGGGCGGGATCTTCCCGCCCGCGCCGTTTCGGGCACGGTCCGCAGAGGCCGGCCCTTTTGTCCATTTTGACGACGGGGAGCGCGGCATGCCCAAGGGCTACATCATCGGACACATCAAGGTGACGGATCCCGAGGCCTATCCCGAGTACGTGCGCCGGGACACGCCGATCCTTGAACGCCTGGGCGCCCGTTTCGTGGTGCGCGGCGGCAGGGGCGAGGTGCGCGAGGGCGACTGCGGCGACCGCCACGTGGTGATCGAGTTCCCCAGCTACGAAGAGGCGCTGGCCGCCTACAACGACCCCGACTACCAGGAGGTCGCCGCGATCCGCCGCGCCTCTGCCGACAGCATCATCGTGGTGGTGGAGGGAACCTGATGGCAGACGTGACCTCCGGCCCCGACGTCCAGACCGGGCCGACCCCCGACAACGCCCTGCGCGAGGCCGACGCCGCCGAGGCGGGCCCGGTCCTTGCCGCCGACGGGCGGCCGCTGAAGCACTCGCTGCGCCGGGCCCTGCGGCGCGAGAAGCTGCGGGCGCCGGCGCTGATCGCGCCGCTGCTGATCTTCGTGCTGGTCACCTTCATCGCGCCGATCGCGGACATGCTGTTCCGCTCGGTCGAGAACGAGATCGTCACCGAAACCATCCCGCGCACCACCATGGCCCTGCGCGACTGGGACTACGAGGCGGGCGAGGCGCCGGGCGAGGATGTCTATGCCGCGCTTTACGCCGACCTTTTCGAGGCCGAGGAATTCAAGATCCACACCCGGCTGGGCAGCCGCCTGAACTACGAGACCAGCGGCATGTCCTCGCTGTTCCGCAAGACCGGGCGCGGCATCGGCCGCTTCGACACCGACGCCTATACCGACGCCTTCGTCGAGGCCGACCCCGCCTGGGAGGACCCCGCCACCTGGATCACGCTGATGCAGGGCGAGGAGATCGGCGCGGTGCTGCCGGAGACCGTCTCTGCCTGGAACAGCTGGCTGCGGGTGCTGGAGAACAAGAAGGACGCGGTGGCCGAGGAACAGCCCGAGGACCTGCTGTACACCATGCTCTACCGCGACCTGACCGCGAACGCGGACGCCGTCGCGGGTTACGCCGGCCCCGGCGCCGCGCTTCTGCAGGCCGCTGCCGAAACCGCCGCGGCGACCCAGCCGGTGTCGCTGAGGGAACAGTTCGTCGATGTCGACAAGGACTGGGCCGACGTCGAGGTCTGGGGCACCATCAAGGCCTTCGCCGCGCGCTACACCCCGGGTTACTTCCTGGCCTCGGTGGACCTGCAGCTGACCCCCGCGGGGATCGAGCAGCAGCCCGACGACCAGAAGATCTACATGCTGCTGTTCAAGCGCACGATGTTCATGAGCCTAATGATCATGGGCTCCTGCATCCTGCTGGGCTATCCCATTGCCTACCTGCTGGCGCGGCTGCCCATGCGGTCGGCCAACGTGCTGATGATCCTGGTGCTGCTGCCGTTCTGGACCTCGCTGCTGGTGCGGACCTCGGCCTGGAAGATCCTGCTGCAGCAGCAGGGGGTCATCAACGACCTGCTGGTCTGGCTGGGGCTGGTCAGCGAGGCCGGGCGTCTGGCGCTGATCAACAACCAGACCGGCACCATCATCGCGATGACGCACATCCTGCTGCCCTTCATGATCCTGCCGCTCTACTCGGTGATGAAGACCATTCCGCCGGCCTACGTTCGGGCCGCCAAGTCGCTGGGCGCCACGCCCTGGACGGCCTTCTGGCGGGTCTATTTCCCGCAGTCGGTCCCGGGGATCGGCGCGGGCTCGATCCTCGTGTTCATCCTGGCGATCGGCTACTACATCACGCCGGAACTCGTGGGCGGCACCACGGGCACCTTCATCTCCAACCGCATCGCCTACCACATCTCCAGTTCGCTGAACTGGGGCCTGGCGGCGGCGCTTGGGACCATCCTGCTGGCGGTCGTGCTGATCCTCTACTGGGTCTACGACAGGATCGTCGGCATCGACAACGTGAGCCTGGGGTAAGCCGATGCAGGTCGTGACCGTGAAGAAACCATCGTTCACAGGCTTCACGCTGCCGTTGACGGCGGTGCTGGGGGGGCTGTTCGGGCTGCTGGTGGGCATCGCCCACGAGACCGCCTTGGTGGGGCTGGTCGCGGGCGCTGTCTTCGGCGCCGCGCTGGCCTGGGTGCTGGAGCGTTTCGTGCCGCAGCGGCGTGCGGGCTATGCGCTGGCCGCAGGGCTTTGCGCGGTGATCGGGCTGCTGGTGGCGGGCTTTGCCGGCGCCGTGGGCGGCGCGGTGCTGGGGCTGGTGCTGGGCTGGTTCATCTACTGGCTGGACCGGGGTGACTACCGCCGCGGGGTGCCGCAATACGCCACCGCGGGCGAGGTGCTGTGGCACAATACCTACCTGCTGATCTGCGGGCTGATCTTCTTTTTCCTGATCGCGCCGATCCTGACGATCATTCCGCTGTCCTTCAACGCAGAGAACTTCTTTACCTTCACCCCCGCGATGCTGGCCTTCGACCCCGACGGCTACTCGCTGAAGCACTACCGCGACTTCTTCTCGAACCCCGACTGGCAGCAGGCGCTGCGCAACTCGGTGCAGATCGCGCCGGCGGCGACCATCCTTTCGGTCTCGCTGGGCACCCTGGCCGCCATCGGGCTGAGCCAGACCCACGTGCCGTTCCGCCGGGCGATCATGGCGATCCTGATCTCGCCGATGATCGTGCCGCTGATCATCTCGGCGGCGGGGATGTACTTCTTCTACAGCCGGATCGGGCTGCAGGGCACTTACCTGGGCGTGGTGCTGGCCCACGCGGCGCTGGGGATCCCCTTCGTCATCATCACGGTGACGGCGACGCTGGTGGGCTTCGACGACTCGCTGACGCGGGCGGCGGCGAACATGGGGGCGAACCCGGTGCGGACCTTCTTCAAGGTGCAAATGCCGCTGATCCTGCCGGGTGTGATCTCGGGCGGACTGTTCGCCTTCATCACCTCCTTCGACGAGGTGGTGGTGGTGCTGTTCGTGGGCTCGGCGGGGCAGAAGACGCTGCCGTGGCAGATGTTCACGGGGCTGCGGGAGCAGATCTCGCCGACGATCCTGGCGGTGGCGACGATCCTGGTGGTGATCTCGATCGCGCTGCTGACCACGGTGGAGCTGCTGCGGCGGAGGTCGGAGCGGCTGCGGGGGCTGTCGCCGGGGTGAGGCGGCTTCCGAGGGATGCGCTGTTGCGCCCCGAACAAGCCGAAGGCGCGGGGCGAGCGCCTGCCCGTCCCCGCGGGCTGGCGCTTTGGGGGCCGCAGGGCAAGGCTCATTCTGTGCGCGGATGTGGCCGGGATAAAGCGCCTTTGCCGAAGTTCGGCAGCGCCAGCCCACGGGCAGGCTTGTGTTGCGCCATGGCGGGGTGAACCCCGCCCTACACTTCCTTACGAATGAAGCGCTGATGCGCCCCGAACAAGCCGAAGGCGCGGGGCGAGCGCCTGCCCGTTCCGGCGGGCTGGCGCTGTGTCATCTGCGTACAAGGCTCATTCGGTGCGCGGACTTGGTTGGGATAAAGCGCCCATGCCGGAGTGAGGCTGCGCCATCCCACGGGCAGGCTGGCGTTGCGCTTTGGCGGGGTGAACCCCGCCCTACCACTTCCGAATGAAGCGCTGACCAGCCCCCGAACAAGCCGAAGGCGCGGGGGCGAGCGCCTGCCCGTTGCGGCGGGCTGGCGCTGTGTCGTCCGCAGGGCAACGCTCATTCGGAGCGCGGGTATGGCTGGGATAAAGTGCCTATGCCGGAGTGAGGCGGCGCCAGCCCACGGGCCGGCTCCCGTTGCGCCAAGCCAACGCACCGCTCAAGGCAGGATCGCCAGCCACACCCATATCGTCCCGATGCTCAGCGCCGTGGCGATCAGGATGCTCGACGCGGCGACCCGGCGGCCGACCCCGTACATGTTGGCGAAGAGAAAGGTGTTCACCCCCGGCGCCATCGAGGCCATCAGCACCGTCGCGCGCAGCTCCTCGGTGGACAGGGCGAAGGCGCGGCCCAACCCGTAGGCGACCCCGGGATGCACCACCAGCGACAGCACGCAGACCATGGCGATGGGGGCGGCGTCGCCCTCGGGGCGGTAGCGGTAAAGCACGCCCCCCAGCCCGAACAAGGCCGCCGGCAGCGCCGCGCGCACCATCAGGTTCAGCGCGTCCGACAGCACGACCGGCAGGGTCAGCCCCACCAGGTTCACCGCCAGCCCCAGCAGGATCGCCAGCAACAGCGCGTTCGAGAACATCGCCTTCAGGATCGTGCGGGCATGGCGCAGCGCGCTTTGTCCGGTGCCCCGGGCGCGCACCAGCTCCATCGCCGTCAGGCCGATCCCGTAGCAGAAGGGCACGTGGATCGTGATGATCATGAAGTTGTACTGCAGCGTCTCCATGCCGTAGGCGCGCTCTGTGATCGCAAGGCCCAGCAGCACCGAGTTCGAGAACAGCGCGCAGAAGCCGATGGCGACGCAGTCTTCCCAGGGCCGGCGGAACAGCAGCCGCGCGCCGAAGAAGCCGGCGAGAAAGCCCGCCAGCGCGCCGGTATAGAAGCTGGCCATCAGTGCCGGGCGGAAGTTGCCGTCGAGATCCAGCGTCGCCATGGCCACGAACAGCAGGCAGGGGATCGCGAAGCTCTGGGCGAAGCGCATCAGCCCGTCCACCGCCACCGCCGAGAACAACCCGCGCCAGGCGGCGTAATAGCCGAAGCCGATGACGATGAAGACCGGCAGGATGACGTCCAGCAGCACCTGCATCAGCGTAACGCCCGGGCGGGGTCAGAGCGCATGGCGCAGGACCATGCCGTCGTAGGCCGGGATGATGTGGTCGGGGGTCTCGGCGGCGAGCGTGTCGTGGTCGAGGTCGATGTGCATGTTGGTCAGCACCGCGCGGCGCGGGGCGGCGCGGGCGATCCATTCCAGCGATTGTTCAAGGTGCGAATGGGTCGGGTGCGGGGTGCGGCGCAGGGCGTCGAGGATCCACAGGTCAAGGTTCTCGACGGCGCGCCAGGCCTCATCCGTCATCTCGGCCACGTCGGGCAGGTAGGCGACGCCCCCCATGCGGAACCCCAGCGCGTCGATGGCGCCGTGTCCGACGCGGAAGGGCGCCAGCGTGATCTCTCCGCCCGCGCCGTCCACCGTCACCGGCCCCTCGATCAGGTGCATGTCGAGGATCGGCGGGTAGCTGGAGCCCTCGGGTTGCACGAAGGCATAGGTGAACCGCTCCATCAAAGCCGAGCGGGTGGGGGCGTCGGCCCAGACCGGCAGGCGGCGGCGCAGGTTGAAGACCACCATCCGCAGGTCGTCGATGCCGTGCACGTGGTCGGCGTGGGCATGGGTGTAGACCACCGCGTCGAGGGTGCCGATGCCGGCGTCCAGCAGCTGCGCGCGCAGGTCGGGGCTGGTGTCGATCAGCACCCGCGTGGTGCCGGAAGGCCCGTCCCGTTCCACCAGCAGAGAGCAGCGGCGGCGGTGGTTGCGGGGGTTGGCGGGATCGCAGGCGCCCCAGTGGCCGCCGAGACGCGGCACCCCGCCCGACGAGCCGCAGCCTAGGATGGTGAAGCGCAGCTCGTCCATCAGGCGGCGGCTTCCCAGGCGGCGGCGCGGGTGAAGAGCCGGTCGAAGTTGGCCTGGGTGCGGGCGGCGAAATCGGCGTAGTCCATCCCGAAGACCTCGGCGCCGACGCGGGCGGTATGGGCGGTATAGGCCGGCTCGTTGCGCTTGCCGCGGTGCGGGGGCGGGGCGAGGTAGGGGGCGTCGGTCTCCACCAAAACGCGGTCCACCGGGGCGGCGGCGAAGATCTCGCGCAGCTCGGTGCTTTTGGGGAAGGCGGCGATGCCGGACATCGACAGGTAGAACCCCAGATCCAGCGCCGCCTCGGCCAGCGCGCGGGAGGACGAGAAGCAGTGCATCACGCAGGTATAGGCGCCGGCGCGGTGTTCCTCGGTCAGGATCCGCGCCATGTCGTCGTCGGCGTCGCGGGCGTGGATGATCAGCGGCAGGCCGGTGCGGCGCGCGGCCTCGATGTGGATGCGCAGGCTTTCCTGCTGCACCGCCTTTGTCTCGGCGGTGTAGTGGTAATCCAGCCCGGTCTCGCCGATGCCCACGAACTTCGGGTGGCGGGCGAGGGCGGTCAGCTGGTCCACCGTGGCCAGCGGTTCCTCGGCGGCGCTCATGGGGTGGGTGCCGGCAGCGTAGAACACCGGCGCGTGCGCCTCAGCGATGGCGCGCACCTGCGGCTCCTGCCGGAGGCGGGTGCAGATGGTGACCATGCGGGTGACCCCGGCCTCGGCGGCACGGGCGACCAGCGCGGCGGTCTCGCCCTCGAACTGCGGGAAGTCGAGGTGGCAGTGGCTGTCGGTAATCCGGGGTACTGGCATAAGGCGCTCAACCCGCCGCTTTCGCGGCGGTTTCATGGGTTTTCAAGACCATATCGAGGATGAGCGAGGCAGGGTCAAGGTTCACCGCGCGCCCGTGGCGGGCGCGGGCGCCAAGGTCCTGCGCCAGCGCGGCCCAGCGGCGGCCGGCGGCGGGCGAGGCGGAGAGGCGGCGCAGCATGTCGGCCTCGCCCCGCGCGGCGGGCGGATCGGGCGGGCCGAGGGCGCCGGCGCGGGCGGCGCGGGCGAGGAACAGGTCGAAAAGCTCCAGCAGCAGGGCGAAGCGGTCGGCGTTGGCGCGGCCGGTGGCGCTTTCGGCCAGTTTCAGCGCGCGGGCGCGGTCGTTGGGGTCCGAGAGCGTGGCGGCAAGGTCGGCGTAAAGCGCCAGCCCATCCATGGTCAGCAGCCGCAGCGCGGTGCCGACGGAGCCTTCGGAGAGCGCGGCCAGCGCGGCGGCTTCCTCGCCTGGGTCAACGCCGGCCTGCGCCAGCGCGGCGGCAAGGTCCCCGGGCCCGAGGGTGCGGCAGCGCAGGCGGCGGCAGCGCGACAGGATGGTGGGCAGCAGGCGCGAGGGCTGGTGCGCCACCAGCAGCAGGGTGGTGTCGGCGGGCGGCTCTTCCAGCAGCTTCAGCAAGGCGTTGGCGGCGTTGACGTTCATCTCGTCAGCGGCATCGACGATCACCACGCGGTGGCCGCCGTCGGCCGCCGACAGTTCGAAGAAGTGCTTGAGGCGGCGGATTTCCTCGACCGTGATCTCCTGGCGCAGGCGCTCTGCCTTGGCGTCCCAGGGGCGGCGCACCAGGAACAGGCGCGGCTCCGACAGGGCGGCGAGGCGGTGGGAGACGGGGTGATCCGGGTCCACCTCCAGCGAGGCGGGCGGGGGCGGGGCGCCGAACAGCCCCTCTTCCCCGGCCGGGGGCGCGGTCAGCAGGAAGCGGGCGATGCGCCAGGCGAGGGTGGCCTTGCCGACGCCGCGCGGGCCGGTGATCAGCCAGGCGTGGTGCATCCGGCCCGAGGCGTAAGCGTCGAGAAAGGCGGCCTCGGCCTCCTGCTGGCCCAGCAGGCGCGGGGTCTCGCGCGGGTGCGGGGCGCCGGGGGCGCGGTCGGCCTCTGGGGGCGCGTCGCTCATGGCGCGGCGCCGGCGATGGCACGCACCTCGGCTGCCACCTGTTCCACCGGGCGGTTGCCGTCGATGACGCGGAAGCGGTCCGGAAACTCCGTCGCCAGGGCGAGAAAGCCGTCGCGCATGGCCTGTTGCAGGTCGAGGCCGAAGTCCTCGAACCGTTCCTCGTGCCCCTTGCGGCCCTTGGCGCGGGCGAGGCCGGTGGCCGGGTCCATGTCGATCAGGAAGGTCAGGTCAGGCTCGCGCCCGATCATCAGCCGGTGCAGCACGTCCACCTTCTCGCGGAGGTTGCCGCGCGACAGGCCCTGGTACATCCGCGTGCTGTCGGCGAAGCGGTCGCAGACCACGCAGCGCCCCTCGGCCAGCGCCGGCTCGATCACCCGTTCCAGGTGGTCGCGGCGGGCGGCGGTGAACAGCAGGATCTCGGTCTCGGCCGACCAGCGGTCCGGGTCGCCCTCCAGCACCAGCCGCCGGATCTGCTCGGCGCCCGGGGAGCCGCCGGGCTCTCGCGTCAGCAGGCAGGGGACGCCGGCGGTGGTCAGCGCGTCGCGCAGCAGCCTTGCCTGGGTCGACTTGCCGGAGCCGTCGATGCCCTCGAAGGTGATGAAGCGGCCGGGGGCTGTGGAATGCGCGGGCATGTCGCTGGGGTAGCCGGGTGCGGGGGGCTGGTCAACCGGCCTGCGGCGGCGCGGGGCAGGGGGCGCGGAAAGGGGCTACAGCGCCTCGGCGGCGGTGCCCACCAGCCGGGTCAGCAGGATCTGCGCGGCGGTGCGGACGCGGGGCATGAACCCGCCCTCGGCCACCGCCTGGACGGCCACCAGCGGCACCCGGGTCTCGGGCATGTCGGGCAGGCGGATGATCAGCTCGCCCAGTTCCTGGCCCTCGGTCACCGGCGCCTCCACGGGGCCGCGGTAGCGCACCTCGGCCTCGATGTCGCCCTGCACCAGCGCCGGCACCAGCAGTTCCACCTTGCGCGCCACGGCGAGGCCGATCTTGTCGCGGCTGCCCAGCCAGACGGGGATCTCTGTCAGCACCTGACCCTCTTCGGCGAGGGTCTTCTGCACGAACTGGCGGAAGGCCCAGTTCACCACGCGCTCTGCCTCCTCTGCCCGCGCCTTTTCCGATCCGAGGCCGGTGAGCACGAAGACCACCCGGCGCTGGCCCTGCTGGGCCGAGCCGACAAGGCCATATCCCGCCTCGGAGGTATGGCCGGTCTTCAGCCCGTCGGCGCCGATGCCGAGATCCAGCAGCGGGTTGCGGTTGAAGCGGTTCTGCGGCGCGCGGCCGTCGAAGGGAAACTCGCGCATGCCGAAGTAGGCGTAGAACTGGGGAAACTCGGTGATCAGCCGCACCGCGAGGATGCCCAGGTCCCGCATCGACATGCGGTGGTCCGGATGCGGCCAGCCAGAGGCGTTGGCGAAGGAGGAATTGTTCATTCCCAGCGCCTTGGCCCGCTCGTTCATCATGCGGGCAAAGGCGTCCTCGGTGCCCGCCAGCCCCTCGGCCACCACCACGCAAGCGTCGTTTCCGGACAGCACCACGATGCCCTTGATCAGTTCCTCCACCGTGGGCCGGTCGGTCTCGTTCAGGAACATGGTGGAGCCGCCCATGTTCTTGGCCCGGGTGGACACGCCGAACCGGGTGTCCATGGTGACCCGCCCGTCGCGCAGCGCCTCGAACAGCATGTTCAGCGTCATCAGCTTGGACATCGAGGCCGGGGGCAGCGGGATGTCCGCCTCCTTCTCCATCAGCACCGTGCCGGTGGTCATGTCGAAGACCCAGGCCGCGCGGGCCTGGGTGTCGAAGGCATTGGCGGGCAGGGCCGCCGCAAGGATCAGCGCGAGCGTTGCGAAGAGGCGGGCGAGACGCATGGCGGGGGCGCTCCTTTGCGGCGGATCAGGCTGGGTCAGTCGGTGACGAAGTAGGCGTCTGCATACCCCAGCTTCTTGACCTTCGCCAGCATCGCGCGCCGTTCGGCGACATTCGGCGCAGGCCCGACGACGACCCGCCAGTAGGTCTTGCCGCTGCTTTCCTCCTTGCGGATCGTCGGCAGGATGCCGGCGTTGCGCAGGGCGGTGCCGTTGCGGTCGGCGTTGTCCTCGACGCTGAACAGGCCGATCTGCACGTAGGGCTTGGACAGGCCGGGGATCTTCGCGGGCTTCGGCGCGGCCTCGGGGCCGGTGGCCGGGGCCGAGGTGGGCACCACGTTGGTGACCGGCAGCGGCGTCTCGACCCGGTCCAGCGCAGCCGAGGCGGTGCTGATGGGATCTTCCAGCGTGCTGGTGGCGATCGCCTCGGGGGCCTCCAGCGCGGCGGGGGCGTCCAGCGCCGGCGCCTCGCCCGAAAGTGGCACCTCCTGGCGGCGCAGCGCGGTGACGTTCAGCGGGCCGGGCGCACCGGCCAGCATTCCCAGCGCCGCCGCCGCGTCCGAGGAGACCTGGAAGCTGGGGCCGGGGTTGTCGCGCTCGCGCTTGAACAGGGCGCCGATGACGAACTTGCCGGTGTCGGCATTGCGCACGATCACCCGCTCCGGCTCGCTCACGTCGGGGTGCGCGACCCAGACACCGCCCAGCGAGGGGCGGCCGTCCCAGAGGCCCTTGTCGCTGGCCTGGAACACCTCGGGCGCCTCGACGTCCCGCTCCACCAGCTTGACCGAACTGGGATCATCCAGCCCGCCCGTCACCTCGGGACCGGAGGAATCCTTCTTGAAGAAGTTGAAATCGCTGTTCTCGGCGCAGCCGGACAATACCGCCACGCCGCAGAGCATCAGGGCCAGACGCCCCGTCCGCATGCCTATCATTTACTGCCCCCTTCGCACGGACTTGCGCCGCGCTTCATTGCCTCATCCCGCGGCGGGCCTGCACGCGAGTGCGTCAAGCTTAGCGGGCATGGCGGGACTTGCAAAGAGTCAAGGCTTCGGATGCGTGATTTCACCCACCCCTGTGTCGTCCCCGCCGGCCCTTGCGCGGCGGTGGCCGGAGCGGCTAGGACGGGGGCGTCGGAGAAGTGGCAGAGCGGTCGAATGCGGCGGTCTTGAAAACCGTTGAGGGTGCAAGCCCTCCGGGGGTTCGAATCCCTCCTTCTCCGCCACATCGCATCAGAGTTTATCTCGGCATTCAGGCGCTACCTGATCACGAACCCGACGTCTCGCCATACCTGCAACGGCCCCCCGTGCCACAGCAGCACGCCGCCCACGCCCGCCCCGGCCATCCGGCCTATTCCGCCCCCGCCGCCGGGTCATGCTCGAAAATGCGGATCTGCTCGGGTGCCGGCGCCAGGTGGACCTGCTGGCCGGGGCGCAGCGTGACGCGTTCGGGGAAGGTGGCGATGAAGTCGCGGCCGTCCTTGCGCATCACCACCTCGGTCATGCTGCCGGTGGGCTCGACCACCACCACCTCGGCGCTCAGGCTCTGGGGCAGGGGGGTGTCCGAGAGGCGGAAGTGCTCGGGCCGGATGCCCACGGTGACGGGGCCGCGGCGCGCGGCGGGGGCGGGCAGGCGGATCTCCTCGCCGCCCTTCAGCCGCAGACGCGTGGCGTCGTCGGGGGCGATCTCGGCGTCGAACAGGTTCATCGAGGGCGACCCGAGGAAGGTGCCGACGAAGGCGTTGACCGGATGATCGTAAAGCTCCAGCGGCGTGCCGATCTGCTCGATCTCGCCGTCGCGCAGCACCACGATGCGGTCGGCGAGGGTCATCGCCTCGATCTGGTCGTGGGTGACATAGACGGTGGTGGTGCGCAGCTTCTGGTGCAGCTCCTTCAGCTCGGCGCGCATTCGCACCCGCAGCTTTGCGTCGAGGTTGGACAGCGGCTCGTCGAAGAGGAACACGTCGGGCTCGCGCACGATGGCGCGGCCCATGGCGACGCGCTGGCGCTGGCCGCCCGACAGCTGCCGCGGCAGCCGGTCGAGGTAGGGGCCAAGCCCCAGCACGCCGGCGGCCCGTCCCACCTTTTCCTTCTGCTCGGCCTCCGGGGTGCGGGCGAGGCGCAGGGAGAAGGACATGTTCCGCTCGCTCGTCATGTGCGGATACAGCGCGTAGGACTGGAACACCATCGAGATGCCGCGCTCGCGCGGGGGGACCTCGTTCATCCGCTTGCCGTCGATCCGCAGCACGCCGCCGCTGATCGTCTCCAGCCCCGCGATCATCCGCAGCAGGGTGGACTTGCCGCAGCCCGAGGGGCCGATCAGCACCACGAACTCACCTTCCTCGATCTCGAGGTCGATGTCCTTGATCACCCGGACATTGCCGAAGGATTTGTTCAGGCCCTGGAGCGAGACGGTTGCCATTCTGGTTCCTCCCCGTCGCCGCCGGGCGACTGGCTTTGTGCAGGTTGCGAAAAGGTGATGTCGAGCCGGGCGGTCCAGCTTTCTCCCGGTTCCAGCCGGGTGCCGGGCCCGCTGGTGCCGTCCTCAGCCCGGTCGCAGTTGGACGGCTCGATGCCCAGCACGTTGCGCCGCGGGCGGCTGTCGCGCCAGAACTGGACGTAGGGCAGCGCCCGGGCCGGGCCCTCGACCCGCATCGCCAGCCCCGGCCACTGGCCAGAGCGCGGCCGCGTCAGCGCCACCCGGAACCGGCCGTCGGCGCCGCCGGCGCGGTGGCAGGCGATGTTCACGTCGCCGCCGGCCTCTGCCGCCTCGGCCAAGGCAACGGGGGTGCCGTCCAGCGCCACGCAAGTGCCGCGGCCGATCGCCGGAAACCCGAGGTTCATGTGGTAGAGCACGCGCATCTCGGCGGGCAGGGGGCCGATGTTCTCGACCCGGTCGGTGATCGACAGCCGGTTGCCGGCGATCGGCGCCTCGATCCGCCGGGTCAGCCGGAAGCCGCCGCGCGATAGGTGCAGGTTGGTGACCTCGCCCTCGGCATAAAGCACCGGGGTCAGCGCCTCCCAGTCCTCGCCGCAGGCGGTCAGCCGCGCGGGCGTGAAGGGCAGCGTGCCGTGCAGCGGCAGCCCGTCCCGCGGCTGGCGCGCGTTGTCCAGACCGCAGGTGACGAGGAAGCCGCCCAGCGAGCGTTCGACCGCGGTGCCGTCGTCGGCGCCGGCGGGGTAAAGGCCGGGGCGCGCGAAGCCCGCCGGGTGTTGCCAGGCCAGCGGCAGCCCGCGCCAGCTGAGCGCGCCGATGTCGAAGCTGCGATCCTGCAGCACCCAGAAATCCAGCCCGCCGCCTGTCGAGAAGGCAAGGGCGCGCACCCCGGCCTCGGCGCCGTCGCGCAGTTCGACCTGCCGCACCGAGGCCAGCTGCCGGCGGTCGCCCACCAGGTCGGCCAGCGTCTCGCGCGCCGGGCGCGGCCAGTGGGGCAGGGGGTCGGTCATTCCGCGGCGATCCCCCCGGGCGTCAGCGACAGCCGCGCGAAGGCCTCCCGGGGCGCGGATAGCCCGGCCATCAGGCTGGCCATCAGCGCGGCCATCCGCGCCTCGGTCTCCGGATCGTCGAGCGGCGCCTGCTGCTGCGGATCGGCGGCGAGGTCGTACAGCCGGGTCTCGTCCTCGATGAAGCAGTCGGGCCCGTAGTTGCGCGACATCGCCGATCCCGGTTTCACCGGCACCTTAAGCAGCGGCACGCCCTTGGTGAAGCTGAACGGTTCGGCCAGCGTGGCGCCGGCCAGTTCGGCGACCGGGAACGGCTCGTATATATGGGTGGGCATCACCGTGTACTGGTAGATCTCCTGCCGCGCCAAATCGGGGGGATAGCGGTGGTAGCTGTAGTGCCCGTCGGTCACGTTCACCGCGCCGCCGAAATAGCCGAACAGCAGCGCGTCGTGGATCTTCTCCTCCCCGTCCAGCAGCGGCAGGATCGACCGTGCAGTCATCTCTTCGGGGATCTCGGCGCCATGGACCTCCAGCAGGGTCGGCGCGAAGTCCGCGGTCTGGGTCAGGGCGGCGATCCGGGTGCCGTGGCTGGCGGGCCGGCGCGGGTCATGCACGAACAGCGGGATATGGGCGATCTCCTGGTAGATGTTCATCCGGTTCTTGGCCCAGAAATCGTGCTCGCCCAGCAGGAAGCCGTGGTCGGTGGTGACGATCAGCAGCGTGTCGTCCCACAGGTTGTCGGCGTCGAAGCGGTCCAGCAGCCGGCCCAGCAGGTGGTCGCAATGCGCCAGCGTGGCGTGGTAGTTGGCGCGCAGTTCGGCGGCCTCCTCGGGCAGTTCCTCGACCCTGCCGTAGGGCGGCCAGTCGCGGATGCCGCCGTTCCAGCCGGTGGCGTAGGGCGCCTTGAAGCGGTCGGGGGCGTGGAAGGGCTCGTGCGGGTCGAAGGTCTCGATCTGCAGGAACCAGTCGCCCGCCGCCTTGTTGCGCTCGATGAAGGCGAGGCCGCGGTCGAAGACCTTGGCCGAGGGGAAATCGGCCTCCTCGCGGATCACCTGCCGGTTCACCGCGTTCTGCGCCTTGTAGTTGCGCCGCTCGCGGGAGAACTGTGCGGGGTGGATCTGGTCCGACAGCGCGTTCCAGTCCGGCGAGACCTCGGCCTGCCAGCGGTCGCCCTCCTGCCCGCGCACCTGCTCGTAGCTGTCGTAGCGGGTGTGGTAGGTGGCGCCGCCGTCCTCGAAATAGTGGAAGTGATCGGTGACGAGGTGGCTGTAGACCCCCTTGTCGCGCGCCAGGATCTCGGGAAAGGCGTTGTCGAAGGGTTCCAGCGGCCCCCAGCTGCGGTGCAGGAAGCTGAGCCGACCGCTCAGCAGGTCACGCCGCGCGGGCATGCAGGGCATCGAGCCCACGTAGTGCCGGTCGAAAGTCGCGGCGCGCGCAGCCAGCCGCTCGAAGTTCGGGGTGGGCACGGTGTCGCCGCCGTAGGGCGAAAGCATGTGCCGGTTGAGGCTGTCGAACAGGACGAAAACGGTTTTCATGGCAATCTCTGGATACTGGCTCTGGATGCAGGCACTGGATGCTAGCCTTGGATACTGGCCCTACTTGACGGCGCCGGAGGTGAGGCCGCGGACGATGAAGCGCTGCGCGAAGATCAGAAGCACCAGCGCCGGCAGGATCGACAGGGTCGAGGCTGCGGCCATCTCGGTGAAGGCGATGGTGTTCTCCTGCGCGTACTTGCCAATCCCCAGCGGCACCGTCGCCGTCTGGCGCTGGCTGAGCACCAGGGCCACGGGAAACTCGTTCCAGCTGAAGATGAAGGTGAGAATGCCAGTGGCGGCCAGCCCGGGGCGCACGATCGGCAGCACCACCGACCACAGGATCTGCGGCACCCGCGCGCCGTCGATCTGCGCCGCCTCCACCAGCTCGCGCGGAACGTCGCGGATGAACACCCCCATCATCCACAGCGCCATCGGCAGGTGCAGCGTCGTATGCGCAAGGATGATCCCGGCATAGGAATTGTCCATCCCGGCCCAGCGGAACATCGAGTACCAGGCCCCGGCCAGCGTGATCGGCGGCACCATGTGGAACACCACCGACCAGCCCAGCAGCGAATGCAGCAACCAGGCGGGGCAGTTCAGCCGGTAGAGCGCGAAGGCCGCCAGCGTCGCCACGGTCAGCACCAGCAGCGTGCTGACGATGCCGATCACCGTCGAGTTGGTGAAGTTGCGCACGAAGTCCGAGGTCTTGTCGAACAGCACGTTGGTGAAGCCGTAAAGGTTCGGCTGGAACAGCAGCCGGCCCATCAGAAGGTCGATCTGCGTCTTGAAGGCCGCCATCACGATCCAGGCGAAGGGGAACAGCACCACCAGCGCGAACAACGCCAGCACCGCGTGGCGCGCCACCGCGGCGCGGGTCTCTGCCGGATCGGTCATGGCCGTGCTCCCCTGCCGGCGGTGGCGCGGGTGCCGACGATGATCAGCAACGCGATGATCGCGATCACCGCGATCGACATGGCAGAGCCATAGCCGGTCTGGTCCTCGGTGAAGAACCGCCGGTAGATGGTGAAGCTGATCACCTCGGTGGCGGTGCCGGGGCCGCCGCCGGTCAGCAGGTAGATCTCGTCGAAGACCTTGAAGGCCAGGATCATCCGGAACACGAAGGTCACCACCAGCGCCGGCAGCATCAGCGGCAGCGTGATGTGGCGCAGGATCTGCCAGCGCGTGGCGCCGTCGATCCGCGCGGCCTCGAAGATGTCGTCGGGCAGCGATTCCAGCCCCGCCAGCAGCAGCAGGAAGCAGAACGGCGTCCAGTGCCAGACGTCGACGATGATGACGGACAGCAGCGCGAGGTCCGGGTTGCCCAGCCAGTCCTGCGGCGGCAGGCCGATCGCGACGAGGGCCGCGTTGATCACGCCGAAGTCGAAGGAATACATCAGTTTCCAGATCGCGCCGATGATGATGCCGGGCACCAGGATCGGCAGGATGAACACCGTGCGGTAGAAGGTGCGCCCGCGGGTGATCTGGGTGGTCAGCAGCGCCAGGGTGAAGCCGATCAGCATCTGCAGCGCCACCGCCACCACCGCGAAGATCAGCGTGTTCAGCAGCCCGGCGCGCAGCAGGTTGTCCTCGGGCAGGGCGGCGTAGTTGGCCAGCCCGACCCAGTCCCACACCGCCTTCCGGTTCAGCCATTCCACGTCGTTGAAGCTGAGCGCCAGCAGGTTGACCAGCGGCAGGATCGTCAGCAGCGCGAACAGCGCGATGGCCGGCAAAAGCAGGGCATAGCGCCAGAACGTGTCAGAGCTCATCAGGGCATCCGTCGGGCGAGGGGGAAGGAAAGGGGGGTGGGGCCGCCCGGCGTGGGGCGGCCCCGGCGGATCAGGGCAGCGGGTCCAGCTGCTCGTAGGTGTAGCCGGCGTCCTGCATCACCTTGGCGATCTCCTCTGCCGCGGTGTTCAGCGCCTCGGCCAGCGGCATCTCGCCGCCGATCGCCTGGTTCAGCCGCAGCTCGGTGATCGCCAGAACCTGGCTCGCCTCGGGAATGCTGAAGGTCAGCCGCGAGTTTGGCAGCGCCTGTGCCAGCGCCTTCATCCAGCGGAACTCCTCGGTGTCGGCCATCTCGGATTCCAGCACCGCGCGGCTGACCGGGGCAGAGCCCGCCTCGGCATAGGCGCGCTGCGCCTCGTCGGTCTGGAACCACTCGAGGAAGGCCAGCGCCGCCTTCTTCTGCTCATCCGGAATGTTCTTCGGAACGCCCGCCAGCCAGTGGCCGAGCGGGGTGTAGAACCCGTTCTCCTCGGTGCCCGGGGGCGGCGCGTAGTTGACCTGGCCCACGACCGCGGACTGGTTCGGATCGTCGAACAGCCCCACCGCCAGCACCGAGTTGATATGTGCGGCGCGGCCCGTGGCCATGTTCTGGATCACGTTGGTCTGGGTCTGGCCGGCGGTCGAGGGGTGCCCCACGTCGTTCGCCAGCTTGAGATACATCTCCATCCCCTCCAGCGTTCCGGGGCTGTTGATCGCCACGGTAAAGCTGCCGTCGTCCTTGGGCTCGACGATGCCGCCGCCGTAGGCCCAGATGTAGGGAAAGACGTCATAGGTCACGTCGAAGGCGCCGCGCTGGCCGCGCTGCGAGATGCCGTACATCCCGCCGGCGCCCAGCACCTTGGCGTTCTCGTAAAGCTGCTCCCAGGTGGTCGGCACCTCCAGCCCGTTCGCCTCGTAGAGATCGGCGCGGTAGTGCAGGATCAGGATGTTGGGGTTCACCGGCACCGACATCAGCTTGCCACTGTCGCAGGACAGCACCTTGGCCTCGGCGTCCCAGCAGACGCTTTCGTCGAAGTCGTAGATGTCTTCGCTCAGCGCGAAGTCGGGGTCGATCTCGTTCAGCGGCTCGACGAAGCCGCCGGTGTAGAACTCGGTGAAGAAGCCCGCGTTCATGATCAGCAGATCGAAGGGGCTTTCATCGCTGCGCACCGCGGTGCGCTGCTTTTCAAGGCTGCCGGCGAAGGGGTTCACGTCCAGTTCCACCGTGTTGCCGGTGGTCTCCTCGTAAAGCTCCACAACCGACTGGAAGCCGGGGAACCAGGGCGACTGGTTGATGACGATGGTGATCGGCGGCTGGTCCTGCGCGGCGGCGGCGCCGGCGGCGGCCAGAAGCGCGCCGCAAACGGTGGTGCCGAGCAGCCGGCGGACGGACGAAGGCGTGATGTTCAGCAAATCGAATTCCTCCCAGATGGCCGGCGCGCTCTGGGCGCGGCGCCGGTGGCGTGACGCTACGCCGGCCCGGAACAGAAGAAAAATGATGAAAACACCAGTGTCCATAGCCACAGGCTATGTCTCAGTTTACCGGGTCCGCGCGGCAGGCCGCGACCAGCCGTTCCGCCACCGCCTCTGCCACCGGCGACAGCAGCGCCCCGGCGCGGAAGATCAGCCCCGCCTCGCGGCTCGTCACCAGCTCCGGCACGTCGATCTCGCGCAGGGCGAGCCCCTCGGGCGACAGCAGCTGCGAGCGGGTGGTGTAGAGCATCAGGTCGGCGCAGCGCGCGGCGCTGGCGAGGAAGCTGTGCGAGGACGAGGTGATCACCGGGCGCGGCGGCATGTGGCCGAGGCTGGTGATCCGCCCGTCCAGCTTGCGCCGCGCCAGGGTCGAGGTCGGCGGCAGCCCCCAGGCGACCGACAGAGCCCGGGCGGCGGGCACCGCGCGGGCCCCGGCCAGCGGGTGCTCGGGCCGCGCCACCGCCACCAGGTCGTCGCTGGTCAGCAGCTCGAAGCGGAACGGGCCCTCGCGCTCCAGCGGCAGTTCGGCCACCACGAAGTCGAGGTCGCCCGCCTGCAGCCGGCGCAGCAGGTTGCCGTCAAAGCCGCCGTCGACCTCCACCACGACGCCGGGACGCTCCGCCGTCAGCGCCGCCACCACCTCTGGCAGCAGCCGCCGCACCCAGGAAGGGCCGGCGCCGATCCGCACCGTGCCGGCATCGCCCGACAGCCGCTCTGCCACCTCCGCCTCGGCCTGCGCCACCTGCGCGCGGATCGCGCCCGCGTGCTGGGCCAGCCGCGCCCCCACCGGGGTCAGCGTCACCCCGTGCGCGTGGCGCAGCAGCAGCGGGCTGCCCACCTGGTCCTCCAGCACCTGCAGCGCCTTGGACAGCGTCGGCTGGGCGATGTTCAGCCGCGCGGCGGCGCGGGTGATGTTGCCGGTCTCGGACACCGCGTGCAGGTAGGCCAGAAGCCGCAGGTCGATCCGGGGCGTCGGCCGTTTCGGGGGGGCCATGGCTGTCTCTCTCTGCCTGCGCGCGGGGCCTTCACCGGATCGAGTTGATCGAGCTTTTCAGCAGATGCTGGGTGTAGGGCTCGCGCGCCTTCAGGCTGCGCATGTCCTCGACCGTCAGCACCTCGACGAACCTGCCCTCCTGCATCACGCCGACACGCTCGCACAGGTGCCCCACCACGCCGAAGTCGTGGGAGACCATGACGTAGGTCAGGTCGTGCTCGCGGCGCAGGTCGGTCAGCAGGTTGAGGATCTCCGCCTGCACAGAGACGTCGAGCGCCGAGGTCGGCTCGTCCAGCAGCACGATCGCCGGCTCGCAGGCCAGCGCCCGGGCGATGGCGACGCGCTGGCGCTGGCCGCCCGACAGTTGGTGCGGGTAGCGGAAGCGGAAGCCGGGGCCGAGGCCGACGTCATCCAGCAGCCGGCCGATGCGCCGGTCGATGTCGCTCATGCCGTGCAGCTTCATCGTTTCGGACAGGACGCGGTCGACGGTCTGGCGCGGATGCAGCGAGGCGTAGGGGTCCTGGAACACCATCTGCACCTTGCGGAAGAACCCCCGGCTGCGCCGCGGCCCCAACTTCTCGCCGGCCACGGTCATCTCGCCCGACCAGGTGGGGACCAGCCCCGCGATCGCCCGCAGGATGGTGGACTTGCCCGATCCGCTTTCGCCGACGAGGCCGAAGCTTTCGCCTCCGGCCACCTGGAACGACACGTCCCGCACCGCCATGCTGCGCTCTGCGCCCGCGCCGAACCAGACGTCGAGGTTGTTGATGTCGATCGCGCTCATGCCCGGGCGCTCACGGAAGGGGCCTCGCGCCAGGCGGGGTCGCGTTTCAGCACCTCGAGCCTGTCGCGGGGGCGCTCCAGGTCGGGCACCGAGTTCAGCAGGCCAAGCGTGTAGGGGTGCTTCGCCTGTCGCAGCTCGTCCGCCTTGCAGGTCTCGACGATCCGGCCGGCGTACATGATCGCGATGCGGTCGCAGAACTTGGCGACGAGATTCAGGTCGTGGCTGATGAACATCAGGCCCATGCCCCGGTCGCGGACCATCTTGTCGAGGATGTCGAGCACCTGCAGCTGGATCGAGACGTCGAGCGCCGAGGTCGGCTCGTCCGCGATCAGGATCTCGGGGTTCGGCAACACCATCATGGCGATCATGATGCGCTGGCCCATGCCGCCCGAGACCTCGTGCGGGTAGAGGCCCATCACCCGCTCTGGGTCGCGGATCGCCACCTCGTCGAGGATTGCCAGCGCGCGCTTGCGGGCCTCGCTGCGCGAGATGCGTTCATGGGCGCGCAGGGCCTCCACCAGCTGCTGGCCCACGGTCATCACCGGGTTCAGCGAGAACTTCGGGTCCTGCATCACCATCGACACGCGCCCGCCCCGCAGCTGGCGCATGCGCTTTTCCGGCAGGGTCAGGATGTCCTCGCCGTGGATCGCCAGCCGGTCGGCCTCGACCATTCCCGGCGGGCGTATCAGCCGCAGCACCGCGCGGCCGGTCATCGACTTGCCCGAGCCGCTTTCGCCGACGATGCCCAGCCGCTCGCGGCCCAGCGTGAAGGAGATGCCGCGCACCGCGTCCAGAACGCCGCTGCGGGTGTGGAACCGGACCCAGAGGTTTTCCACGTCGAGAAGGGGGGCCTCGGTCATGCGCCGCCGTCCTTCGGGTCCAGCACGTCGCGCAGCCCGTCGCCCAGCAGGTTGAAGGCAAGGCTGATCGAGAAGATGGCGAGGCCGGGGATCGTGGCGACCCACCAGCTGTCGAGGATGAACTTGCGCCCCTCCGAGATCATCGCCCCCCATTCCGGGCTGGGCGGCTGCGCGCCGAGGCCGAGGAACCCGAGGCCCGCAGCGGTCAGGATGATCCCCGCCATGTCCAGCGTGACGCGGATCACCAGCGAAGAGATGCACAGCGGCCAGATGTGCCGCGTGACGATCCGCAGCGGCCCCGCCCCCTGCAGGCGGATCGCGTGGATGTAGTCCGAGTTGCGGATCGTCAGCGTCTCGGCCCGGGCGATGCGCGCGTAGGGCGGCCAGGCGGTCAGCGAGATCGCCAGCACTGCGTTCTCGATCCCCGCGCCCAGGGCGGCCACGAAGGCCAGCGCCAGGATCAGCCGCGGGAAGGCGAGGAAGATGTCGGTGATCCGCATCAGCAGCACGTCGATCCAGCCGCCGGCAAAGCCCGCCACCGTGCCGACGATCAGCCCCACCACCGGGGCCACCATGACCACCAGCATGACGATGTAGATCGAGATCCGCGCGCCGTAGAGCAGCCGCGAATAGATGTCCCGCCCGAGGCTGTCGGTGCCGAACAGGTGCTCGCCGCTTCCCGGCGGCAGCAGGCGCTGGCCGAGGTCCTGGGCGAAGGGGTCATGGCTGGCCAGCAGCGGCGCGAAGATCGCCGCCAGCACCAGGAAGGCCAGCACCAGCAGCCCCAGCATCGCGAGGGTGTTCGAGCGCAGCGTCAGCCAGCCCTTGTACCAGGCCGAGAGGCGCGCGTGCCGGCGCGAGGTGGGTTCCTCGGCCAGCAGCCAGGCGCGCATTCCTTGGGAGGTGGTCATTTGGCCCTCGGATCGAAGAAGCGGTAGAGCAGGTCGGAGAAGATGTTGATCGCCACGAAGATCGTCCCGATCACCACCGTCCCGCCCAGGACGGAGTTCATGTCGTTGGCCAGCAGCGAGGTGGTGAGGTAGCTGCCGAGGCCGGGCCAGGCAAAGATGATCTCGGTCAGCACCGAGCCTTCCAGCAGGTTCGCGTAGGCCAGCGCGATCACCGTCACCAGCTGGATGCGGATGTTGCGGAAGGCGTGGCCCCAGATCACCTGCCGCTCGCTCACGCCCTTGACGCGGGCGGTGATGACGTATTCCGAGCTCAGCTGCTCCAGCATGAACGACCGGGTCATGCGGCTGATGTAGGCCAGGCTGTAGTAGCCCAGCAGCGAGGCGGGCAGGATGATGTGGGAAAAGGCGTCGCGGAACACGGTCCATTCGCCGCGCAGGGCGCTGTCCACCAGCAGGAGGCCGGTGATCGGCTCCACGATCCCCTGGTAGAAGATGCCAAGCCGTCCCGGCCCGGCGACCCAGCCGAGGATGCCGTAGAACAGCAGCAGCCCCACCAGCCCCAGCCAGAAGATCGGCATGGAATACCCGATGAGGCCGACGAAGCGGGCGATCTGGTCGATCCAGCTGCCCCGGCGCACCGCCGCCATGACGCCCAGCGGCACCCCTAGGACGACGCCCAGGAGCGTGCCCAGGGTGGCAAGCTCCAGCGTGGCGGGGAAGACGCGGGCGATGTCGGTGGCGACCTCCTGCCCGGTGCGGATGGACTTGCCGAAGTCGCCCTGCAGCACGTCACGCACGTAGATCCAGAACTGCACCAGCAGCGGCTGGTCGAGCCCGAGGTCGCGGTAGGTCTGTTCGTACTGCACCTGTGTCGCGCGCTCGCCGATCACCGCCAGCACCGGGTCGATGGGCATCACCCGGCCGATCATGAAGGTCACGAACAGCAGGCCAAGCAGCGTGGCGGCCACGGTCGCGGTAGTGGACAGCGACTTGCGGACCCAGATGGGAACGGGCGGCCCAAGCCGCCCGCCCGTTTGATTTACGTTCTGATCGGCCATCTACTTGGTGATGACCCAGTAGGACACGGCCGTGGTCGCGCCGCCGGCCACGAAGTTCTCGACGTTCGCGCGCATCCCGTTCTGCTCGATCTGCTGGAACATGATGCCGAAGGGGCTGGCCTGCTGATGCTCGCGCTGCAGCTCGCGGTACATCTCGGCGCGGGCCTCGGTATCGTTCTCGACCACCGCGGCGAGGGTCTTCTCGCTCATCTCCGGGATGTCCCAGGCGTTGCGCCAGGCCAGCAGGCCGGTCGCGCCCGCCTCGTCGGTATTGTCCGGGTTGTAGGCGAAGGTGCCGGCGTTGGTATTCGGGTCCGGGTAGTCCGGGCCCCAGGCGCCGAGGTAGATGTCATGCTCGCGCGCGCGGTAGCGGTCGAGCGTCTGCGCGCCGGTGCCGACGATCAGCTCGACATCGCAGCCAAGCTGGCCCCAGGTGTTCTGCAGCGACTGGGCGATGTCCATCCGCTCCTGCGCGTCGCGCACAGAGATCTTGATCGGCCCGCAGTCGGGGTGATCCGACTCCGCCAGCGCCGCCTTCGCCGCCTCCATGTCGTAGGAGAAGGGCGTTTCCTCCAGCGCGCCGAGGAAGGTGCGCGGCAGGAAGGCCTGGTGCACCGTGTACTGCCCCTTGAGGAAGGAGTTCGACATCCCTTCGTAGTCGGCCGCCAGCTTCAGCGCCTCGACCACCTTGGGGTCCGACAGCATCTCGTTCTTCTGGTTGGCCGCGAAATACATCAGCCGGCCGCGCAGCTCGTCGACGATCTTGACGCCCTCGACGCCTTCCAGCCCGGCCACGTCCTCGGGCGACAGGTTGCGGGCCACGTCGATGTCGCCGCGCTCCAGCTGCAGGCGCTGCGTGGCGCTTTCCTGGATGTGCTGGACGATCACCCGCTCCATCGCCGGCTTGTCGCCCTGGTAGTTGGGGTTGAGGTCCATCAGGACGCTCTCGTTCGGCTTCCAGTCCGCCACCTTGTAGGGGCCGGAGCCGGCGGTGTTGGTGCGCAGCCACTCGTTGCCAAGGTCACCGTCGACCTCGTTGGCCATGACGGTCTGCTTGTCCACGATGCCGCCGATCACGGCGGCAAGGCAGTTCAGCACGAAGGACACGGCGTAGGGCTTGTCCAGCTTCAGGACCAGTGTTTTCTCGTCGGTGGCGACGATGGTTTCCTCGACGTTCTCGGGGGTGAAGCCGAACTGCGTGAAGATGAAGGCGGGGGTCTTATTCAGGATCACCGCGCGGCGCAGCGAGAACTCGGCGTCCTCGGCCGTCACCGGGTTGCCGGACTCGAAGACATGCCCGTCCGCCATTGTGAAGGTGATGGTGGTGCCGTCCTCGCTGACCTCCCAGCTTTCCGCCAGGTGCGGCTGAAAGCCGGCGTCCAGGTCCATCGGGTCGAAGTTCACCAGCGTCTCGTAGACGTTGCGGCTGACATCCTGGCCGGCGAACTCGAAGCTCTCGGCCGGGTCGAAGGTCTTGATGTCGTCGATCCGGTTCGCGATCACCAGCATGTTCGGCGGTGTCTCGGCGAAGGCCGGCGCGGCGGCGCCCGCCGCCATGATTCCCGCGACCGCGGCCGCGACGAAGATGTTCTTCATTGTCGTTCTCCCTGTTCGGTTATTGTTCGCCCCACGTTTTCCGCAGGACGCGCACCCAGTTTTCATGGGTCAGCTTGGCCATCAGGCCATCGTCCACCCCATGCAGTTGCAGCGCTTCGAGAAGGTTGGGCAGGCCCGCGCAATCCTGGATCGGGGCGGGCACCAGCGCGCCGTCGAAGTCCGATCCAAGGCCGACACGATCCTCTCCCAGCCTTTCGACCAGATGGTCAAAATGTCGGAGCACTATGTCAAGCTCGAATTCCGCGTCCATGCATCCGTTGGGGCGCAGGAAGGCGCTGGCGAAGTTGATCCCCACCATGCCGTCGCTGTCGCGGATCATGTCCAGCTGCCGGTCGGTCAGGTTGCGCGCGTTGTTGCAGACCGCCCAGGCGTTGGAATGGGTGGCCACCAGCGGCGCGTCGGTGATCCGCGCCACGTCCTCGACGCCGGCGGCGTTCAGGTGGGACATGTCGATCATGATCTTCAGCCGGTTGCACTCGCGCACCAGCGCCTTGCCGGCCTCGGTCAGGCCGGGGCCGATGTCAGGATCCGACGGAAAGCGGAAGGGCACGCCGTGGCCCCAGACGGTGTCGCGGCTCCAGACCGGGCCCAGCGAGCGCAGGCCGCGCCCGTGCCATTCGTGCAGCCGCGCGAAATCGCGGTCCACCGCCTCGGCGCCCTCGATGTGGATCACCGCCGCCATCTCCTCGGCCGGCAGCGCCTTCACCACCTCGGCCGCGCTTCGGCACAGCCGCACCGCGCCCGCGGCCTCCAGCGCCTCCAGCGCCGCGAAGCCGCGCTCGGTCCACTCCAGCGCCATGGCCTCGGGGATCGGGTCGGGCAGGGGGATGTCGTAGGGCGGCGACTGCATCTCCTCGTGGCGCACCGCGGCATTGCCGGGGCTGGGCACGAAGATCGCGAACATCCCGCCGCCGAAGCCGCCGCGCCGCGCCCGGGGCTTGTCGATATGCCCGTCCGGCAGGCCCGCCGCCACGCCCTCTGCCGTCACGTCGCCGCGCAGCAGGCGCAGCACCAGGTCGTTGTGACCGTCGAAAATGGGGAAATCTGTCATAGGGGTTCGAGCGCCAGTTTGAAGCCGAGGTGGGAGGGGACGAAGCCGGCGGCCTCGTAGAAACGGTGCGCCTCGGGCCGGCGCCGGTCCGAGGTCAGCTGCACCAGCCGGCAATTCCGGCGGCGGGCCCGGGCGACCGCCCAGTCCAGCAGCTCCCGCCCCAGCCCCTTGCCGCGCAGGTCGGACGCCACCCGCATCGCCTCGATCTGCGCGCGCCAGGCACCGTGGCGCGACAGCCCCGGCAGGAAGGACAGCAGCAGCGTCGCCACGATCCGTCCCTCGATCTCGCCCACCACCAGTTCGTGGTTTGGGTCGCTCTCGATGGCCGCGAAGGCGTCTTGGTAGGCCGCGCCCACCCCGGCCGCCTCTCGGGTCTGGCCCAGGTCGTCGTCGGCGTAGAGCGCAAGCAGCTCGGGCAGATCGCCGGCCGATGCAGGTCTAATGGACATTCGTTCACCACCCATGCGGGCACCTTTGGGCAAACGGTGCCGGATCGCAACGGGGATTTTCCGGCGACCTCGGGTCAGGCCGGGGCGCGGCCGGAGCCGGAGCAGAGGGACCGCGTCACGGCCGCTGCGGTGCATAAAATGTAGGTGCGACGGGCGGCTGTTGGCCGCCCGTCCGAGTTCACCGAAAGCAGTGTGCCCCTGCTTCCACGCCGATCAACCCGCGAGGTAGGTGCGGAACCACGCCACCGTGCGCTCTTCCGCCAGCTTCGCGGCCGCCTCGTCGTAGCGGGGGGTGGTGTCGTTGTGGAAGCCGTGGTTGACGCCCGGATAGATGTGCGCCTCGTAGCGCTTGTCGTTCTCTTCCAACGCCTTCTGGTACTCCGGCCACATCGCGTTGATCCGCTGGTCGAGCGCGGCGAGCTGGATCATCAAAGGCGCCTGGATCTGGGCGACCATGGCGCTGTCCGGCGCCGCTCCGTAGAAGGGGACGCCCGCGGCCATTTCCGGATAGGCCACCGCCAGCTTGTTGACCACGCCGCCGCCGTAGCAGAAGCCCGTCGCCCCCACCTTGCCGTTCGTCCCCTCAAGCGCCTGCAGATACTCGAACCCCGCGAAGAAATCGTTGAGAAGCGCCTCGCCGTCGAGGGTCCGCTGCATCTCGCGCCCCTCGTCGTCGCTGCCGGGATAGCCGCCGAGGGAGGACAGCCCGTCCGGGCCCATGGCGACGAAACCGGCCTTGGCGAGGCGGCGGACCACGTCGCGGATGTAGGGGTTGAGGCCGCGGTTCTCGTGGATGACCAGCACGGCCGCCGGCGGCTGGTCCGGGTCGATCTCGGTCGGCCGGACAAGGTAGGCGGTGATCTCGCCGGTGCCGTTGGGGCTTTGGTAGGTGATGTCCTCGCCGGTGATGTCCGGATCGTCCTCGGCCACCTGCTGGGCCAGCGCGTAATTGGGCGCGAGGGTGCCGAGGATCGCGGCGGCGGTCAGCCCGCCGACCGCCCACTTGCCGGCACGGTCGAGGAACTCGCGCTTCGAGATCTTGCCGTGCGCGTAGTAATCGTAAAGGTCCAGCAACTCCTGGTCGAAATCGGCCGCGGTCAGGCGGCGGGGGGTAATGTGATCGTCCATTATATGATCTCCCTGTCAATCATCAGAGGCGTAGCACGTCACGGCGCACCCGGAAGCGATTCGATCCTTCCGGGTGGGTTCGGCGCCATCACCGACGCGTGAGGCGGAGGCTTCGCCATGGCTGGAACTGCAGCACCGCCTTCGCCGTGGCGGCGAGCACGAGCAGGCAAAGCGCGGTCTTGGACAGCGTACCCATGGTGCCCTCGATCAGCATGGCGTGGGCGACCGCGGTCAGCGCAGCCAGCGCGACGCTGACGGTGTGGCCGACGCGCCAGACGCGGGCGGGAAGGTGCCGGCGCAGCAGCGCGAGGCTGGCGGCGGCGAAGAGCATCCACATGGAAATCACGCCCAGCGGCGAAAACGTGGTGGGCGCCGAGAAGGTGAGCGCGTCGATCATGTCCGGCGGACTGGTGATCCAGAGCCCGGCGACATGGGCGATGACCGCAAGGATAAGGACGACCCCGCCGATGCGGTGCGCCCGGCTTCTGCGCCGCCCCGTCAGCGCCGGCAGGAGGCCCGCCACCAGAAGCGGCTGGATCAGCACCGCGACCATGGCGACGATCCCGGCGAAACCGGCGGCGATGTAGACCGGCTGCCGCCACTGCAACAGCGGGCTTTTCGCGGCGATCACGATCGGCACGGCGATGGCCGCGCCGAGGCAGGTCCAGACGAGGAAGGCTTTGGCCGGGGGCACGTGGCTCAGACAGGCTCCAGCACGAAATCGGCGGAGAGGGAGGTTTCGCTGGCGCTTTGCATGACCGGGCGCAGGAAGACGGTGCCGAACTCGGTGCCGTCGTCGTAGGCAAGATGGCCGTGCGGCTGCCCGAAGGCCGGGACGATCTGCGGCATTTCCAGCCGAAACCGTCCCTCGGCATCGGTCAGGGTCGCGCCTTGGCTGTGGGGATCGCGTTCGTGGCCTTCGGTGGTATGCGCCCAGATCTGGATGCGCCGCCCCGGCAGCGGCATCCCGTCGCCGGCGCGGCGCACGGTGCCGGACATCCAGAACCCGCCGCCGCCGATCCGCTCTACGATCGGGGCGCCGGGCAGGTAGTTGTTCGACCCGCCGCGCATGGACTGTGTCGGCGCGAGCCCCTGCGCCTGTGCTGGGCTGACGAGGCCGGTACGCGCGGAGGTGAGGACGGCGCAGGATGCGACGAGCATCGAGCGGCGGGTGAGGCGGTTGCTGGACATGGGGTGTCTCCCGGGCACTGATCACTCGTGACGATACACGAATTGGCGCGGCCGATCCCGTGCCGCAAGAGTTTCTACGGCATCGTGAAGACGGATTTAGGCGTAGCCTCTCGGAAAGAACCGTCCCCCGGGCTCAGCCGGCCTCCAACGTCCCGATACAGAAATGCGCCATGTGCCGCACCGCTTTCGCGCTGTGGTAGTCGCCGAACTCCGCCGTCGCGTCCTTGCCGGCGTACATGCGGGCCATGCCGGCGCCGCCGGGGTGGTGGGGGGCCCATTCGGTGATGTCGTAGACCTTGCCGCGGATGATCATCCAGCAATCGTCGCGGGTGTTGTGGCGGGCCACCTCCTCGCGGGTGATGCGGCGGGTGCCGTCCGCCGGCACCGGCGGCGTCCAGAGCGCCTGCGTCGCCGCCGCGTGGCGCAGCTCGGCGGACTTGCGGAAGTCCCATGGCCCCAGCTTCTTGCGTGGCAGCTCGGTGCCGATGTTGCGCGCGTCGTAGGCGTAGATCCAGGCGTCGTTCTCGCCGCCGCGCTTGTCGTGGGCGAAGGCGGGGCTGACCCGTTCGTCGACGCCCTCCAGCAGCGCCTTCTGCGCCTCGGTGTCCTTGGGGCGCAGGTGGTCGAAGGCGAACTTCGAACCCAGCTGGAAGCGCGTGGCGCGGTAGTGCCGGACCCGCTCGTAGTGCAGCAGGGCGGTGGCGACATCCTCGCGGTGCATGGCGAAGGCGCTGGCCAGCGCGGCGGCGTCCTCGAAGGCCTGCGCCGCCCCCTGTCCGAAGGTCGGCAGCATCGGGTGCGCCGCGTCGCCCAGCAGGCAGACGCGCCCCTGCACCCAGGTCTCCAGCGCGTCCCGGTCGTAGAGGCCCCACTTGGTGGGACGCTCCACCGCGCCCGCCAGCGCCAGCAGGTCCTCGACGTTGGGACTGTCCGCGAAGGCCTCGCCGACCTCGCGCACGACTTCCCGCGGATCGACGGGGAACCAGTCGCCTTCCTCCTGCTCGAAGGCGGTGGCGTCCGGCTCGTACCGCGCGATCCAGACGTTCAGCAGCTCGCCGCCGCGCACCCAGTAGGTGGTCACGCCGCTGGTGTCGGTCTTGTGGCGGTCCATGCTGAAGGACTCGACGGGGTTGTGGTCCAGCGGGCTGCCGTCGGCCTTGCGCAGCGCCGCGACGGTCTGGCGCGGGATGAGGCCGCGGAAGCAGGTCACCTCGGTCCAGCGCTTGGGGCGGGGGTCGGGCCAGGCCAGCTGCATGGTGGCCGAGTTGATGCCGTCGGCGCCGACGAGGATGTCGCCCGTCGCCACCGTGCCGTCCGCAAAGGTCGCCTGCACCCCGGTGCCGGGCTGGTCCAGCCGGGTCAGCCGGCTGTTCATGCGCACGGTGATGGGGCAGGGGGCGCCGCTGTCGGGGCCGAACTCGAACACTCGCTTGTAAAGGCACATCAGCAGGTCGAGCCGGTGCATGTGGTGGAACCCGGCGCCGTCGTGGAGGGCGGTGTCATGATCGAGGGGGCGGACCGTCACGGTGCCATCGGGGTTGAACTGCCGCGTGGTCTCGAGGATCGCCGCGCGCCCCCCGTCCACCGCGCCGTGGGCGCCCTTGGGATCGCCGCCGTCAAGGTCGACGCCCAGCCACCGGCACAGCCGCGCCCCGTTGGGCGGGATGTTCAGCCCCGCGCCGGCGGTGCTGGGCTTGCTTGTCTGCTCGTAGACCTCCACCGCCGAGAAGACGCCGGTCTGGCGCAGCGCCAGCGCCGTCATCAGCCCGCCCATTCCCGCACCGATTATGATCGCCCGCATCGCCACATCCTCCCAATGCAGGTTGACGCATGTCCCCCGACGCCCGCGTTGAACGGTCGAAGTTGGTAAACATGATAATGAACCTGCGCGGCCGTGCGTGGCAACAGTGCAAATCAGCCAGGTGGTGAAGCGGCGGGCGAACGACCGCCCCAAGTCACTCCGGCGCCGCTTTCACCTGCGCCTTCAGGATGCTGCAGAACCGGCGGCCGAGGGGCGAGCTGAAGTCGCCCGCGCGGCGCACGATGCCCACCTGGCGGCGGAAGTCGAAGCCGCGCATGCGGAAGGGGGCGAAGCCCTGGTAGCCGGGAATTTCCAGCGTCATCTCCGGCGCGAGGCTCAGGTAGCGGGTGCCGGACAGCAGCTGGCGGATCAGGTGGTCCGCGTTGGTAGTGATCTTGACCCGGGGCGGCTGTTGCAGCTGCGACAGGAAATACGCCTCCAGCGCGATGCGCCCCGGCTCTTCCAGCGCCGGCACGATCCATTCGCTGTCGCGCAGCCGCTCGGGCTCCACCGTCTGGCCGGCAAAGGGGTGCTGCGGCGCGCAGATGCCCACGAAGTCGTCGGCGAACAGCAGGTCCACGTCGAACATGCTGTCGGACATCTCGTGGTTGGCCATGCCCAGGTAGAACTCGATCCGGTTGGCCAGCAGCGCCTGGCGCAGGTTGTGGGCGTGGTCGGTGATGACCCGGAACCGCACCTCGGGAAAGTCGCGTTCCAGGTCGCGGATCGTGTCGCTGAGCACCTGCACGAAGGCCGCCCCGACCCCCACCGCCACCGTCCCGGCAGAACCCGAGGCGACGGCGGCGATCTCTGCCTCGCTTTCGGCCACGTCGTGCAGCAGGCGGCGGGCGTGGGGCTCCAGCGTCAGGGCGAAGGCGGTGGGGCGCACCCCGCGCGGCAGCCGCTGGAACAGGGCGACGCCATAGTAGCTTTCCAGCGCGCCGATGCTCTTGCTCAGCGCCGGCTGGCTGAGGTGCAGCTTGCGCGAGGCCTCCAGCAGGCTGGCGCTTTCCAGCACGGCGATGAAATGGTGGTACTGGCGCAGGTTGATCATGGTTCGCTGTCCCTCGGCGCAGTGAACGTATAACAAAAGGTTTCACAAATAAACCTAAAAGAAGCTTGTGGTTGTACCGCCCCCCCGCCACCATGCGGCCAGCTTTCAGGGAGGAACCAATGGGCTACATGACCGGGAAACTGCAGGCGCTGCCGCTTGCGGTGGCCGCATCCATCAGCTTGCTGTCGGCCGCGCAGGCGCAGGACCAAGCGCCGATCAACATCGTCATCAACCAATCGCCCTGGCTGGAAGGATTCGCCAGCCTCGTCGACCTCTACGAGGAAGAGACCGGCAACACCGTCTCGCTGGACGTGAACCCCTACGCGGGCAGCCTGGAGAAGCAGCGCAACGCGGTCCGGGCCTCGGAAAGCGAGTACGACCTGCTGATCGTCAACGGGATCTTCTACCCGGAGATGTACCAGGGCGGGTTCCTCGAGCCGCTGAAGAACATCGACCCCGACTTCGAGCTTGACCCGCAGGTCTACACCTTCGACGAGACGCCCTGGTACGACGAGAAGACCAAGACCGTGAACAGCGAGACCGGGCAGCTGATGACCGTGCCGGTCAACCCGAACATCACCATGATGTTCTACCGCGCCGACCTTTACGAAAAGCACGGCCTGTCGATCCCCGAGACCTGGGAAGAGCTGCTGGCGAACGCCAAGGTGATCCAGGAAGAGGAAGACATCGTCGGCATGATGCAGCGCGCCGCCCGCGCCGCCACCTCGATCACCTGGGATTACTGGCCCTACCTGAACAGCTACGGCGGGTCGCTGTTCGCCGACGAGGGCAACGGCGATTTCAACATCACGCTGAACAGCCCCGAGGCGCTGGCAGCGCTGGAGATGTACCTGAAGATCGCCAACGAGGTGGGACCGCCCAGCCCGGCGTCGATGGACCAGGCGGCGCTGATCCAGTTCATCGTCACCGGCGAGGCCGCCCATGCCGTTCTGCCCGTCGCGGCGCAGTCGCAGATGGACGATCCCAACAAGTCCGCCGTGGTGGGCAAGATCGGCTACATGAACACGCCGCACGCGCCCGGTCACGAAAGCGCGCCCGCCGTGGGTCACTGGTTGGGGGGCATTCCGAAGAACATCCCCGACGAGCGCAAGCAGGCGGCGCTGGCGTTCCTGAAGTGGTTCCAGACCCCCGAGGCGCAGATCGCCTATGCCGAGATGGGCGGGTCGCCGGTCAGCGCGGCGGCCTATGAAAGCGAGATCGCCGACAAGCCGGAGAACCGCTACATGATCACCATGCGCGAGGCGCTGCCCACCGCGCGGCGCATGTGGACCATCCCCGAGGGCGCAGAGATCGTCGCCGTCACCGAGGTCGGCCTGAACCGCGCCGTGGCCGGAGAGATCACCGCCGTCGAGGCGCTGAACTCCATGGCTGCCGAGATCGAGAAGATCATGCAGGACGCCGGCTACGAGACCGGCCGCCTGCCGGATCTGGAAGGCTAGGCCGCCGCTACCAGACCGGGCCGCTTCGCGGCGGCCCGGCTTCCACCAGGGCAGGCGCCCGGCGCCGCCGCAACCTTCCGGACACGTTCATGGCTATGGTACGCACCAGCCGGTCGGTAAAGCTGTTTACCGTGCTGCCGGCCCTGCTGTTTCTGATCCTGCTGTCGGCGCTGCCGCTGGCCAACCTGCTGGCGCTCAGCTTTGCCCGGGTCACATGGTCCGAGGGCCGCGCGAACTGGGACTGGGTCGGGCTGGCGAACTACCGCGCCCTGGCCGAGGACGCGCTGTTCGAGGCGGGGATCGTCAACACGCTGATCCTGGTGGTCAGCGCCACCACGCTGCAGGTCACCATCGGGCTGGCGCTGGCGCTGATCTGCTCGCGGCTGGGACGCAGCGCGCGGCCCTACCGGACGCTGTTCCTGCTGCCGATCCTGATCCCCGGCATCATCATCGGCGCGATCTGGAAGCTGATGTACAACGTGCAGTTCGGCGTCATCAACCAGGCGCTGGAGCTGGTGGGCCTGGGGCCGGTGGACTGGCTGGGCAATTCCTCGCTGGCGCTGGCCTCGGTGATCGCGGTGGACGTCTGGCACTGGACGCCGTTTTCCTTCCTGCTGCTGCTGGCGGCGGTCGAGGCGCTGCCGCGCGATGTCTTCGAGGCGGCGGAGATCGACGGGGCAGGGGCCTGGCGCACCTTCCGCCGGATCACCCTGCCGCTGCTGTGGCCCGCGATCTTCACCACCTTCGTGTTCCGCGCGATCATCGCCTTCAAGGTCTTCGACGAGGTCTACCTGCTGACCGGCGGCGGTCCCGGCACCTCGACCCAGGTGATCAGCTTCACGATCTACCAACGCTTCTTCGTCCAGGACAGCGCCGGCTACGGCGCGGCCATGTCCGTGTTCGTCATGTTCCTCGTCGCGCTGGTAATCGGCGTGGCGATGACCCGTCAGAAGGCGCGCACCCGATGAGCCAAGCAACCCGCCGCTTCACCTCGCGCAGCGCCGTCGACCTGCTGCTGCACGGGGTGCTGATCCTGGCCGCCGTGCTGACGCTGGGCCCGTTCCTGTGGATCGCGCTCGCCTCTCTCAAGACGCAGATCGCGCTGCTGATGGGGCGGGTGGCCTTCACGCCGGTGTCGATGAACTACACCGAGGTGCTGTTCGGCAATACCTCGACCTTCAGCACCAACTTCCTCAACTCGGTCATCGTGGCCACCGTCAGCACCGTGATCGCGCTGACGGTGGGGTTCCTGGCGGGCTACTCGCTGCTGCGGATGCGCTGGCCGCGGATCGTGGTGAACATGTTCCTGCTGTGGACCGTGGTCTTCAACCTCGTGCCCCCCGTCACGCTGGCGGGCGCCTGGTACGAGGTGTTCCGCGCCGTGGGGATGACCAACACCCTGACCGCGGTGATCCTGGCGCATACCACGCTGCACCTGCCGATGGCGCTGTGGCTGCTGTCCTCCTTCCTGCGCGAGATCCCGCGCGAGCTGGAAGAAGCCGCGGTGGTGGACGGCGCCGGTTTCGTCCGGCTGATGCGCCGGGTGGTGGTGCCGATCATGATGCCCGGCCTCGTGTCCACCGGCATCCTGATCTTCATCTTCAGCTGGAACGAGTTTCCCGTGGCGCTGGCGCTGACCAACAACACCTCGGCGACGGTGCCCGTGGGGATCGCCAAGTTCGCGCAGGAGAACGAGATCAAGTACACCCAGATGGCCGCCGCCTCTGTGCTGTCGGCGATCCCGGCGCTGCTGGTGCTGATCTTCTGCCAGCGGTTCATCGTGAAGGGCCTCACGGCGGGAGCGGTCAAATGATCCCCCGCGCCTACGAGAACCCGCTGGACCTGGCCCGCCTGCGCCGCCACCACGCCAGCCTCGACGCCTACGCGGGCACCCGGCTGGTGACGCTGGACAACGGCAGCGGGCGCGGGGTGCGGGTGATCGAGATGCGCTCCGGCGCCGGGCTGGAGGCCGAGATCGTCGTCGACCGCTCCTTCGACATCGGCCGGCTGTCGCGGGACGGCGAAACGGTGTCCTGGCACACGCCCAACGGCTACCGGCACCCGGCGCTGATCGACCTGCACGGCGAGGGGGGGCAGGGCTACCTGCGCGGGCTGTCGGGCTTCCTGTCCACCTGCGGCTTCGACCATATCCGCCAGCCGGAGACCGAGGCCGCCACCGACCTGCCGCTGCATCCCACCGACCATATCTCGTACCCGCTGCACGGGCTGGGCGCGCACCAGCCGGCGACGCTGATCGGGCACGGGATCTGCGAGGACGCCCCGCAGCCCTACCTGTGGTGCGAGGGCGAGGTGGTGCAGTCCATGACCTTCCGCGGTGCGCTGCGGCTGCGCCGGCGGATCGAGATGACCCTTGGCGGCGACGACCTGCGCATCCGCGACCGGGTGCAGAACATCGGGCCGCACCCGTCGCCCAGCATGATGCTCTACCACTTCAACCTCGGCTACCCGCTGATCGACGCCGAAAGCCGGCTGGACTTCGCGCCGGCGCGGCAGGTCTGGCAAAGCGCGGCGCACGACGCGGGCGGGGTCTTTGGCCCGCCGGGAGACGACTACGTCTCGGAGATCTCGGTGCACCGGGTCGAGGAGGCGCGGGGCCGCTGCCGGCTGGCCAACCCCGCGAGGGGACTGGCGCTGGAAATCGATTTCGACGCCGACACGCTGCCCTGCCTGCAACTGCTGCGCCTGCGCGGCGCCGGCTACTACATGGCCGGGATCGAGCCCTGCACCACCGCCCACCGCAACCGCCGCGACGCCCGCGCCGCCGGCGAAGTGCCCGTCCTCGCGCCCGGCGCCGCCCGCGATTTCGCGCTGGACGTCACCCTGACCCGCGACCCCGTGCCCCATCCGGCCCCGAATCCCTGAAAGCCTGACATGCGAGCCATTTTCGTCCTGTTCGACACCCTCAACCGGCATTTCCTGCAGCCCTACGGCGGCGACCAGGTGGAGACGCCGAACTTCCGCCGCCTCGCCGAGCGCTCCGTGCGGTTCGACAACCACTACGTCGGCTCGCTGCCCTGCATGCCCGCCCGGCGCGACCTGCAGACCGGGCGGCTGAACTTCCTGCACCGCAGTTGGGGGCCGCTGGAGCCCTTCGACCAGTCGATGCCGAAGATCCTGAAGCACGCCGGCGTATACAGCCACATGATCACCGACCACTACCACTACTGGGAGGTGGGCGGCGCCGGCTACCTGAACACCTACGGCAGCGTCGAGATGGTGCGCGGGCAGGAGGGGGACCTGTGGAAGGCGGAACTGTCGCCGCCGCTGGACGACTGGCGCGCGCAGTACCACCCCGCGCAGTTCAGCGGCACGCCCGGCACCATGCCCTTCCACAACATCGTCAACCGCGCCGAGATCCGGCAGGAGGCGGACTTTCCCTCCAGCCAGTGCTTCGAGCTTGGCTGCGACTTCCTCGACCGCAACAGCAAGGCGGACAACTGGCTGCTGCAGATCGAGACCTTCGACCCGCACGAGCCGTTCCACGCGCCAGAGCGGCTGCGCGAAGACTTCCCCACCGACTGGGACGGCCCGGTGCGCGACTGGCCGCCCTACGGCCCCGTGACCGAGGACGAGGCCGAGGCCGGCGAGATGCGCGCCAACTACAAGGCCCTGCTGGCCCATTGCGACGAGCAGCTGGGCCGGCTGCTGGACAAGATGGACGCGCTGGGCATGTGGGAGGACACGGTGCTGATCGTCTCCACCGACCACGGCTACCTGACGGGAGAACACGGCTGGTGGGCCAAGAACCGGATGCCGGCCTACCAGGAGATCGCCCATATCCCGCTGTTCGTGCACCACCCGGACCACGCCGCCCGCGACGGCAGCGCCTGTGCCGCGCTGACCCAGACCATGGACCTGATGCCGACGCTGCTGGAGGTTTTCGGCGCCGAGGTTCCCGCCAGCGTGCGCGGCAAGTCCCTGCTGCCGCTGCTGGCGGACCCCGGGGCAGAGGGGCACGAGGCGGTGATCTTCGGCTATTTCGGCGGCGCGGTGAACGTGACCGACGGCCGCCACAGCTACTTCCGCTACCCCGCGGACCTGCTGGACCAGGAGCTGTACCAGTACACGCTGATGCCGGCGCACATGCTGGTGACCTTTACCCGCGAGGAGTTGCAGGGCGCCACGCTGGTCCGCGACCTGCCCTATGCCGAGGGGTGCCCGGTGCTGCGGGTGCCCGTGGTTCCGGGCTCGCCCTGGTACAAGTCGCACGGCCCCGCGGTGATCGCGCAGACGCCCTCGCTGCTGTTCGATCTCTGTGCCGATCCCGGCCAGCAGGCGCCGCTGGACGACGCGGCCGCCACCGCGCGCCTGTCCCGCTTGCTCTGCGCCGAGATGCGGCGCAACGATGCCCCGCCCGAGGCGTTCTCCCGCCTCGGCCTGACCCTCGAGGAGGCCTGAGATGGCGCGAGTGACGGTTCGAAATCTTCGCAAGGCCTTCGGCGAGGTCGAGGTGCTGCACGGGCTGGACGTGGATGTCGCGGACGGCGAGTTCATCGCCGTGCTGGGGGAATCCGGCTGCGGCAAGTCCACCTTCCTGCGCATCGTCGCGGGTCTGGAGGACGCGAGCGGCGGTGCGATCGAGATTGACGGGCGCGAGGTGACGCACCTGACCCCGAAGGACCGCGACATTGCCATGGTGTTCCAGACCTACGCGCTCTACCCGCACATGAGCGTACGCGAGAACATCGAGTTCCCGCTGGAGGTGCTGAACCTGCCCAAGGAAGAGCGGACCCGCCGTTCCGACACCGCCGCCTCGATGCTGAACCTGACGCCCTACATCGACCGCAAGCCCCGCGACCTGTCCGGCGGCCAGCGCCAGCGCGTCGCCATGGCGCGGGCCATCGTGCGCGAGCCCAAGGTCTTCCTCTTCGACGAGCCGCTGTCGAACCTCGACGCCAAGCTGCGGGTGCAGATGCGCGGCGAGATCCGCCGTCTGCAGCAGCGGCTGGGGGTGACGGCGATCTACGTGACCCACGACCAGGTCGAGGCGCTGACCATGGCGGACCGGGTCATGCTGCTGAACGCCGGCCGGATCGAGCAGTTCGCCCCGCCGCTGGAGCTGTACGACCGCCCCGCCAGCGTCTTCGCGGCGGCCTTCATCGGCAGCCCGCCGATGAACCTGTTCGACGCCGAGGCGACCTCGGGGGGCACGGTCGAGGCGCTGCAGACCCGCTTTGCCATGCCCGGCACACCGCCGGGACGGGTGACCCTTGGCTTCCGGCCCGAGCACGTGCAACTGGCCGCCCCCGGCGCCGGGCAGATCGAGGGGCGGGTGCAGGCGATCGAGAACACCGGCGACCGGGTGATCGTGCTGGTGGAGGCCGCGGGGCAGGAGCTGAACGTCGCCACGGCAGAGCGCCTTGCCGCCCGCCCCGGCGACGCGGTCAGCCTGACGGTGGCGCCGGAGCATCTGCACCTGTTCGACGGCGAGACCGGGCGCCGGATCTAGCCTCTCGGGCCCGGCCGCCGGCTGCGTCTTCGGGCGCAGCCCCCCGTCAGGATATCCTTAGGTATAGTAGCCGCACCGTTTGGGACGCCGGTTATCCCTTTGCGCAAATGCCCTTCGGCGTGACCTCCGATATTTAAAGTTCAACACAGATTGAACGCAGGTCAGGAGCCGAAAATGACTAGATCGACTTATTGCCGCATTGCTCGTGCCCGTCGCGTCCGGGCGCTTTACCACCTCTGGTCCTTGCAGCCCCGCGTGACGATCCGCCCCGGGAGCATCCTCGCCCATCCCGCCGCCACTCCTGCGATGGGAGACCCGGCATGACCCTGGCCCTGATGTTTGCATCCCTTGTCGCCGGCGGCTCCTGCGGGCTTTGCGCCTTCCATTCCGGCTACGGCCTGATCGAGTCGCTGGTGATCTACGCGGTGGCGGGGCAGGTGATCATGCTGGTCGCCCCCTTCCTCGCCCGGGTCCTGAGGCCCCGGAAGTACCTGCGGCAGATGCCGGACCTGTCGGACCTGACGCGCCGGCATACCGAGGCTCTGTCGTCGCTGCGGAAGATCGCGCAGTACGATGATCTGCAATGGCAATGAGCTGACTTTGTTCGTGCCGTGCTCTCGGTCATAGAGGCTGTCAAAAGCCTCGAGCAACTTCAGATCCCTGCTGAAATCGAGAGTGCAATCCCTCGTTACGGACAGAACTGGGCCCGGCGCCAATGGTGCCGGGCTTTTTCCGTTTCTTAACGATCTTTAAGATATCGGATGGGAATTGCCTTCAATACTTTAGGAATTACTCTCCTATCCCTTTGATTTTCTGCCGCCCCAAAAACCTGTGGTAACCAAAACTTGGTAGGTGGCTTGGTATCCAGGCGAATATCTACCGCTTTCAAAGCAACGCTGCCCGATGGGGCGGCTTGGCGCCACGGCGCGCCCGCCAACTGGCTGCAGGAGACAATCGTGAAGCACACAATCCAGATCATCATCGCGGCGGCCACCCTGTCGCCCGCCCCGGCCAGCGCCGAGAACCTGTTTTCCTACCCGGGCAACCGGCCGGCGCAGCTGCAGCGCCAGATTAAGGCGATGGAGGACCGGGGCGGCATCGCCTTTGCCATGCTCCAGAACGAGGCGAACTTCGCCAAGTCCGAGGGCCCGCTGGTGGTGCCGCCGCGCAAGCTGCACGGGCGGGACATCGCGGTCTACATCACCGACGCCAAGCGTATCGCGAAACGCCATGACGTGCCCGAGGCGCTGTTCCTCGCGCTGATCCAGCAGGAAAGCGGCTGGAACCGGCGGGCGCGGTCCAGCGCCGGGGCGATCGGGCTGGCGCAGCTGATGCCGGGCACGGCGATGTACCTGAAGGTCAACCCGCACGATCCGCTCGAGAACCTCGAAGGCGGCGCGCGCTACCTGCGGATGCAGTACGAGACCTTCGGCGACTGGCGGCTGGCGCTGGCGGCCTACAACGCCGGGCCGGGGGCGGTGCAGAAGTACGGGGGGGTGCCGCCGTACAAGGAGACCCAGAACTACATCCGGCGCATTCTCGGCGGCTGATCCCGGACGCATGGGGCCGCGGTGTCCCGCACCGCGGCCTCAGGGCGCGGCGGCTTCCAAATTCTCCGCGGTGTCGCGCCAGACCTCTTCCAGCGTCTCCAGCATCTGCGGGACGCCGCCGACCTCGCCCTTCTTGCAGGCGGTCTCGATCCGCCCGAGGACCCGCGTCAGCCGCTCGGCGCCGAAGGTGCCGCAGGACCCGCTGAGCTTGTGTACTTGGCCCTGCAGCCCGGCATGATCGCCGGCGGCGGCGCTGGCCCGGATCTCGCCCATCTGCCTTTCGCCATCGGCGCGGAAGGCATCGAACAGCCGCGCGGCCTTTTCCCGCCCGACGACAGAGACGAGTTCGGCGATCTGGGCGTGGTTCAGCAGGTCCGGCTGCGGCGCGGCCCCGGGCGCATCGCGCCCGCCCGCGCCCGGTCCGCCAAGCTCCGCCGCCACCCCGGCCAGCACGTCGCGCAGCTTCTGCGCCTGCACCGGCTTGACGAGACAGCCGTCCATCCCCGCCCGGGTGAATTCCTCCAGCTCCTTCGGCATGGCGTGGGCCGTGACCGCGTAGATCGGCACCTGCGCTGAGAGCGAGCGGGAAGAGCGGATCATCTGCGTCGCCTCGATGCCGTTCATGTTGGGCATGCTGATGTCCATCAGGATCAGGTCGAAGTGCCGCTCGCTGGCCTTGTGGACCCCCTCGAACCCGTTCGCCGCGGTGGTGACCCGGTGCCCCTCGCGGTGGATCATCGCCTGCAGCAGTTCGCGGTTGATCTCGTTGTCCTCGACCAGAAGGATGTTCAGTTCCGCCCCCGGCCGGCCCGCGTCCGCTTGCGGGCGGGCCTTCGGCCGGGTGCCCCGGGCCTGCGCCAGCGGCAGCGTCACCTCGACGCGGAAGGTGCTGCCCTTGCGGGGCGCGCTGTCGCAGGTCAGCGTGCCGCCCATTCCCCGGACCAGCCGCCGAACGATGCCAAGCCCCAGCCCGGTGCCGGTTGCCGTCCGCTCGTAGGGGGATTCCAGCGTCACGAAATCCTCGAAGATCCGGTCCAGGTTGTCGGCTGCGATGCCGATCCCGGTGTCCTCGACCGAGAAGCGCAGCGCGACGAGGTCGCCTTTCGGTTCTGCGCGGGTGCGCAGGGTCACCTGGCCGCTGGAGGTGAACTTGATCGCGTTGCTCAGCAGGTTCGTCAGGATCTGCTGCAGCCCCCGCAGGTCCCCCACCGCGCGCACGTCCGGCCCCTCGTGTTCGGCCAGCAGCGTGTTGTTGCGGGCGCCGGCCAGCGGGCGCAGGCTGTCCAGCAGGGTATCGGCGAGATCGGTGACGCCGATTTCCTCCGGCACCGCCTCGCGCTCGCCGCTGTCCAGCCGCTCGATGGTCAGCACGTCGTTCACGTGGCCCAGCAGGATCCGGCTGGAGGTCTCGGCGATGTCGACGTAGCGCTGCTGCGCCTTGTCCAGCGGGCTGTCCTTCATCAGGTCGAGCGAGGACATGATGCCGTTCAGCGGCGTCCGCATCTCGTGGCTCATCATGGCGAAGAACTTGGACTTCTCGCGCACCGCCTCCAGCGCGTCGTCGCGCGCCTTCTTCAGCTCTGCCTCGTCCTCGCGCTGCCGGGTGATGTCGCGCATATAGGAGACGAAGTTGGGCCCGTTCTCTCCCGTGGTCTCGGAGATCGAGATCTCGATGGGAAAGACATGCCCGTCCGCGTGCAGCGCCGCCAGTTCCATCCGCCCGGCATCGACCACGCTGGATTTCCTGCCCGCGATGTACTGGGCGAACTTGGTGGAATGGGCCTCGCGGAATTCCTCGGGGATCAGGGTGGTGACGATGGGCTTGCCGATGATGTCCTCGCGCCGGTGGCCGAAGACCTGTTCGGCCGAGCCGTTGAAATCGGTGATAAGCCCTTCCTCGTTTACCACGACGATGGCGTCGAGCGAGGCGCGCAGCGTCGAGTTGAAGCGCCGGTTCGCGGCCTCGATCTCCCGCGTCTTGCGGTTCAGCTCGCGCTTCTGCGACTGCTGCCATGCCAGGGCGAGGAACAGCGCCAGGAAGGTCACCGGCGCCGCCACCGCGATCAGCATCAGCAGCCGCGAGATTTCGAACCGCTTGGCATCGGCGGTCTTCGACGAGATATCGATGCCGCCGACGGCCAGCCCGCGGGTCGCCTGTGCGATCGGCTCCATCATCCGGTCGAGGCCGGGCATGGCCGCGACAAGATCCGCGTCGGGACCGTCGATGGTGTCGACGGTCTCGGCAAGGAATTTCAGCAGCGTTTTGTGCAGGTGGTGCAGGTGCGGGGAGGTGTGCACCAGCGCCGCGTTGTGGCTGTCACGGATCAGTTCGACCCGGCTGTAGAAGATGTCGTAGCCCTTGCGAAGCTCGGGCAGGGCAGCGGCGCCGTCCCTCAGCACCTCCTTCGCTGCGCTGCGCATCTTGAGGAAATCCACCTCCAGTTGCGAGAGGTTCCACTGCACGTTGTCGACCGGGGCCGTCTGCAGGTCGCGCACGCGGTCTGCAAGCTGCCATGACAGGAAGGCCATCAGGCACAGGCCCGCAAGGATGACCGTGATATTCGCGTAGCGCAGGATATTCAGCCGGTGCAGCTTCATCCGCCCGCGGTCGTCCCTGCCATGGCCGTGCCCGCCGCCATCACTCCACCACGATCCGGTCAAGCTGCCAGATGCTGCGGCTGTAGATCACCTCGGACCTGTAGGCGGCGTCGCTGTCGTAGGGGTAGACCACCCACAGCGGCCCCTTCTCGCGCCGCGACATGTAGTCGCCGTTGTTCATGTAGGCGATGATCGGGCCGTTCTCGACGGCGTCGCTGACCGGGATCTCCACCGCGTAGTCGTTGATGGCCACCGCGCTTACGACGCTGCCCTCGCTGCCGATCGCCTCGAGGAAATCCTTCAGCTGCACGCCGCGGAAGGTCTGGCTGCCCTCGGTCCAGATGGTTTCCGTCTCGAACTCGGTGGCGGGCAGGGACTCCAGCATCCCGATGTCGAACTGCGCCGTGTCCCCGGCGTTGGTCCTGGCGATCTTGCCGCTGACCGTCAGCACCACGGGGCCTGTGGGGGCCGCAAGGTCGCCTTCACCGGCCACGGCCATGCTGGCCAGGCCTACGAACATCGCGGTCATCGCGCCCTTGGCGCTGCGAAGCAGGTGGGTTTGGGACATCGTCTACCTTCCTTGTAACCTCGGGGCGCGTTTATCGCCGGCCCATGATGAATTTACGGGCAACAATCGGGTATTGCACCGGCAATAAGGGATATGGCTTCTATACGAAAGGATAGGCGCGGGGTCGCAGGCGTATGGTGAACGCCTTGGAAACTTGCCAGATGGTACTCCGCTGGTTATCGCCACTCCGCATAGGTTCATCCCGCCCCGGCCGGCACCTTTTGATTAACGACAGTCGAAACGGGCGGGGCGACAAGGTTGGAAACGAACTGCGATAGGCACCGCTTCATGAGTATCGAAATACTGATCGCCGACGATCACGACCTGGTCCGGGACACCATCGCGGCCTTCCTGCAGAGCGAGGAAGGCACCAACGTGCACACCGTCGCCTCGCTGGACGAGGCGCTGGAGCGGATCGACGGGGACGGGCCCTTCGACCTGGTGCTGCTGGACTTCGACATGCCCGGCATGAACGGGCTGGCGGGGCTGGCAGAGGCGATCAGCCGCAACCAGGAACGCCCGGTGGGGATCATCTCGGGCACCGCGAAGAAGGCGGTGGCCGAAGAGGCGCTGGCCAGCGGCGCCGCCGGTTTCCTGCCCAAGACCATGTCGGCCAAGTCGCTGCTGAACGCCGTGCGCTTCATGGTGGCGGGAGAGACCTTCGCGCCGGTCAACTTCATGACCCAGGCCGACGACGCCGCGCCGCACAAGCTGGATGCCATCCTGTCGGACCGGGAAAAGCAGGTGCTGATCGCGCTGACCAAGGGGCAGTCCAACAAGGAAATCGCCCGCGACCTCGACCTGCAGGAGGTCACGGTCAAGCTGCACGTCAAGACGCTCAGCCGCAAGTTGTCGGCGCGCAACCGCACCCATGCGGCGATGATCGCCAAGGACGAGGGTTTCGTCTGAGGGCAGGGCCCTCGCCGACGTCTTCAGGCCGCCCCTCCGGGCGGCCTTTTCTTTTGCCGCCCCGCGCCGGCGCGAAAGACGCGGCCGGCGCCGCGGGCGCATATCTCCGCGTCCGGCGGAATAGCCGGCGCTGGGCCAAGGGGATTCGCCCCTGCGCCTTTGACCCCCACGCCCCGTGCCGCCGCCGTGCCAGAACCATGGCCGGGCCCGGCGATTCCACCCGCTGACGGCGCCGGGCCGCGCGCCTCGGGGCGGCGAAGGAAAGCGGCCCTCTGCTTTGGGTGCTGCGCGCCTATGCTTTGGGTCAGGGGCCGGACCAAACGCGACCCGCGCTATCCGTCCGAGAGAATATCCTAACAATTACAAACAGTTGTATTAACCGAATGTCGCTTGGCCACTCGGCTTATCGGCAGTTGCGAAATCTTTAGCGTTGGCCCGGCTTGGCCGGCATCCACAGGAGTTGCAGATGAAGACCACCTTTTCCCGAAGCCTGGCCGCCGGCGTCCTATGCGCCCTCGCCACGGGCGCGGCCGCGCCCGCCATGGCCGAGGCGCTGACCGCGCAGTTCGCCTACAGCATCGTCGAGATCGACGAGAACGGCGACGAGCAGCTGGTCGAGCGCCAGACCGTGCGCCCCGGCGAGACGATCCACTACGCGCTGGTCCACGAGAACGTCAGCGAGGACGACCTGTCGGGCCTCGTCTTCGCCGGCCCGATCCCCGAGGGCGTGACCCTGGCGGTCGGCACGCAGACCAGCTCGGCCCCCGCGCTGTTCGAGGTGCAGGCAGAGCTGGAGCCGGAGGTCGAGGGGCTGGAATGGTCCACCTGGCCGGCCGAGCGCAGGATCATCGAGGCCGACGGCAGCGAACGGATGGAGCCGCTGCCGGCCGAGGCGGTCGAGGCCGTCCGCTGGACGCTCGACGCGCCCCTGCCCAGCGGCGCCTCCGCCCTGAACTCCTACCGTGTGGTCGTGAACTAGACCCCCACGGTCCGAGCCCGGGAGCGTCCTGCGGTCCCGCAATGTCCACCACTCTCCCTTCCAGACAGAAACTCAAATGGTGAAACACGTGACACGACATCCACAACTTCTTCTGGGCGCCAGCACGGCGGCCCTGATGGCCTTCGGGGCATCCGCAGGCTTCGCGGCCAGCCCGCAGGCCGGCTCGGTGATCGGCAACCAGGCGGTCGCCACCTATACCAACAACGCGGGCGACACGATCACCGTGACCTCGAACAAGGTCGAGACGGTCGTGCAGCAGGTGGCCGGCGTCACCCTGATCTCGGACAACTCCGAGGCCATCGCGCCGGGCGGCAAGGCCTTCCTGCCGCATATCGTCACCAACGACGGCAACGGGCCGGACCTGTTCAACCTGACCGCGGTGGAGCGTGACACCGGCGCGCTGGACACCACGCTGGTCTTCTACCCCGACGCCGACATGGACGGCGTGGCCGACAGCGCCACCCCGATCACCGCCACCCCCTCGCTGGCCCCGGGAGAGCAGTACGGCTTCATCATCGAGGCCACCGCCGATTCCGCCCAGACCGGCACCGACGACATCGACGTGGTGGCCGCCAGCGCGCTGGACGCCGCGGTGACGGATGCCAACGTCGACACCCTGACCGTGTCCACCGGCGCGATCATGGAAGTGGTGAAGTCGATGACCGTCGATCCCGCCTCGGGCACCGGCAACAACGCCATCGTCGACAGCGGCGACGTGGTGACGATCACCCTGACCTATGCCAGCACCGGCCTGACGGCGGCCTCCAACTACATCGTGCAGGACATCCTGGACGGGCGGCTGGAGTATGTTCCGAACTCCGCCACCTGGTCGGATGCCTCTGGCGCCATGGACGAGGCCAACGCCACCAACGCCACCGACAAGACCAACGGCGGCGGCCATGCCATCGCTTGGTCCTACGACAACGCCCAGACGGTGCAGTTCGCGCTGAGCGAGGTGGCCTCTGGCCGGTCCGGCAGCGTGACCTTCCGGGCCGTGATCGCCGACGGCGTGCCCGCCGGCGTGGTGCCGAACATCGCCACCCAGACGGTGGACGGGGTCGCCTTCCCGGACTCCAACACCGCCTCGATCGTGATCGACGAGCAGCTGAGCGTCGAGATCGACGACACGAAGATCAACCTCGACGGCACCCGCGACGCCGCCGTCTTCTCGACCACCGACGACGACGGGGCGTTCAACGACATCGTCGAGGACCGCACCGACGTCTACCAGGGCGCGACGATCCCCTTCGAGTTCGTGATCTCCAACACCTCGAACGCCACCGACAGCTACACGCTGGACGTCAACAACCTCGACTTCCCGGCCGGCACCACCTTCCGCATGGTGGCCGAGGATGGCGCGACGCCGATCGTCGGCACCGTGGGCCCGCTGGCCTCTGGTGACAGCACCAAGGTGACGCTGCTGGCGACCCTGCCCACCGACGTCGACCCGGTGCCCACCACCGAATTTACCGCCAACGTCGTGGTGACCTCGGAAAGCGACGGCAACTTCGACAGCACCACCGCCGAATACTCCGGTGCGGTGCTGGCCTCTGCGGTCGATCTCGAGAACAAGGTTGCCGGGCGCGAAGGCGACGGGGCGAACCCGACCGATCCGTCCAACAACCCCTGGATCACCAACGCCACCGACCCGGCGCAGCCCACCTCCTTCGTGATGAACGTCGAGAACGGCGGCACCACCTCGGACAGCTTCAACCTGGCGCTGGCGCAGCCCCTGCCGGACGGCTGGACCCACGAGTTCCGGCTGCTGGACGGCACGGTCGTGTCGAACACCGGGACCATCCCGGCGGGTGCCAACAAGGACTTCGTCGTGGTGGTGACCCCGGTCGAGGGCCATCCCCCGGGCAATACCCCGGTGGACATCGCCGTCTCCTCGGCCGTCACCGGGCAAAGCGACCGGATCGTCAACCAAGTGACCGTGAACAAGGTCGTCGACGTGTCGATCACCGCCGACCAGCAGGTGCAGGCCAGCCCGGGCGGCATCGTCGACATGCAGCACACCGTGACCAACCTGTCGAACATCGACATCACGGAAGGCACCCTGACCCAGGCCGGTCTGACCGACTTCTCGGGGGCGATCTTCTGGGACGCCAACTTCAACGGCAAGGTGGACCCCTCGGAGGTCGTGGTCGGCAACTTCAGCGACTTCGTCGACAACATCGGCCCCGGCCAGAACGGCCTGGCCGCCGGCGAGACCCTGTCGCTGATCTACCGCGTGCAGACTCCGTCGACCGCCACCCCCGGCGTCTCGGAGATCGGCGTGCTGACTGTGGGCGACACGTTCAACAGCGGCGTCGACGCCGATATCGACACCGCCAACAACGCGGTTGAGGACCGGATCATCATCGTCTCGGGCGACGTGACGCTGACCAAGTTCCAGTACGTCGATCCCCTGTGCAACGGCGCCGTGGGCACGTTCAGCAAGGATCGCCAGGACGTCGAGCCGGGCCAGTGCATCCGCTACATGATCGAGGCGGAGAACACCGGCAGCACCAATGCGGGCAACGTGCGCATCCGTGACGTCGCCCCGGCCTACACCACGATCCACAGCTGCTCCGGCAACTGCAACTACTCGGTGTTCCCGGCAGAGCCCTCCAGCTCGGTCACGATCACCGGCACTACGGCCGAAAGCTTCCACAACACGGTTCTGCCCGGCGGCTTCGCCCGGCTGGAGTTCACCGTGAAGGTCGACGACTAGGCCCATCCGGCCCGCCCGGGCCCTCTCTCTCACTCTCTCTGCCCGGGCGGGCCACCCTGAACCCCCACATGTCAGAACAGGTACCGGTGTCATGCGCTTTACCGCACTCTCCAGACTTGCCCGCGCTCTGCTGCTGCTCGCCGCGCTCGCCGCCCCGGTGGCAGACGCCCGGGCCGGGATCGCGCCCGCCGGCACCACGATCGTCAACGTCGCCACCGCCACCTATTTCAACCCGCGCCTCGGCATCACCGAAACCGTCCGTTCCAACGCCGTGGAGGCGCTGGTGCTGGAGGTTCCCGCGCTCGAGGTGGTCGGCCGGTCGGAACTGCTGCTGTCCCGCGGCGCCTTCGCAGAGCATCATTTCCAGGTCACCAACACCGGCAACACCCCCCTGACCGTCACCGCCGACGTCAACGCGCTGGAGGAATCCGGCATCCTGACCGACGGCGAGGTCCTCCTTGATCGCGATTTCGACGGTGTCATCGGCCCGAACGACCCCCTGCTGCGGGGCGGTGTCCATGCCACGCCCGCCCTTGCCGCGCGGTTTCCCGCGCTGGGCGCCGGGGCCAACCCGCGCTTCGCCCTTGCCGTGGCCGAGACCGTCAACCTGGTCTACCGCTTCCGCGTCACCGCCACCGCCTCTGTCGACGAGATCGCGCGCTCCAACCTGGAGATCACCGCCACCTCCGACACCAGCGGGGCAGGGGTCGTTCCCATCGGCACCACCCTCGGCCTCGTCACCATCGTCAGCGCCGGGCTGGAGATCGGCAAGTCCGTCCAGCGCCGGACCACCGGCACCGGCGACCTGCTGGCCTACCGCCTCGTGGTGCAGAACAACGCCGAGGTCGATCTCGCCGGTTATGGCGAGGTCTTCGGCGACCGGATCACCGTCGACGGCGCCCGGCGCAGCGGCGTGCTGGTGCGCGACGAGATCCCGCTGAACACCGTGTTCGAGGCCTTCGGCCCCACCGGCGTGATGCAGCCGCTCTACCACCTGCGCGGCGACGCGCCCCAGGCCTATGTCAGCCGGCCGCCCGCCGACCCCGCGCGCGTCGATGCGGTGGCGTTCCTGAACGACGGCGATTATCCGGTCGGCCGCTCCACCACGCTGAACTTCAGCGTCTTCCTGTCCAACCGGCTTGGCAGCGTCGACGTGCGCAACACCGCGGAGACCTTCTTTGGCAGTGACGGCGGTTTCGACCGCGCCCTGTCCAACGAGGTCTTCCTGCGCCGCACGCTGCAGCAGAACGCCACCCTGTCCTTCGTCGACCCAAGCGACCTGTCCGACACCCACGCGTCAGAGCTGGACCGCGACACGCGCCTGCGCCTCGTCTCCGGCGCCTGCAACACCTCGGGGGCGGTGGACAGCGTGATGATCCGCGTGGTCAGCACCATCACCCGCGATATCGAGACGGTGCGCGCCACCGAAACCGGCCCCAACACCGGCGAATTCCTTGGCGCCGCGCTGCCCATGACCGCCATGCGCGACCCGGTCAGCGGCGACGGCGTGATGGCGACCGAGGCGGGGGACACCCTGCTGGCCACCGCCGAATGCGGCGACATCGCCGTCGAGGACGCGCTGCTGATCGCGCCGGGGGGCTTCGTCTTCCACAGCCTCACCAACGCCGCCATCGAGGGCGCGACGGTGCAACTGGTGGACGAGGGCGGCCAGATCATCGCCACCGCCCGCTCCGACGCGCGGGGCTACTTCGGGCTGGGCCGCGCGGCGGCGGGGCGCTACCGGCTGAACGTGCTGCCGCCGGCGGACATGGCCTTCCCCGCGGGGCAGCTGTCCTTCCCCGGCTTCGACCGCAAGGCCCTGACCCGCGCCTCCTTCGGCGCGCCCTTCGACCATGGCGGCGGCGTGGTGGCGCTGATCGACATCCCGCTGGACCCCTTCTACGGCATCCCCCTGACGCTGGAGAAGTCCGCCAACAAGCGGCGGGTGCAAAGCGGCGAGTTCGTCACCTACACCCTGACCGCGCGCAACAACATGAACCAGGCGCTGATGCGCGCCGAGATCACCGACCGGCTGCCCGAGGGCGCGGTGCTGGTGGCGGGCTCTGTCACGCTGGACGGCGCGCCGCAGCCCGACCCCCGGCGCGAGGGCAACCGCGACCACGTGTTCGAGCTGGGCACGCTGGAGCCGCTGGGCGAGCGCGAGCTGCAGTACATCCTGCGCTTCACCCCCACGGCGCGCAGTGGCAGCCGGTCCAACCTTGCGGTCCTGACCGGGTTCCAGGCGGGCACCGGCAGCATGCGCAGCTCCGGCGTGGCCGAGGCGCGGGTGAAGCTGAACACCTCGGGCGGCGTGTTTTCCCGCGAGGGGACGATCATCGGCTCGGTCTTTCTCGACTGCAACGCGAACGGCATCCGCGACGGGGCGGGCGAGGTGGGCGTGCCCGGGGTGCAGATCATCACCCAGGAGGGGCTGATGGTGGTCACGGACGAGGCCGGCAAGTACTCGCTGTTCGGCCTGCGCCCGGTCAGCCACGTGCTGGCGCTGCAGACGGCGACGCTGCCCGCGGGCACCCGGCCGCTGAACAGCCGCGCCGCCGACATGCTGCGCCCCATGTCGCGCATGGTGCCGCTGAAGCGGGGCGAGCTGCGGGCCGAGGATTTCCCCCTCGAGGGCTGCACCGCCGCCGCGCTCTCCCGCGTCTCTGCCCGCGCCGCGCGGCTGGAGGGGCGCGACGACGCCGATGCCAACCTGCTGGGCGACCTGCCCATCGACACCACCCGCCCCGACAGCCGCAGCGTCCGCAGCGAGGCGGGCCTGCCTACCGCCACGCAGATGCTGGGCGCCTCTCCCGGGGCCGACGCCCCCGCCGATACCCCGGCCGCCGGCGACCTGGTGGCCGCCGCCCGCACCCGCGCGGAAGGCAAGGCGACGCTGGAGGAGATCATCAAGGACCTCGACGCCACCTTCGGGTTCATGGACCTTGAAACCGGCACCCGTTTGACCCGCCGCGCCCTGACGGTGCGGGTCAAGGGTCCCGCCGACCTGACCATGGCGTTGTTCCTGAACGACAAACCCGTCCCCGCCTCGCGCATCGGCGAGCGGGTCACCTGGGAAGGCGGCAATGTGCAGGCGCTGGAATACGTGGCCCTGCGCCTCGGCGCCGGTCCGAACCAGCTGAAGGTCATCGGCAAGGACCCCTTCGGCAATACCCGCAAGTCCGCAGAGATTACCCTGCACGCCCCCGGCGACGCCGACCGGATAGAGATCATCGCCCCCGCCGAGGCCTCTGCCACCGCAGGCGCCGTGGTTCCCGTGGTGGTGCGCGTCCTCGACGGCCTCGGCGCGCCCGTGCAGGCGGCGGCGACCGTGACGCTGGACGCCCGGCTGGGGCGCTGGGACGTCACCGACATCCGCACCGACCAGCCCGGCCTCCAGGCCTACATCGACAACGGCGAGGCCACCTTCAACCTGCTGGCGCCGCAGGTCACCGGCACCGACACCCTGACCGTGCGCAGCGGCCTTGGCAGCGCCAGCGCCGAGATCCGGTTCCTGCCCGACCTGTCGCAGCGGGTGATGGTGGGGATCATCGAAGGCTCGGTCTCTTTGAAAGGGGCGGGGGAGTTGATCCGCGACGATGAGCTCAGCCCCTTCGAGGACACCGCCACCGGCCTGCGCGGCGAGGTCTACCTGCGCGGCCGGATCCGCGGCGACCACCTGCTGACCCTGCGCTACAGCTCCGACCGCGACACCGACGACCGCCTGTTCCGCGACATCCGCGCCGACGAGTACTACCCGATCTACGGCGACAACTCCGAACGCGGCTTCGACGCGCAGTCCTCCACCAACCTCTTCGTCAAGGTCGAGCGTGGCGGCTCCTACGTGCTCTATGGCGACATCGCGGTCGAGCCGACGGACCCCGCCTTCCGGCTGGGCGGCTACCGCGATGTGACCACCGGCGCCAAGGCGCACTGGCAGGGCGAGAAGGTCAATGTCACCGTCTTCGCCGCCCGCACCGCCCACCAGACCCGCATCGTCGAGATCCCCGGCCGCGGCATCTCGGGCCCCTACGGCATCGACCTGTCGGACTTTCGCGAGGGCTCTGACCAGGTGGACCTGATCACCCGTGACCGCGACACCGGCGAGATCATCGACACCCAGCCCCTGCGCCGGCTGACCGACTACCTGTTCGACTTCTTCCGCAACACGGTGGTCTTCAACGTTCCCGTGCGGCAGGCAGACGACGACGGTAACCCTGTGTTCATCCGCATCAGCTACCAGACCGAAGCGGAGCAGGCCGGAAAGTTTTGGCTTTACGGCGCCGAGGCGCTGGTTGATCTGGGCGAGAACACCCGCGCCGGGTTCCGCGCGATCCATTCGGACGGGCCGCGCGGCACCGACCAGCGCTTCCGCATCCACGCGGCCTTCGTGACCACGCGCCTGTCCTTCGACAAGACGCTGGAACTGGAGGTCGCCCGCGCCGAGGGCAACGCGGGTCAGGCGGGGCTGGCCGCGCGGCTGGCCTACGAGTGGACGGGCAAGGACGCCCGCCTGCGCTTCGAGGCGACGATCGCCGATGAAGCCTTCACCCCGCCGGGCAGTTCCGTCCGCGCCGGCGCCACCCGGCTGTCCTTCGAGTACGAGCGGCAACTTGACGCCGACCGCGCCCTGACGCTCTCGGCCGAGTACCTTGACGACAGGGTGAACGAGGCAGAGACCCTCTCTGCCACCCTCGGCCTGCGCCGCCGCGTCGATGAGCGGACCGTCACCCGCAGCGGACTGAAGTTCGCCCACGACCTGCGCGCCGGGGCGGATGCCACCAGCTTCTCCTTCCTGAAATCCGCCGAGTGGCGGCCTGAATCCCACGAGGGCGTCAAGCTGGACTTCGATGTCGAGATCCCGCCGCTGCGCGACGCGCAGGGCCGGGTGCGCATTGGCGGCGAGTACGAGATGGACAGCGGCATCGTCCTGACCGGCGAGGCGGAATTCACCTTCGGCCCGCAGGGCGACGCCCTGCGCTACGCCCGGCTTGGCGCCGACTACCGGATCAACGGCTGGCTGGACGGGCGGTCCGAGATCTCCGGCGACAGGCTCAGCGGCGAGCGGCGGGTGATCCAGCGCTTCACCGGGCAGATGACCCTGAACGAGCGCACCGCCCTGCGCTTCGGGATCGAGCATTCCCGCGCGCTGGGCGATGGCGGCTCCGCGCTGACCAGCGTGACCCTCGGGGGCAAGTGGGCCTCGGAAGATGGCAGGTGGATCGCCGAGGGCAGCATCGACCAGACCTTCGAGGCCGCGGGCTACACCCTCTACACCGACTTCGGCCTGGCCGGCGAGGTCTCTCCCGGCCTGACGCTGATGGGCCGCAGCCGCTTCGCGCTGGACCGGCGCGGCGATGGCCCGGACAACCTGCGCCACCGCCTGCGGATCGGCGCCGCCTACCGGCCCACCGACGACGCCCGCCTGAACGTGCTGGCCTGGTACGAGCACCGGCTGGAGCAGAAGACCCGGCGCGAGGAGGACCACATCTGGTCGCTGGCCGCCACTTACGACGCCACCCCGCGCCTCAAGCTGAACGCCAAGTACGCCGGCCAGTACCGGCGGCTGCGGACCGGGGCGGGGGTCAAGATCGGCGGCCTGATGCAGCTGGTGCAGGGCGGGGTGACCGTCGAGGCGATCCCGAACCGGCTGGAGGCCTCGCTGAACGCCTACCACATGTGGGACGGGCAGGGGTCCTCCACCCAGGCTGTAGGGGTCGAGGCGGGCTACGTGCTGGACGAGGGGGTGATGGTGTCGGTGGGGTACAACGTGGCGGGGGACCGGTATGCGGGGGACTTCAGCCATTTCCAGGACGCGCTCTATGCCCGGGTGCGGATCAAGCTGGACGACACGGTTTGGGACAGGCTGGACGGGTTCATGGGGAACTGAGCGGCCCTTGGCGCTGCTGCTGGAGGTAAGTGGGAGGCTCACCGCCCTCTAGTAGCGCCACCCTCCGCCGCCACCTTCGGCAAGAGCACCCGGCCCGGAACAAGGCGCGCAGCGCCGCCGGGCCAGCGCCCGTCCGCCCCCCGGGCGGGCGCTTCGTTGACGTTGGCGCGGGGGTAGAGCGAAGGGGTGGCGGTAAGATAAAGTGACGACCACTGGCGGTAGGGGCGCCCACCCACGGACGGGCGCCGTCCCTCTGTCGTGACAAGAGCACCCGGCCCGGAATAAGGCGCGCAGCGCCGCCGGGCCAGCGCCCGTCCGTCCCGAAGGGCGGGCGCTTCGTCACCGTTGGTGCGGGGGTGGAGCGGGGGAGTGGTGGTGCCATAAAGGGGTGACCACCAGCGGCGGGAGCGCCCGCCCACGGACGCGCGCTGGCCCTCTGTCCGGGAAGAGTGGGTCCGCCGAGAGCAGGTGCTCGAGCAAGTCCACTCACAAGACCCACACCACCCCGCACAAGCAGACGCCCGGCCCGCCCGACAGGGCCGACCGGGCGTCCAATCCAGACCAGCAAGCCCCCCCTACGGGTCGATCCGCACCCGGAACCCCACCGACCCTACCGACCCCGGCGGGTAGCTGCCGGAGCAGTCCCACCGCAGCGGCCCCGCGTAGCCCGCGACGTTCGCGGAGGGGACGGTCAGCGTGCAGCTCAGCGCCGCGCCGACCGTGACGGGGGTGGCCACGGGTTCCGACAGGCTGGTGTAGGCGGGGGTGCGGTCGTAGAGGATCACGTCCCGCGCTGCCGCCCCGCTGTTGTTCTCCAGCTGGATCCGGTAGGCCAGAACGTCCCCCGCCGCCCCCTGGTTCGAGGTGCCCTCGGCCGAGCCTTGGGTCTCGTTGCGCACGGTCTTCGACAGGGTCAGCACCCCCAGCGCCGCGCCGCTGCTGACGCGGTCGGTGTTGCTGGCGGTGTGGACCACGGCGGTGCCGTCAAAGGTCGTCTCGGCCAGCAGCGCGTAGACAAAGCTGCTGCCCGGCCCGGTCCCGGACCCCGCCGAGACCCGCGAGACGATGCAGACCAGATCGCCCGCCACCACCTCCACCGGCGCGGTCAGCGGGGTGTCGGGCACGCCGTCGCAATCGGGATCGGCATAGACGGCGGCCCCGTAGGCGCCCGCCGGGGTCTGCGCGGTGTCGCCATAGCGGAACAGGACCGATCCGGTGGTGGTCGCCTTGTACTGGTGCGCCAGCGTGGCGACCTGGCCGGACTGGATGTCGGCCGTCTGGTCCTCGGTCAGCACCGGCGCGGCGAGCAGGCCGAAGTCGAGGCCGGGGTAGTCGGTCTGCGCGGCGGGGGCGAAGCTGTAGGTCGCGTCGCGCGGATCGGTGTCCTGCAACGAGGGAAGCCCGGCTTTACGTTCCGAGATCGGCAGGTAGCCCTGCATCGGGTCGACCCGCAGGGTGACGGCGCCCGAATGCTCCGCCGCCAGCGCGTAGGACCAGCTGCCGTCGGTGGCGATGGCGGGCTGGGCGATGATGCCGCCGGCCTCGTCGAGGATCACCAGCACCGCCTCTGCCGTGCCCAGCTCGCCGCCGTTCACGGTGCCGTCGTGCGCCGTGCCGCCGCCGATCCCGTTGTCGATGAACAGCCGCCCGGACAGGGTGCGCTCGCCCGCGTAAAGCGTGACGGCATAGCTGTCCTCGTCGTCATCGGCGATGCCGTCGTTGAAGTCGTCCACCTTCGCGCCCACGGAAGGGTCGCTGTCGACATCGGGAAGGGAGCTTTCGATGATCTCCACCGTGTTCACGTGGTCCCCCGTCGGCTCGACCCGGGCGCGGATGGTCAGGGTCTCGGTGGTGCCCGGCAGGATCTCGTCGACGAACCACAGGCCGGTGTCGGGGTCGTAGAAATCCCCCGTCGCGGGCGCGTCGTCGCTTAGGTAGGTGAAGCCGGAGGGCAGCTTCTCGATCACCTTCACGCCCGAGGGCGAGCCGGGGCCGGAGTTGAGGACCGAGATCACCCAGTCGATCACGTCGCCCGGCGCAGCGGTGGTGATCACGGTGTTGGTGCCCGCGGCATAGGCCACCTTGACGATCGACAGGTCGCTTTCCTGCGGGTCGAAACCAAAGTTTTGATCCGGGGTGTCGCTGTTCTCGTTCACCGTCACCCCCACCAGCGGGTTCGAGGTGCCGATCTGCGAGCCGGCGGGCAGGTCGGTGTCGTTGACGTCGATCTCGATGCGGTAGGTGGTGCCGGGGAACAGGTCGCCCGACTGGTAGGTGCCGTCGGCGAGGGTCTCGACCGTGCGCAGGAAGACGTCGTCATCGAGGTCGTTGGGGGTTCCGCGGTCGTCGTGGATGCTGATCGCGATGCCGCCGCCCAGGTTGATCTCGCCCGCCTCCTTCACGTCCGAGGCGTCCTGGTCGATGTAGACGTTCCCCGAGACGCTGCCGAAGGGCACGATCGACGCCCCGCGGCAGCTGACGCCGTCGCTGTTGCCGCCTTCCTCGGTCTGGCTGGTGGCCAGCTGCTGGCCCAGCCCGGTGGCGGTGTCGATCAGGAACAGCACGTTGGTGTCCTCGTCATAGGCGTAGAACAACCCGTTCTCGTCGAACCAGACCGCGTCGAAAGCGCCGTCGTAGTTGGCGGGGCCGATGAAGGTGACCGCCTCGGTGCCGACGCTGGGATTGCCGCCATTCGCGGTGACGCTGAACAGCTGCCGGGTGTCGGCGTCGATGCCGTAGAGGTTGCCGTCCAGCGGGTTGTAGGCGAAATCCCCGGTGTTCACGTCGACCGACAGCTCCAGCGTGCCGCGGTTGGTCGCGGCCAGCGGATTGGCCAGGTCGACCAGCTGGAAGGTATTTTTGTCGGCCTCGTAGACCATCACCCCGTTGGGCAGGATGTCGCCCGCGTCCTCGCCGTCCGCTATGCCGCCCGAAGGGTCGGGCATCCGGGTGAAGGTGCCGCTGCCATCGATGCGGTAGAGCCGTCCGCTGCCCTTGGGAACCGCGTAGAGATAACCGTCCAGCGCGTTGTAGCCCCAGCCGCCGGTCAGGTCGCGGTCGGCCAGGCCGATGGTGTCCAGCGACATGGAGAACCCGGTCAGGCCGCGACTAAGGTTGACGCGCCGGAAGATGGAATCCTTGTCTGACACCATGAACATCCCGGAGTCGCAGACCAGCGGGGGCGGATCGTCCGAGATGGTGAGGGTGTAGTCCTCGATCTCGCCATCCAGCGCCACGGCCACCACCCCCGCGGTGGTGGACCATCGGAACCGCGCGAAGGTCGGGGCGAGGGTGGCACTGGCCGGCACGTTGACGTCGAAGACGATCTGCCCGTTCAGCACCCCGTCCTTGTCGCCCGCCGATCCGTCCTGCAGGTCCGCCGCGATCATGTCGCCGGGATCGAAGGTGCCGTCGAGGTCCCAGTCGATCCATGCCTGCAGGTAGGCGACCGCCCCCGTGACGCCAGAGGCGCCGCCGGTCACCTCGTTGACGGTCACGGTCACTTCGGCGGTGCCGCCGGCGTAGAAGGTCGGCAGGATCACCCCGTCCTCGTCGTCGAACCCGTCCAGGTCGTCGCCGCTGGCGTCCGCGCTGAACTGGGTTGTGGCCTCGGGGTCCGGGGGCTCGGCGCCCAGGTAGGTACCCGCCACGGCAACATCGGCGATGATGTGCACCGGGTCGCCGTAGCTGGCGGGCGCGTCGCCCCGGTCCACCAGCGGCGCGGCCGAGATGACGATGGCGTAGTCCTCCACCTCGCCGTCCGGGGCGAAGCCGGCGGGGGGCAGGGCGGGCGTGGTGGACCAGCGGAAGCGGGCGAAGGTCTGGTCCAGCACCGCGTCTCCGGGCACCGAGACCTCCACCTGGATCTGCCCGTCGCCCGCCGCCGCGTCGGTGCCGGTGCCGTCATCGGCCAGGTTCAGCGCGATCTGCTCGGCGGTTCCGGGCTCGAAGACGCCGTTGCCGTTGAAGTCCATCCAGCCCTGCAGCACGCCGTCGCCGCCGGAGACGTTGGCGGTGACCACGGTGATGAAGCCCTGCGTCAGCGGCGGGATCTCGACCCCGTCGTCGTCGTCGCTGTCGGCATTGGTGGCGTTTCCGGGGCCGGTGTCACCGGATTCGAAGCTGCCCAGCAGGATGCCGTCGCTGTCGATGAAGTTGTGCAGCGCGTCACCGAGGCCTGAGGGCGCATCGGTGAAGTCCGCGCAGCTCTGGATGTCGCCCAGGTGCATCCCGCCGCCGCCCGACAGCCCGCTGGCGCTGAACCGCAGGGGCGTGTGGCGGATCACCAGGGTGTCGATGGGCAGGCTGAAGCCCACCGTCAGGGCACGCTGCGCCCCGGACCCCAGCGCGTTCTCCCGCTCGCCAGTGACAGAGCCGTCGGCATTGGCCACCCGGGTCATGGCCAGCGATCCCGGGCCGTCGGTGATGCTGGGCGACACGACCCGGCCGTCCAGCAGCCCGAAGACGGTCAGGGATTCGTCCGCGTTCAGGTCGGCGGCGTAGAATTGGATGCCGGTCAGGGGGGCGTCGAAGGTGGCGCGCAGCTCGACGTATTGCGCGTCGAGCATCGGGTTGCCGCCGGTTCCGGCGTAAAGCGTGCTGACGGTGCCGATCGACGCGGGGCGGAAGGGCTGCGACAGGTCAAGAGCGGTCAGCGTTCCGGTCAGCCCGTTGTTGTCGAAAGAAACCGGCCCGCCCACCAGCGAGGGCACGTCGACGGCCCAGTCGATCGCCGAGATCCGGTTGCCGGAACACTGCGGCAGGTCCTCGCCCGGGGTGGTGAAGACGTTGACAGAGACGGTGTCGGTCGCTGGCCCCGCCTCGTTGCTGGCGATCTGCGTGTCTGCGGTGACGGTGCCGCCCGGCGCGGCGCTGGTGGTCACGTTGAACTCGATGGCGCCGCTTTGCAGGCCCCTGAGGGTCGGGATGGTCTGGAAGCTGAAGGTGCCGCCGGCGGGGTTGCTGGCAGGGCGGATGTCCTCGCCCTGGACGACCGAGAAGTTGGCGGTGCCGGTGGTCTGCGCCGGCAGCGTCACCTGCAGCACCGCGTCGGTCATCGCGGACAGCGAGGTATTGGCGTAGGTCACGCGGTAGCGGACCGTGGCGAAGGGCGGGATGTCGCCGCCGGCGTAAGCGACGCCGTTGACCTCGGTGATGCGGATGCCCACGGCGATGTCGTCGGGGCCCGGCAGGGCGATGAAGGACGAGCCCGCCACCCAGTAGCGCCAGGGGTTGTCGTTGCCCGCCGCGCCGCCTTCCGCGGAATCGCCGCCGTGACCCTCGGCGTTGACGGGGCCAAGGCTCTCGACGTCCGTCACCCGCAGCCGCAGCGCCGCGTAGTACACCTCGCCCTCCGCGATGCCGCCGAAGGCGAAGCGCACCGCGTTGGTGGCCGCCGGCAGCGCCGTGGCGTCGGTGGTGTTCAGGTCGAACCCGGTGGCCGAGGCATCGGTGCAGACGGCGACCGAATTGACTCCCGCGCCGGCGGGTTCGGGAAACACCGAGCCGGCCCCGTTGGCGGGGCCTTCCTGCCCCGGCAGGGTGGGCGAGGGGTCGTCGGCCCGGCAGGACCCGGGGTACTGGATGCGGTTCCAGGGACCCGTGGTCCCGTACCTGTCCCAGTCGCTGCCGCTGTCCGGCCCCGCCACCGGGCTGCCCGACCGGAACGGCGTCGCCCCGCGCCCGCCGGTGATCGAGGTTTCCTCCTGCACCGTGAAGCCGTTGGGATCGATGGTGCCGCCAGAGCCGAAGGCGTTGATCTGCACCGCGTCCCACTTGTTGTGCACCCGCGCGGTGCCGCTGCCGCCGACCGAGGACCAGGGGGTGCCGTTGGTGGGGTTGACGAGGTAGCCGTTGGTGAGATCCGCGATGTCGCTGCCGTTGGCGAACAGCGCGGTGTCGGGGCGGGTGGAATAGAAGATGCCGGTGTCGCCGTAGATATAGGCGAGGCCGGCGTTGCATACATCGTCGGTAAAGCCCGCCAGGGTGCAGGCCGCGTTGTCCTCTGGCTGCCAGCCGTTGGGCGAGATGTCGAAGGTCTGCTGCCCCTTCGGCCCCCAGCCCTTGGACACGCCGCTGCCGGTGGTCGCAAGGGCCGGGCGCGCGGGCAGGGGGTTGCCCGCCGCGTCGGTAATGAAGGCGCCCACCACCTCGGTCCCCGCGGGCACGTACATGGTGGCATAGCCGCCGGGCCCGTCCAGCGTGCCCGAGGCGATGACCGGGAAGCTGGAGAAGACCTCGATCACGTCGCCGTCCTGCAACGCCGGGTCGCCGTTCTGCACGTTGGTCTGCATCTGGGTGCGCGAGGCGGGCGTCAGGTCGATGGTGCCGCTGCCCAGCCACGCGCCGTGGGCCAGCACCGCCAGCGCCAGGCAGGCCCAGACCAGGACCGCCACCAACAGGGTGCGGGGAAGCGAGGCGATCCTCGGGATCGGCAGGGGCAGGGGCATGGCGGGCTCCTTCGGGGGGGGATGGCCGGGGGGGATGGTTGCGGCAGCGGGGTGCGATCAGTCGCGTTGCGGCCCGCGCGAGCGGAAGATCTCGAAAAGCCCGGCGGCGATGGCGCAATTGACGAGGGAGGCGCAGGCGATCAGCAGCGCGCCGGGAGAACGGACAAGGCTGAAGGAAAGCGCCTCCAGCACCACCGCGCCCAGCGCCATGGCCACCAGCCCCAGCGGGCGGGGGGGCAGCCTGCGGCTGTCCGGTTTCGCCATCATCTGCGGGTTCGCGAAGGTCATCGGGCGGTCTCCTCAGGCTCGATGCGGGGCCGAAGGGCGCCAATGGCGGCGCTCTCCGATCGCATAGGTTGCTCCCGCGGACGGGGATGAGACCTGTTCTAAGGATTTGGGGAAATGGCGCAGCCGACCGCAGGGATAGGTGGACGGTGCAAAAGTATACCGCCGGGGCGGGGGCTTGCGCGGAGGGGAGTATCCAAGGCGTCGCGGGTCACCCGCCGGGGCGGGGGGCCGAGGGTGATCGGCGCTGGCTGTCCCCGCAGGGAAAACCGGCGCCGATGTCAGACGTGATTGTATTCAGCGGCGAGCCAATATCGCCGCGGGGTCCGCCGTCACTGGCCCGGCGGCGGCGGCATGACCGCCCGCAGCGCCTCGACCGGGATCCCCAGCCGTTCCGCCGCTGCTGCGAGATCCGGCGGGCCGTCCCCCAGCGCCTCGGTCAGGTCGGCCTCGCTGATGCCCAGTTGCTCCGCCACCCCGGCGAAATCCGGCGGGCCGCCGCGCGCCGCCACTTCCACCTCGCCGCTGTAGCAGTCGATGGAATAGGGCGCCTCGTCCGCCGTCAGGTGATAGTGGTAGATCCCCTCCGGAAACTCCGGCGTCGCCTCGACATGGCCGCCGCAGGCGTCGAGGTCGGCGTTGGTCATGGCCGTGCCCCCGGCGCCCTGGTCCGCGTAAATGGGAAACCCGTCCTGCAGCACCCCGACCATGAAGGAATGCGCGCCCGCCGCGTCGATGGTCTCGCTGACGCAGGTGGGGATGCCGTGGTAGTGGTAGCTGGTGCCGTTGGCCAGCGGGTGGCCGTTGCAGGCGTCGAGGAAGGCGGCGTGATCGTGGATCACGTTATCCTCCAGCGCGACCACCTGCCGCTCGCGGTCCTCGTAGTCGTTGAAGATGCGCGCGCCGTCGATGGCGACGCCGATCTGCCCCAGGCCGGTGGGGGTCGGCTGCGCGGCGAGGACCGGGCGGGTGGTGATGGTGGTGTCCACGGGGGAGGCCGCGATATCACTGCCCGCGAGGGTGTCGAAACTCTCCGGCGGGTTGTCGCGGAAGGGCTGGTTGGCGGGGTCCTTCGGCACCAGGTAGGCCTCTGCCACGCCGCTGGCGGGCAGGCCGTCGGACTGGTAGCGGAAGGTGTTCTCCTGCCCGGAGAAGGTGATGGTGACGTTGTCGCTCCACTTCGCGCTTTCGATGCCGGCCGTGGTGTCGGGCGCTTCTTGCGCCGCGGCCGGGGAAAGCGCGAGGGTGCTGGCCGCGAGGGCCAGGGTCAGCGTCATCTTGCGGGGGTGGGGTGGGATGTACATTCGGCCTCTTCGGGTTTGGCGGCGTTCCCCTTGATACGTAGCGCGGCGGGGCTTCCGTCGCAGAAACTTGCGCCGGGGTGCTCACGCTTCCCCCTGGCTTCCCTTGGGCGTCTCATGATGATACCCAGCCGGGCCGAAGCGGCAGGACGACGGATGAGCATGAGCGCAGAGCCACAGCAGCAAGGGACGACGGACCTCTCGCGGACGGCCCGGCTTTCCGTGGCACCCATGATGGACTGGACCGACCGCCACTGCCGCTACCTGCACCGGCTGCTCAGCCGCCGCACGCTGCTGTACACCGAGATGGTCACCGCCCCGGCGCTGGTGCGCGGCGGCGCGCGGCACCTGTTGCGGTTCGACGCGGCCGAGCATCCGGTGGCGCTGCAGCTGGGCGGGTCAGAGCCGGGCGAGTTGGCCGAAGCCGCGCGGATCGGGGCCGAGGAAGGTTACGACGAGATCAACCTCAACGTCGGCTGCCCCTCGGACCGGGTGCAGTCGGGCTGCTTCGGCGCGGTGCTGATGGAGCGGCCGGGGCTGGTGGCCGATTGCGTGGCGGCGATGATCGCCGCGCAGCCGCGCGAGGTGACGGTCAAGTGCCGGATCGGCGTGGACGACCAGGACCCCGAGGCGGTGCTGCCGGATTTCCTTGAGCGGATGCGGGCGGCCGGGGTGCGGCGGGTGGCGATCCATGCGCGCAAGGCCTGGCTGCAGGGGCTCAGCCCGAAGGAGAACCGCGAGGTGCCGCCGCTGGACTACCCGCTGGTGCACCGGATGAAGGCGGCCTTCCCGGACCTGCACGTCTCGATCAACGGCGGCATCGGGTCGCTGGACGCGGCGCGGGCGCAGCTGGAGGCGGGGCTGGACGGGGTGATGGTGGGCCGCGCCGCCTACCACGCGCCGGCGGAGATCCTGCTGGACGCGGACCGCGCGATCTTCGGCGCGGCGAACCCGCTGGCCTCGGCCGAGGAAGCGGTAGAGGCGATGAAGCCCCACGTGGCAGGGCACCTGGCCGAGGGCGGGCGGCTGCACTCGGTCACCCGGCACATGCTGGGCCTCTTCGCGGGGCGCCCCGGCGCGCGCGGCTGGCGGCGGGTGCTGAGCGAGGGCGCCCACCGCCCCGGCGCGGGGCTGGAGCTGCTGGACGCCGCGCTGGCGCAGCTGGATCCGGACGCCTTGCGCCGCGCCGGCTGACCCGCCGCGCCGCTTTCCCGGTGGACGCGGCGTCCGTTTCCGGCTTTGACGGGGTGGTACAACCCCGGAGGCCCCGATGAACGATCCCGTCCTGCTGCTGCAACTGCTGGTCATCCTGCTGCTGATCGGCGCGCTCGCCGGGGTGCTGGCGGGTCTGCTTGGGGTCGGCGGCGGCATCGTGCTGGTGGCGGCCTTCTTCTACTCGTTCAAGGCGCTGGGCTTCGACGGGCCGCAGCTGATGCAGATCTGCCTGGCGACCTCGCTGGCGACCATCGTGGTGACCTCGGCGCGCTCGCTGCAGGGGCATGCGCGCAAGGGGGCGGTGGAATGGTCGGTGCTGAAGACCTGGGCGCCGGGCATCGCGGTGGGGGCGGTGCTGGGGGTGCTAGTGGCGGCCAGCCTGCGCACCGCGGCGCTGCAAGCAATCTTCGGGGTGCTGGCGGTGACGGTGGCGCTGTACATGGCCTTTGGGCGCAAGCACTGGCGGCTGGGAGAGGCGATGCCCCGCGGCATCGCCCGCGCGGCGCTGTCGCCGGGGGTGGGGTTCCTGTCGGTGCTGATGGGGATCGGCGGCGGAAGTTTCGGGGTGCCGCTGATGACGCTCTACGGGATGCCGATCCACCGGGCGGTGGCGACCGCCTCGGGCTTTGGCCTGCTGATCGCGGTGCCCTCGGTGATCGGCTTCCTGTTCGTCGGGATCGACCCAGCGTTCCGGCCGCCGTTCACGGTGGGGGCGGTGAACCTGCCGGCCTTCGCGGTGGTGATCGCAATGACGCTGCTGACCACGCCGCTGGGAGTGAAGCTGGCGCACCGGATGGACCCGGCGCCGCTGAAGCGGGTCTTCGCGCTGTTCCTGTTCCTGGTGGCGCTGAACATGCTGCGGGCGGCGTTCTGGGGGTAGGGGGGCGCGAGGCGGGGTGACGCCTCCTACCGCGTCGTCTGGTTGATGCGCTGATCCGCCCCGAACAAGCCGAAGGCGCGGGGCGAGCGCCTGCCCGTCCCCACGGGCTGGCGCTGTGGTGGCCGCAGGGCGACGCTCATTCTGCGCGCGGACTTGGCTGGGATAAAGCGCCTATGGCAGAGGTGGGTGGCGCCAGCCCACAGGCAGGCTGGTGTCGCGCCACGGCGGGGTGAACCCCGCCCTACCACTGCAATCGACAGAAGCGCTGGCCAGCCCCCGAACAAGCCGGAGGCGCGGGGGCGAGCGCCTGCCCGTCCCGGCGGGCTGGAGCTGTGTCATCTTCGTGCAACGCTCGTTCTGCGCGCGGATGTGGCGAGGATAAAGTGCCTATGCCTGAGCGTGGAGGCGCCAGCCCACGGGCAGGCTTGCGTTGCGCTTTGGCGGGGTGAACCCCGCCCTACCGCCTCATACGAGTGAGGCGCTTACCAGCCCCCGAACAAGCCGGAGGCGCGGGGGCGAGCGCCTGCCCGTCCCGGCGGGCTGGCGCTTTGGAGCTGCAGGGCGCGGTTCATTCTGAGCGCGTACTTGGCTGGGATAAAGTGCCTACGCCAGAGTGTGGAGGCGCCATCCCTCGGGCAGGCTGGTGTTTCGCCACGGCGGGGTGAACCCCGCCCTACCGCTTCATTCGGATGAAGCGCTGAACAGCCCCCGAACAAGCCGAAGGCGCGG
>JBLXFD010000012.1:0-111102 GCA_048262455.1 Rhodobacter sp.
GGCCCTGCGGGCCAATGCGCCATGGCACGCGCCAGCTATATGGTGAGCGCGCGTGCCATGGCGCTCGGCACCCAGCCATTGGCCGGGTTTTGCGCCGCCACGTGGCCGGCTTTTGCACCGCCGTTGACACGCTGGGACATCTCGGGATTGTCCTGAAGCAGGCGCAGCACTCGAAAATGCGTGTCTTCCTGAAGCTTGCTGCGCCGGCTGGTCATTGCTCAGGCTGCCGCACAAGGTCTGCCTCGGGGCGCCTCGGGTAAATGCCACTCGTGCTGAAGAAACCGCTCCATCGTTCAGTTTTGAGCACTAGCAGAGGCTGCACATGCACGCAAGTCTGAGAGGGGCGAGGGACCAGAGAAACTATCGACGAAATCCTGCCGAAGTGTTCGAGGCCCTACCAACGCTCCTTCGTGTTGTTGGTGGTGATGCTGGCAGGTATCGAGATACTCAACCTCCCGTTAGAGAGGTCGATTTCCGGAACGAATGATAGTCATCGGGAACGTGGACGTGAGGTGCCCCAAGATTCCTAGACACCTGCCTTGTTCAGTTTCTGCTGTCTAATCGCATAGTCAACCGGCGACAGCATACCGCTGTTCGTGTGCTTGCACTTTAGCTTGTAAAACAGCTCGATGTATTCGAACACGTCTCGCCGAGTGTCGTCGCGGTTTGGATATGTCCGTCGCCTGATCCGCTCCCGCTTCAGTACTCATCGAGCTTCTGAGCAGCCCTCTGCGAACGCGACGCGGCAATTGCAGCTTACCGAGTGCGCAATGAGTAACAGATCTTTGCCGCCGAAAAACGCCTCCCTAGATCGCTAGGGACCCTGCGTTCGAAGTAATAGATCCCTGTCTTGGTGAAGGAATAGGGGGCCGAAATGTCACCCGCCATGTCCTGCGGCTGAGCTACCGCGTAAAATAACAAGTCTTATCAACAAGTCGGGCTGGAGAGTGGTGCCCCCACACGGACTCGAACCGCGGACCTACTGATTACAAATCAGTTGCTCTACCAGCTGAGCTATAGGGGCATCGCCGCACAGATAGGCAAATTGGCGCGGCGTGGCAAGATGCCAGGGGCGCCTGCGGGGCCCGTCGGCTTGACCCACCGCCTTTCGCCGCCTAAGCGCGGGTTGGAGGAGGCGATGGCGTCGTCTCCGGTCCTGCCCCGATCCCGTCCCGGACGCCCGGACCCGTAGCGCCCTAAGGCGCAGCGCGAAGGAGCCTGACATGACCGATGCACCCGCAACCGCCCTTCACGCCCCGCGCCGGGCGCGGCAGGCGGGGCTGGCCGCGATGATCCTGGGGATGGCGCTGCTGCCGGTGGGCGACGCCATGTCCAAGCTGCTGACCACCGTCCTGCCCCCGGTCGACGTGGCCTTTGCCCGGATGGTCATGCAGGCGCTGTTCTTCCTGCCGATCGTGCTGATAATGCGGCGCCGGCTGGGCGGCGCGGTGCTGAGCTGGCCGGCGCTGCTGTCGGCGGCGCTGCTGGTGGTGATCGCGCTGTGCCTGATCACCTCGTTCTCGGTGATGCCCATCGCCACCGCCATCGCGATCTTCTTCGTCGAGCCGCTGCTGCTGACCCTGCTGGCCGGCCCGCTGCTGGGCGAGGTGCCGGGCCCGCGCCGCTATGCCGCCGTGGCGGTGGGGCTGGTGGGGGCGCTGATCGTGATCCGCCCGAATTTCGCTGTGTTCGGCCCCGTGGTGCTGCTGCCGCTGCTGGCGGCGCTGGCCTACGCGCTGAACATGATCGTGATGCGCCGCGCCACCGCCACGCGGTCTGCGCTGGGCTTCCAGATCGGGGTGTCCTTCTCGGCCGCCGGGCTGGCGGTGACGGGCCTTGCGCTGCTGTGGCTGCTGGGCCGGCCGCTGCCGCAGGTGGGGGCGCTGCCGGACTGGGCGCTGTGGCTTTTCGTGGCGGGCGGGGCGCTGGGGGCGCTGACCTTCCTTGCCATCACCTTCGCCTTCAAGGCCGCAGAGGCCAGCCTGCTGGCGCCGCTTCAGTACCTGGAGATCGTGGGCGCGGTGATCGTGGGCTACCTGGTGTTCCACGAACTGCCGGACGCGCCCACCTTCCTCGGCACCGGCATCATCCTGGCCTCCGGCATCTACGTCTTCCACCGAGAGCGAGTGGCAGAGGTGGAAGGCGCGGCGGCGCAGCCGGCCAAGCGCTGAAAACGGCTTGACGCAGGGGCCTCGGCCGTCGAAGTAAAAACAGGTAAAACTCCCCCTTGTGCGCGATGGCATATGATATACCCTTCGCCGAGGGAGGAGACCTTACGTGGACAAGACGGCGACCAAGGAACCGCTGGAGCGGCAGAAACTGTCGGAACAGGCGCGCGAGGCGATTCGCGACCGGATCATCTCGGGCGAGTTCGAGATGGGCCGCAAGCTGCCCGAATCGGAGCTGGTGCGCCTGCTGGGCGTCAGCAAGAGCCCAATTCGCGAGGCGCTGCTGCAGCTGGAGCGCGAGGGCCTGATCGAGCTGTCGCCAAGCCGCACCACGCGGGTCTTTTCCATGGGTCCCTCGGAGATCTCCGAGTTGGGCGAGCTGCGCCAGATCCTTGAAAGCGAGGCGCTGCGGCTGGCCTGCGCGCGCAACCCTGCCTCGCTGGGCCGCCGCATGGGCGAGATCGTCGAGTTGATGGAAGCCGCGCTGGGGCGGGGCGACACCGACGCCTACAAGCTGCTGGACTACGATTTCCACCGCGCGATCTTCGAGCACTGCGGCAACAGCTACGTCGAGAACAACTTTCGCATGCTGTCCTTCCGGGTGCAGGCGCTGCGCAACCGGCTGTCGCTGGACCCGGCGCTGAACGAGAATTCGCTGAAGGAACATGGGCTGATGCGCGACGCGGTGCTGGCCGGCGATGCCGACCGCGCGCTGGCGCTGCTGAAGGCGCATGTTTCCGACACCACCCGCAATTACCTTGGCGCCGTGTCCAAGCCACGCCCCGCAGAGCCGGAGCATCCGGCCGAACGGGTGGAGGCGGACGAGATGGACCGTTTCGCCCGCCAGATCCTCGCCGCCGCGGGCACCGACGAGGCCACCGTGGCCGCGGTCTGCAAGGCGCTGATGCATGCCTCGCTGCTGGGGGTGGATACCCACGGCTTCCGGCTGCTGCCACATTACCTGCGCGCCTTCGCCGGCGGCCGCATCAACCGCGCCCCGTCGCCGAAGGTAATCGGCGGCACCGGCGGGGCCTGCGTGCTGGATGGCGACGACGGCCACGGCGCGCGCGTCAGCTTCGCCGCGGTGGAGCACGCGGTGGAGCGGGCGCGCATCCACGGCATCGGCGCCGTGGCGATCCGCCGCTCGTCGCACTTCGGCGCCGCCGGGGCCTATGCCACGGAAATCGCCCGGCAGGGGATGATGGGCATCGCCTTCTGCAACTCGGACGCCTTCGTGCGGCTGCACGGCGGGGCGGAACGGTTCCACGGCACCAACCCCATCGCCGCCGCCGCGCCGGCGGAGGAGGGCGAGCCCTGGCTGCTGGACATGGCCACCAGTTCCATCCCCTTCAACCGCGTGCTGCTGAGCCGCAGCTTGGGCGTGCCGCTGCCCGCCGGCGTCGCCTCGGACGGGCAGGGGATCAACGTCAACGACCCCCATGCCGTCGAGATGCTGGCGCCGCTGGGCGGGGTGCTTTTCGGCTACAAGGGCGCCGGGCTGGCGGGGCTGGCAGAGATCTTCTCCGCCGCCTTCTCGGACGCGCCGCTCAGCGCCGAACTGCTGCCCATGGGGGGCGAGGACATGGCCACCCCGCGCGGCCTTGGCGCCTTCGTGATGGCGCTGGACCCCGCCGGGTTCGGCGGCACCGGCCCGTTCCGCGCGCTGGTCAGCCGCTACCTTGAATCGATCCGCCGCTCCGGCGCCGCCGAGGGGGCGGAAGTCATGGCCCCCGGTGACCGCGAGTGGGCAGAGGCCGCCCGGCGCCGCGAGCTGGGGCTGAAGATCGACCAGACGACCCTGAAGGAGCTGGGGCAGTTCGCCGCGGACCTTCAGGTCGCGCCGCTGCGGGTCCGCCCGTCGGCATAGAAGACAGAAGATCCACCATTCGGAAAAGGGAGGTTTATCCGATGACCATCAACCTGAAACAGACCACCATCCTGGCCGCCGCGGGCGCGATGGCCCTGGGCAGTGTCGCCGCTCCGGCGATGGCGCAGGACGCCGACAAGGTGCTGAAATTCGCCCACGTCTACGAGACCAGCGAGCCCTACCACACCTGCGCCGTTGCCGCGAGCGACGCGCTGAAAGAAGCCACCGACAACCGCTATGGCATCGAAGTCTTCCCGGCCTCCTCGCTGGGCAAGGAAGTCGACATCAACGAGGGCCTCGGCCTTGGCACCGTCGACATCATCTACACCGGCCAGCTGTTCGCCGGCCGCGCCTACGGCCCCATCGCCATCGGCGGCGCGCCCTACATGTTCCGCGACTACGATCACTGGGACCAGTTCCGCAACTCCGATCTCTTCAACGAGCTGAGCCAGGGCTACACCGACGCCACCGGCAACCACATCGTGGCGATGACCTACTACGGCAACCGCCACGTCACCTCGAACAAGCCGATCACCAAGCCCGAGGACATGCAGGGCCTGAAGATCCGCGTGCCGAACGCGCCGCTCTACATGATGTTCCCCGAGGCCACCGGCGGCAACCCGACCCCGATCGCCTTCGCCGAGGTCTACCTGGCGCTGCAGCAGGGCACCGTCGACGCGCAGGAGAACCCGCTGCCGACGATCCAGGCCAAGAAGTTCTACGAGGTCCAGTCGAACATCAACCTGACCGGCCACATCACCGACGCGCTGCTGAGCATCGTCGGCGGGCCGACCTGGAACAGCATGGACGAGGCCGACCGCGATGCGCTGGTCACCGTGCTGCAGGACACCGCGGTCTGCGCCACCGACAAGATCCGCGACGCCGAGGCCGAGCTGGCCGCATGGTTCGAGGAGCAGGGCGTGACCGTGAACGAGGTCGACCGCGGCCCCTTCATCGAAGCCGTGAAGAAGATGCACAACGGCGAGATGGCGACCTGGGACCAGGACATCTACGACCGTCTGCAGGCCATCGGCCAGTAAAAGCGTGACAGACCCGGGCCGGCGGGGCATCTTTCCCGCCGGCCCTTTTGCCACCTTCATCCCAGGGAGCGCCCGATGAGCGACGGACCCGAGGCACCGCCGCCGGTGGAAATGCCGGAGATCCACTTCGAGGAACAGGAGATAGACCTGTCGGACCTGCAATGGGACGACAGCCTGGTTTTCCTGATCTTCTGGGTGCTGGCCTTCGTCGTCTTCCTGCAGTTCTTCACCCGCTACGTGCTGAACGACTCGCTTGGCTGGACCGAGGAGATCGCCCGCTTCCTGCTGATCGGCGTGACCTTCACCGGCTCGATCATGGCAACGCGCAAGAACAGCCACATCGCGGTGGAGTTTCTCTACCGCTGGGTGCCGCGCGGCATACGGCGGGTGGCGCAGGCGGCGCTGGACCTGATCGCCATCGGCTTTTTCGGCGTCATGACCGCGCTGACGGCGCAACTGGCGCAGCGGACCCAGCAGATGATGGTCTCCATCGATGTGCCCAAGTCCTACGTCTACTGGTTCGTCTGCGCCTGTTTCGTGGCGATGACGATCTACGCGCTGGTGAACGGTGCCCGGCACCTTCGCACCGGCACCTCCAAACTGATCGACCCGCATCTGCACGCCGAGGGCGTGCCCCGGATGGACTAGGAGTTTCCCGGTGGAAATCGCTCTGCTCTTCATCGCCCTCTTCGGGCTGCTGATCTTCGGCGTGCCTGTGGCCATCGCGCTGGCCGGCTCGTCCCTGCTGTACATCCTGGTCAGCGACTCGGTGCCGCCCATGGTGGTGGCGCACCGGGTTATCAACGGGGTCGACAGCTTCCCGCTGCTGGCCGTGCCGTTCTTCATCCTCGCCGGCAACTTGATGAACACCGCCGGCATCACCGAGCGGATCTTCAACTTCGCGCTCAGCCTCGTGGGCTGGATGCGCGGCGGGCTGGGGCACGTCAACGTCGGCGCCTCGGTGATCTTCGCGGGCATGTCCGGCGCGGCGGTGGCCGACGCGGGCGGGCTGGGTGCGATCGAGATCAAGGCAATGCGCGACGCCAAGTACGATTCCGAGTTCGCGGTGGGCATCACCGCCGCCTCCTCGACCATCGGGCCGATCATCCCGCCCTCGCTGCCCATGGTGATCTACGGCGTGGTCGCCAGCGCCTCGATCGGCCAGCTTTTCGCGGCCGGCTTCCTGCCGGGCCTGGTGATGGCGCTGGCGCTGATGATCATGGTGGCGATCATGGCCCGCCGCCGCGGCTTCCCGCGCGATCAGGCCTTCCAATGGTCGATGCTGTTCAGCACCTTCCAGCGCGCCTTCCTGTCGCTGATGACCCCCGTCATCATCGTCGGCGGCATCCTGACGGGCGCCTTCACCCCCACCGAGGCCGCAGTGGCCGCCTGCGCCTGGGCGCTGTTCCTGGGCCTGATCGTCTACCGCACCCTGAACGTGCGCCGCTTCCTGCGGGTCAGCTTCGACACGATCGAGACGACCTCGGTGGTGCTTCTGGTGGTGGGCGCGGCCTCGATCTTCGCCTGGATCCTCACCTCCAACCGGGTGCCGGAGACCGTGGCGGCGCTGTTGCTGAACGCCTCCGACCGGCCCTGGGTGATCCTGATCCTGATCAACCTGATCCTGCTGGTGGTGGGCTGCTTCATGGAAACCGTGGCGGCGATTACCATCATGGTGCCGGTGCTGCTGCCGGTGGCCGTGGCGATCGGGGTGGACCCGGTGCACTTCGGCGTCATCATGGTGCTGAACCTGATGCTGGGCCTGCTGACCCCGCCGGTGGGCATGGTGCTTTACGTGCTGGCGCGGATCGCCAAGATCCCGTTCGAGCGCGCCGTGATCGGCACCGCGCCCTTCCTGGTGCCGCTGGTGCTGGTGCTGCTGCTGATCACCTACGTGCCGATCATCACCATGTGGCTGCCCACGATGATCTACCGCTGATGCGATCGGACGCCGCCGCTCAGGCGGCGGTGTCCAGCCACAGCGTCACCGGCCCGTCGTTGACCAGCGAAACCTTCATGTCCGCGCCGAACCGCCCGGTGGCCACCGGCACGCCCTGCGCCTGCAGGCTGGCGGCGAAGCGCAGGTAAAGCGTCTCGCCCTCGGCCGGGGCGGCGGCGGCGGAAAAGCCGGGACGGTTCCCGCGAGAGGTGTCTCCCGCCAGGGTGAACTGGCTGATCACCAGCGCCGCGCCCTGCACGTCCAGCAGCGACAGGTTCATCTTCTCGGCCGCGTCGCGGAAGATCCGCAGCTTGGCCACCTTCGCGGCCAGCTTGTCGGCCTCGGCCTCGGTGTCGCCCTGCATCGCGCAGACCAGCACCATCACCCCCGGCCCGATCTCGCCCAGCACCGCGCCGCCTACCCGCACCGAGGCCTCGGACACCCGCTGCACCAGCGCGCGCATGTTACAGCTCGTCCGCGCGGGGCGGGTTGGCGCCGGCGCGGCTGACGGTGACGGCGGCGGCGCGCACCCCCAGTTCCAGCGCCTCGGTCAGCAGCCGGTCGTCCAGCGCCGCCAGCGCCGGCTTGTTCAGCGCCCCGGCCCGGTGCAGCGCCGCCAGCACCCCGGCGTTGAAGGTATCGCCCGCGCCGACGGTATCGGCCACCTCGACCCGGGGGGCGGCCACGTGCACCTCGCCGGTGGCGGTAAAGCCCCGCGCGCCCTTGGCCCCCTCGGTCACGCAGACCACCTTGGGCCCCTGGGTCAGCAGCTGCCGCGCCAGCGCGCCGATCTCGCCGTCGCCGGCGATCCAGCGCAGGTCCTCGTCCGACAGCTTGACGATGTCCGACAGCGCCAGCATCCGCTCAATGCGGGCGCGGTAGGCGGGCTCGTCGGCGATGAACGAGGGGCGGATGTTCGGGTCCATCATCACCGCCCGCGAAGGCGCCTCGCGCGCCGCCAGCGCCTCGAAGGCGCTGCCGCAGGGCTCTCCCACCAGGCTGATGCCGCCGAAGAACAACGCCTCGACGTCGCCGCCCAGCTCCGGCAGGTCCGCGGGCGTCAGCATCCGCAGCGCGGTGCCGGTGTCGTAGAAGGCATAGGTGGCCTGTCCGTCCACCAGCCGGACGAAGGCCAGGGTGCAGGGGCGGTCGCAGCTGACTGCGTAGCGGGCGTCCACGTCCGAGGCGGCCAGCGCCTCGCGCAGCATGTCGCCGAACAGGTCCCGGCTGAGCCCGCAGAAGAAAGAAGAGGGCGCCCCGAGCCGGCCCAGCGCGATGGCGGTGTTGAACACGGCGCCGCCGGGGTAGGGGGCGAAGGCGTCCTCGCCCGCCTCGCTGCGCCGGGGCAGCATGTCGATCAGCGCTTCGCCGCAGCTCAGGATCATCGGTCTCTCCCTTGGAATGGTCGGGTCCGATCTAGCGGCGCCGGGGCTTCGGGGCAAGCGCGGCGGACTCAGAGCGCGGCGATGGACAGCACGTAGATCGACATCAGCACCAGCCCCGACCCCAGGTAGCCGCCGTTCCAGACCAGCCCCACCCGCCGGGCCGATACCTTCCCCAGCCGCGCGATCAGCAGGGTCGAGGCGGTGTAGGGAGAGGTGGCGCCGGTCAGCGACCAGCCCGCGGTCATCGCCAGCACCAGGTCGCCGGGCGACAGGCCCATGGCGGCGGCGGGCGGCAGCACCGGCGCCACCAGCGACACCGCGAGGATCGGGTTCGCGCCGATCTGCCCTGCCAGCGGAATGCCCCAAATCAACGCCAGCAGCACCGCCCACCCGGGCACCCGCGTCAGGTCCAGCCCGCTGGCCGCGATCACCGGCACCAGCAGCGCCGCGCCCATTGTGCCGATGAAGCCCGCCATCATCAGCAGCACCAGCTCGCCCCGGTGCCCCGGCAGGATCCGCAGCAGGTACTCCGCCCCGCGTTCCAGAGGGCCGCGCAGCCGGCGGCCCGGGGATTGCAGCGCCGCCCAAGCCAGCGCGATCAGCGGCACCGCCAGCATTACCGCCGCGACGAAACGCACGTCTCCCAGCACCTGGAGCAGGCCAGAGACGGTGCCGAGGATCACCAGCAGCGCCAGCAGCGGCAGCAGCAGGCGCCAGCCGCCCTCGGGCGCCCGGCGGGGCGGGGCGGGGCGCGAGAGGCGCGGCTTGAACAGCGTGTCCAGCGACCATCCCAGCAGCAGCAGGATCAGGCCCGATCCGAAGCACGGCAGCGCCACCGCCAGCCAGTCGGCCCCCGGCACCATCGACAGCGAGACCGCGATTGCGAAGGCCAGCGGCGACCATGTCAGCGAGGCGGTGAACCCGCGCTGGATCGCCAGCAGCATCCGCCGGGTGCGGTGGCCGCGGATCTCGGGGTCCGGCTCGGCGGCGGCGCTGGCAACGGACAGGCCGCCCAGCAACGAGATGGCGCCGTAGCTCAGCAGCAGCGCGAAGACGTGCCCGCCCCCGGTCAGCGCGGCATAGCGGCGGCCCGGCGGCTGCGCGGCCAGGAAGTTGCCGCAGCGGTTGATCACCTCGGAGCTGTCGGCCACCTGCCGCAGCGAGGTGAGCGCGGTGTAGAAGGCCCCGATGAAGGCCGCCTTGCCGCCCGCGTCGATCAGCCAGGCCGGCCAGTCCGGGCGGGTCGCCATGACGGCCGCCAGCAGCGCCGCGCCGACCCCCGCAAAGATCTTCTGCTGGCGCGGCGACACCGGCGCCATGGCCAGCACCACCAGCACCGCCAGCCCGGCCGCCGCGTAGTCGAAGACCGCGCCGCCCAGCCACTCGCGCCCCAGCGCCGCCAGCGTCAGCGCCCCCATCAGCGCGCCGATGGCCGTGTCGAGCCGGGGCAGGGTCATGCGCGCGGCAGGCTCATTGGTTCTGCGCCGCGAACCAGCCAATCACCGCGGCGACGATCAGCCCCAGCAGCACGGCGAAGGCGATCTTCCACTTGGAATAGGGCCGCTCGCCCTGCACCCGCCCGGTGGTGCCGTTCACCACGAAGCGGAAGGACCGCCCCCGGTACTTGTAGGCCGCCAGCCAGACCGGCAGCAGCACGTGCTTGAAGGTGACGTCCGCGATCTGCGTCTCGATGCCGTGGATCCGCTGCCGGTCGCCGCCGATGTCGAAGCGCACGTCGCGCTCGATCACCCGGTCCATGTGGGCGCGGGCCTGCGTAAACCCTTCCTTCAGCTCCACCTGGTAGGCCTCGGCGCGGAAGCCGGCGAGGTACTCGGGGCTGTAGGGGCGCAGCGCGGTCAGGTCCCATGGCTCCAGCCCGTCGGTGTGCTTGCGCGGCAGCGAGGTCGAGGCCAGCACCAGCACGTCGTCGAAGAACCGCCGCACCCGGCCGCGTGCGGGGGTCCAGCGGACGCGGGGCTCGCGCACCTGCTGGGTCTTCCCGTTGCGGGTGACGGTGCGGGTCACGTAGTAGACCGTGCCCCGCTCGCCGCTGTAGTCGGACGTGGTATTGGCGTCGAAGGTCCAGAAGGGCACGTAGATGCCGTCCATCCGCCGCCCCTTGCGGGCGTAGTCCTGCAGGCCGCCGGGGGCGAACCACAGCCGCCCCAGCCAGTCGGTCATCGCGCGCCGCGCGTCGGTTTCGGTCAGCGCGAAGGGCAGCAGGCCGCGCGGCTTGATGTGACGGTGGGTGCCGGTGCCGGTGACCACGGGGGTGGCGCAGAAGGGGCATTCGCGGGCGTGCTCGGCCTCCTCGAACTCCACCAGCGCGCCGCAGTTGGGGCAGCGGGAGACCCGGGTTTCCTCGATCTCGGCCTCCGGCAGCCGCGCCTCCAGCGCCGCGCGGAAGTCCAGCTCGCGGATCGCGCCGGCGGCGTAACCTTCCTCGAGCACCCGCTCGTTGCCGCAGTGATCGCAGATCAGTTTGCCCTCGGCAGGGGCAAAGCGCATGTCGGCGCCGCACTGGTCGCAGGGGAAGCGGTGCTCTTCGGTCATCGGGGGGCTCCGGGGCGGGTGCAGCCAGAGGGTAGTCCGCATCTCGGGAAGGTAAAACCACGATCTGCGGGCAGTTGCACCGCCGGGCGCGGCGCCTATGCTGCGGGGAATGTCCGAAGGCGGAGGAATGATGACGCAATGGTTTACGGCACCGCTGCACCTGCTGGCCGGGGCGCTGCTGGCGCTTGCGCCGGTGGCCGCGGCGGGGGAAAGCGCCGCCTACCGCTTTGAATGGCAGGGCGGCGGCGACTGGACCATGCGCGGCGCGCTCTCCTTCGACGCGGCGCTGCTGGACGGCGCTTGGGTGCTGGAGGACGAGGTGCAGTGCTTCTTCATCGAGGGCTACCAGGACGACGTGCCCATGGGCCGCTGGGCGCTGGGCCTGCTGACCGAGGAAACCACCTGGACCCTCACCTTCGACCCCGCCGCCGGGCACTTCGTGATCTACTCGATCGACGCCTTCATGCCCCAGGCCTGGAACATGGACGGGGCGGGAACCGACTGCGGCGACCCCGGCTTCGGCTTCAACATCGGCAACGCGGCGCAGGATCTCTGCGTCGATGGCGAACTGGTGGTGGCCTCGCAGGTGGCGCCCGACCTGCCATTCCCGGCCCTGCGCGACGACAGCGTGGAATTCCCCGCCGACGCCTGCCGCGGCCACGCGCTGCTCAGCCGGCTGGACCCGGTCACAGGAACCGGTGCAGCGCCTTCGGTGCCATGATCCGCAGGGCGTTGTCGCGCAGCTTCAGGTGCCGCCAGAGGTGAAAGCCCGCATGGCCGGCTGCGACGGCGGCCAGCAGGTAATACTCCCACACATGCACCCGGAGCGCGATCTCGTGCGCCCGTTCCAGCCCCAGCGGCGGCGCGAAGGGCAGCACGCCCCCCGCCTTCAGCAGCACCGGCGAGGTCAGCCCGATGGCGAAACCGCTGAGCGCCACGCCGAACAGCCCCCAGACCAGCACCCGGTGCATCCACCAGTGCAGGCGCCGCGCCCAGGGCGGCAGCTTCGGCCCCGGCCGCCCGGCAAGGCCCCGGCGTAGGTAGTCGGCGGACCACAGCAGCGCCAGCGTCACGAAGACCAGCGCGAAGGCGGAATGAATCTGGAAGGCGGTCTGCCCGCCGGCGCGCAGCACGATCTCGGGGGTGACCAGCAGGAACCAGACGAAGAGCGGCAGCAGGGACCAGTGCAGCCATTTCAGCCATGTACGCCGGTGCGGCCGCCAGCGCGGGCGGCGCGGGGACGAGGAGGCGGCGAAGCTGGTCATGTGGAAGATACGCGGGGTGCGGGGGAATGGTTTCAGTCGACGGGGCAGGGCGGGTGCGACAGAGGGCCGGTGCCCGTCCTCCGGAGCGGACGGGCGCTGGCCCGGCGACACTGCGTGCCTTGTTCCGGGCCGGGCGCGCCTATCAGCGCCTCAGATCCCCGGCGGCGGGGGCGGCGGCAGCACGGTGAACAGCTGCGCCAGGTCGCGCACCTCCTCGGCCTTCAGCCAGCCGTCCTGCCCGGCGGTCCAGACGTAGCTGTCGCGCGACAACTCGCCCGCGGCGGCCATCCGTCCCATCGCGGCGCGGGAGTAGGGGCCGCGCGTCTCGCCGTTCTGCGCCACGTGCCAGACCTTCTCGGCCGGAGGAGGCGGCGGCGGGGCGGCGTGGCCCTGCGGCGGCACCTGCTGCTGCGGCGCCGCGCCCCATGGCCCCATGTTCTGCGCCATCGCCATGCCCATGCCCGCGCCCAGCCCGGCCGCCATGCCACCCCCCGCCGGGTTCTGCGCGGCGGCGGTCATCGCCTCGGCGGCGGAGAACTGGGTGTAGCGGCCCAGATCGCCCACCACCCCCATGGAGGTGCGCTTGTCCAGCGCCTCCTCGACGGCCGGCGGCAACGAGATGTTCTCGATGTAGAACTCCGGGATCGCCAGCCCGTACTGCGCCACGATGCCAGAGATCTCGGCGGCGATCATCTTGCCGAGGTCGGCGGTGTTCGCGGCCATGTCCAGCACCGGGATGCCCGAGGCGGCGATCACCCGGGAGAATTCCTGCACGATCACGTTGCGGATCTGGAACGAGATCTCGTCCATGGTGAACTCGCCGTCGGTGCCGACGATCTCGGTCATGAACTTGGCAGGATCGGCGACGCGCACCGCGTAGGTGCCATAGGCGCGGATGCGGGTCGGCCCGAACTCGGGGTCGCGCAGCATGATCGGGTTCTTGGTGCCCCACTTCAGGTCGGTGAAGCGGGTGGTGTTGACGAAGTAGATCTCGGACTTGAACGGGCTGCGGAAGCCGTGGTCCCAGTGCTGCAGCGTGGTCATCACCGGCATGTTGTTGGTCTCGAGCATGTAGAGACCCGGGGTGAAGACATCGGCCAGCTGCCCCTCGTGCACGAAGACCGCCGCCTGCCCCTCGCGCACCGTCAGCTTGGCGCCGTACTTGATGGCGTGTCCATGCCGCTCGAACCGCCAGACCATGGTGTCGCGGGTGTCGTCGGTCCAGTGGATGACGTCGATGAACTCGCCGCTGAGGAAGTCGAAGATGCCCACTATTGCGTCGCTTTGGGTGCTGAGGACGTGACAGAGGTCGCCTTGGGAAGCTTCTTGGGTCCTTCGCTCGAATTTACGAGGCGGCTAGGTTTTGCGCTCCGGGCACTCCGGGATTCCACCGTCCCTACCCACCGGCCGGACGAGCCTGTTCCGGGTCGATAACCTTCATAAAGCGTCTTCGGCATCGCTAGTCCTCCGCTTCAAGAAACTCGATAGACCGAACCGAATCCAAGGCAAGCCAGGCGCTTCGGTTCGGAACAGCCTCCACCCAATTCCCATCTTTTCCTAGTTTATATAGGCGTTCCAAGAAGATTCCACCATTGCGTTCATCTGTACCCACCATCGAGCGTGGTCCAAAGTAGCCAAGCACCTGCCGCCCGTCGTGATAGGCAATGATCACGAAGGATGGGTTGTCATTCCGGTCGAAGGCGTGATCGAACGCCTGATTCACCGGGCGGGTTACCGGCAGGAACAACCGGCGCAGACCACCCGGAAACCAGCTTTGCGTCACCAGCCAGCCGAACAGAAAGCCCAGCGCGGCGGGCTGCAAGACCACTTGTAAGAACAACGATATGGAGGCGTTGGCCTCGGTCCAAGATTGCGGAACCCACGCAAAAGTAAGTAATGTCACCGTCTGGTTGATCAGGCTGAGAATGACAGCCTCGACCAGCGTCTCATTGATGCTGGGGCGTTCGCCCGTGACGAGGCGGGACCGGGCGGAAAGCATCACGAAGCCAGCCAGCAGATACCGCGCGAAAAACTCGAAAGTCTCCGGCGACAGCAGCTGGCTCACCTCAACTGTCCCCGCCCAGCAGCTCCGCCGCCAGCACCTCCGCCACGGGTCGGGCCTCGGCGGCGGTCATGCCGCTTTTCATCCGCTTGTCGTAGAGCATCCGCAGCAGCAGCTCGTCCTGGGTGGTGAGCAGCCCGAACTCCTCGTCATCGTTGAACACAGAGGGGCGGGCGGCGGGGCTATCGTTGGACAGGCCGAGGCCCTGGGCCAGTTCCTCGTGGATGCAGGACAGGCGCAGCAGGTCCGGGTGCTCGCCCCGGATCACCGCCACCGCCTGGGTGTAGGAGCCGTCGTCGCGCGGGTCGCGGGCGAAGACCAGGCAGAAGGTCGAGCGGCGCATGGTCTCGACCGTCTCCACTGCGCCCTTGCTGATGTCTGGCACGATGGCGCGCAGCTGCGGGCCGAGGGCGCGGCGCTCGTTCTCGTTGACGATGAAGACGTGGTAGTTGGCGCTGGCCGAGTCCGTCATGGTGATCGGCAAGCCCGTCAGCCGCGACAGCCGCGCGGCATAGCGGGTGACGTCGGCGCGGTCCTTGTGGCGCTGCGCATCGGGCACGCTGTCGCCGAAGGTCACCCGCATGCGCACCGGCTGGTTCCAGCGGTGCAGGCGGCTTTCGGTCTGCTGCGCCACCAGCCGGCCGTTGACGGTGGTGAATTCCTCGAACAGCGCAATGCGGATGAAATTCTCCACCAGCTGGCGCCGGGTCAGCGGCGTGTCGGGGCCGCCGCCGTCCATCCGCAGCAGGCCCTGCGCCTTCAGGCTGGATTCCACGCGGGTGAAATAGCTCTTCAGCTCGCGGCTTTCGGGCGAGAGCGGAACCGGCTCCGGCGGGGGCGGGGGCGCGGGGGGCGGTGCGGGGGGCGGCGCGGGGCGCGCGGCCTCTTCGCAGCCGGCGAGCGCGAGGGCGGCCAGCAGCACCGCGGGAAGAAGACGGGGAAATGTCACGCTGGATCAGGCCTTCGGAACGGCGGTGCCGGCAGTGTCGCCGCGGGCGTCGCCGCGGGCGCGCGCCGAGGCGAGGGTGTCGCGCAGCTCGGCCTCCATCTTCTGCAGATCGCTTTCGGCGGCGGCGCGGCGGGCCTTGCCCTCGTCGGCGATCTGCAAGCTTTCCTCGATGGTGGCGATCAGGTCGGCGTTGGCGGTCTTCACCGCCTCGATGTCGAACACCCCGCGCTCCATCTCGGTGCGGATGGCGCGGTTCGATTCCCGCAGGTTCTTGGCGTTCGCCGTCAGCAGCTCGTTGGTGAGGTCGTTGGCGTCGCGCACCGCGGCCGCGGCTTCGGACGAGCGCTGGATCGTCACCGCCTGCGCCAGCTGCGTCTCCCACAGCGGCACGGTGTTCACGAGGGTGGAGTTGATCTTGGTCACCAGGCTCTTGTCGTTCTCCTGCACCAGCCGGATCGAGGGCAGGGACTGCATCGTCACCTGCCGCGTCAGCTTCAGGTCGTGGACCCGCCGCTCCAGGTCGTCGCGGGCGGCGCGCAGGTCGCGCAGCTCCTGCGCCGCCATCACGGCGCTGTCCTCGGGCGCGTTTTCGACCTGCTTTGCCCGCGCGGGGATGACGACGCTGTCCAGTTCGTCCAGCTTTTCCTCACCGGCGGCGATGTAGAGGCCCAGCTCGTCGTAGAATTCCAGCGTGCGGGCATAGAGCAGGTCGAGCGACTTGATGTCCTTCAGCAGCCGGTGCTCGTGCTGCAGCAGGTTGTCGGTAATCCGGTCGATCTGCCCCTGCACGTCCTCGTAGCGGGCGGCGAACTTGGCCACGGGCGCGGCGGCGCCGGTCAGCTTTTCCCACCAGGACCGCTTGCGCCGCAGGTCCAGCTCGGAGACTGAGAAGCCCCGGATCGTGGTGACGATGTCGCGCAGGCTGTCGCCGGCGGGGCCGAGGTCCTTGTTGCGCACGTCGGCAAGCATTGACTGGCTGATCTGCTGCAGTTCCGCCTGGGCGGCAGAGCCGAACTCGATGATCGACTGGGTGTCGGTGAGGTCCAGCTGGTCCATCCGCCGGCGGATCTCCTCGGCGGTGGCGGGGTCGGCCTTCTTAAGCGGCACCAGGTCGGTCTTGGGCTCTGGCAGCAGCACGGCGGTCACTTCCTCGACGTCCCTCAGGGCTTCGGCGGCCTTGCGGCGGTTGGCTTCGGTCATCTCAGGATCCCCTGTTGTCGCCGGCCGGGCGCACGCCTTCGCGGGCCAGCCGGTCGCGCAGCACCTCGATCTCAATGTCCAGATCGCTGCGGTTGTCGGTCAAGAGTTTCTCGGTCCGTGCGCTGAAATTCGCCTCGAGGTCATCCAGCAGGGCCGCGTACTTGACCCGCGCCGCCTCGTCGCCGGTGCGGGCGTAGAGGTCGGCGAACTTCACCGTCGCGTCGCGGGCGCCCTGCAGGTAGACCGACAGGTACTTGCGCGCTCCGGTCAGGTCGCGCGGGTCGTCCTCGACGCTGCGCAGCATGGTGCGGACGGTGGACTGGAAGGCGGCGACGCGCCGCTCCATCGCCCGGTCGCCGGCGCGGGCGATGGCGTCCGACATGGCCTCCAGGTGCTTCTCGGCCTCCTCGACGGCGCGGGCGACGCGGCCGGACTGGAAGGCGTCGACCCCCTCGGCGCCCTTGTCGCGCAGCGGGTCGGGGCCGAAGGCAAAGACGTGCAGCACCGCGCCCAGCACCGCGAAGATCGCGGGGTTCAGCCAGTTGGCGCCCCCCAGCGCATCGGTCTGCCAGCCGGCCACGGCCAGCCCCAGCGCGGTCAGCGCCGCGCCGAACAGCTTGCGCGGGATTGCCGGGCGGCGGGCGACGCGGCGGGCATGGTAGGCAGCCTCGGCGGCCAGCCCCTCGCGGGTCAGGAAGGCGGCGGCGATCAGCAGGCCGAAGCCCGCGAGGTTCTGCGCCAGCCCGGCGGCATCGCGGAAGAAGGCGGTCAGCACCAGCGGCAGCGGCGCGAGGAACAGCAGCGTCACCCGCCGCCCGCGCGGCGAGGGCGGCGGCGTTACGCCGGGCGTCCCGGCGCGGTCGCCGGGGCTGTACCTGCCGCCGAAACGCTGTGCCATCAGCCGCCGCCCCCGACACCGACATAGAAGATAAGCGCCACCAGCAGCGCGTAGGAGATCTTGGGCAGCATCCCCGGCCGCGCCACATCCACCGCGCGCCCGGGCGACGGGGCGGGGCGCGAGAAGGCCGCGCGCAGGCCCGTGGCCACCACCGCGAGCGTTCCCAGCAGGATGGCGATGAAGATCACCGCCAGGATCAGCCTTGCCACGCGCGCGCCTCCGTTGTGCAGATCCCGATGCTATGCGATTTGGCGGCGGGCTGCCAGCGGATCAATGCCGCGCCTGCTCGGCGCGGCGCTCTGCCGCCAGCTTGCGCGAATAGCCCGACTGCACCGCCTCGACCGCCACCAGCACCACCACCGAGAAGTAGAAGGTGGTCTTGGACATGGGGATCAGCTCGTACCCGAAAATCCGGATCGCCAGCGCGTCGTCATGGGCGGCATGGGCGGCGGCCGGTCCCGCCTCGCCCAGCAGCACCACGCCGACGATCAGCAGGATGAACAGGCCCAGCACCTCGTACATGCGGTTCTTCTGCAGGAAGGCCGTGACCCCGTCCGCCAGCACCAGCATCGCCACGCCCGACAGCACGATGGCGATGGCCAGCACGATGAAGACGTCGGTGATCGCCAGCGCCGACAGGATCGAGTCGAACGAGAAGATCAGGTTCATCATCACGATCAGCATCACCACCCGCGCCGCAGACATGCCGCGCCCGTTGTTGAGATCCTCGCCGATATGCTCGACCGACAGCATGTGGCCGATCTCCTTGAAGGCGGTGTACATGATGAAGATGCCGCCCAGCACGAAGACCACGGTGGCGAAGTTGACGCCGCCGGTCAGGTAGCCTTCCCACTCCATGATGAAGAACGGTTCCGCCAGCAGGTCGATCAGCCAGATCATCGCGAAGAGCAGAACGATCCGCAGCGCCACGGCGATGATGATGCCCCAGTAGCGCACCGACTTCTGCTGCGCGAGCGGCGCGCGCTGCGACTGGATCGAGATGTACAGCAGGTTGTCGAAGCCCAGCACCGCCTGCAGGAAGCACAGCATCAGCAGGTTGCCCAGGTTCTCGAGCGTCAGAAGGTCGGCCATGTCGCTTGTCCCGTTCCGCGTTGTTCCAGCCGCACAATTACCCCGCTCCGGGCGCGGGGCAAGGGCCAGTCAGGCGGCGAAGGCCAGATCGACGGCGGCGAGGGCGCGGTCCCCGCCGGCAAGCAGCAGCGCCCGCGCCCGGCCGGGGCCGCGGGGCAGCAGCGCGAGGCGGAAGGGCGCGTCCATGTCCAGCGGCCCCATGAAGCGCGCCTTGAGGGTCGTCAGCGGCGTGGCAAAGGCCGCCTCGGCGGCCGGCTGCACCAGCGCCAGCAGCAGCAGCCCCGGCACCACCGGCGCCGCGCGGCCAAGGCGGGCGGCGGCGGCGGGGTCGCGGTGGATGGGATTGTCGTCGCCCGACAGCGCAAGGTAGCGGTCCGCCTGCGGCTGGCTCACCTGCATGGGGGCAGAGAACGCGGCGGCCTTCAGCGCTGCCGCGCGAAAGGGCACCGGCGCGGCGGCGGCGATCTCCGCCTCGGCCAGCACCCGCAGCGCGGTGGTCAGGGTGACGGCGGGGGGCGCGCCCTCGGGGCCGAGGTCAAAGCGGTATTCCGCCCCCTCCGGCGTCGGCTTGCGCGTGGCCTCGGCCAGCAGCGGCCGGTCCGGGGGCAGGGGGCCATGCCATTCCGCGCCCTGGTACTCGTGCACCAGCGCCGCGCCCGGGCCGGGGCGTGGCAGGTCCAGCCGCGCGGCCACCTTGGGCGCCGACAGCAGCAGCGCCGGGGCCAGCCAGGGGGCGGCGGCGGGCGGGGTGCCGGTGATCTCGGCGACCAGCGCGGACAGGGCCGAGAGGGTGGCGAACGGCAGCCCCCCCGCCAGCCGCATCGCGCCGCTGCCCGGTGCCGCGCCGGTCAAAGCCGGGTCGCGCTGCCGAGGACCAGCGAGGCGTTGATGCCGCCGAAGGCGAAGGAGTTGGTGAGCGCGTAATCCGCCTCGAAGGGCCGCGCCGCGCCGTGCACCGGGTCGAAGCCGATGGCGGGGTCCTGCTCTGTGAAGTTGGCAGAGGGCGGGGCCAGCCGCTCGATCAGGGCGTGCAGGGTGATGATCGTCTCCAGCGCCCCCGCCGCCCCCAGCGCGTGGCCGTGCACGGGCTTGGTGGAGGAAACCGCCAGCAGGTCGAAGGCATTGCCGAAGACGTCGCGCATGGCGCGGGTTTCCGACAGGTCGTTGGCGACGGTGGCGGTGCCGTGGGCGTTGACGTAGCCCACCTCGCCCGGCGACAGCCCGCCGTCCTCCAGCGCCCGCCGCATCGCGCTGGCCGCGCCATTGGGGTCGGGGCGCAAAAGGTCGCCGGCGTCAGAGGTGGTGCCGTAGCCCACCACCTCGGCCAGCGGCGTGGCGCCGCGCGCCTCGGCGGCTTCCAGCGTCTCCAGCACCAGCACCCCGGCGCCCTCGCCCAGCATCATGCCGTTGCGGTCGCGCGAGAAGGGGCGGCAGGCGTCGGGCGACAGCACCCGCAGCGCCTCCCAGGCGCGGAACACACCGGGGACCACGCAGGCCTCGGTGCCGCCGGTGATGCAACGGTCCATGACCCCGGCCTTCATCAGCTGGTAGGCAAGGCCGATGGACTGGCTGGCAGAGGAACAGGCGGTGGAATTGCAGTAGACCGGCCCGCGCGCATTCCAGGTCATCGAGATCCAGGAGGCCGCGGCGTTGGTCATGATCTTCGGGATCGACATCGGGTCCATGCGCTGGACCTCGCCGCCGTTGCTCTGCACGCCGAAGCGGCGGTAGTTCAGGTCCAGCGTCTCGGCCCCGCCAAAGCCGGAGCCGACGATCACGCCGCAGCCGTCGCCGAAATGTTCCTCGGTCAGCCCGGCCTGGCTGATCGCTTCCTCGGCGGCGACCAGCGCGAAGCCCGTCACCCGGTCCTGGAACCGCGGCTTGGCCAGCCCCGCACGCTCCTCGTACATGGATTGCGGGATATGCGCGGCGATCATCACCTTCTGGTCCGGCAGCGCCTCGAACCGGATCTCGGAGGCGGCCGACCGCCCGTCGCGCGCCGCCTGCCACAGCGCATCCACCCCGGCGCCGCAGGGCGAGAACGCACCGGCGCCGGTGATGACGATGCGCGGGCCGATCATGCGTCGGATTTTTCGGTGATCTTCTTGGAAGCCACGGTCAGCAGGTCCTGCACGGTCTTCAGATCGGCCATCTCGTTGTCGACCGAGATGTAGACGCCGTACTTTTCCTCGATCGCCATCAGGATCATGATGAAGTCCGCCGAGGCGATGTCGAGGTCCTTCAGCGCGGCTTCGCGGGTCAGCTGGTCGCGCTCGACCATGCCTTCCTCGGCGACGAGGTCCAGCAGTTCCTCTTCGAGCTTTACGGAAGTTTCGACGTCGTTGCGCATCAGCGCTCCCTGCGCAATAAGGCTCGGCGCCATTACTTTAGCAAAGCCGCCGGGATTGCAATATCCATGACCCCTCTTTCCCGCTCTCCGGCGGCCATCCGTCTGCGTTCGCTGGCCTTCTTCCTGGCCTCGGCGATCGTGTCGGTAATATTCCTGCCACTGTTGATCCTGCTGGCCGCGCCGATCCGGTTCGGCTGGCCGGTGCTGCGCGCCTTCGTGGCCGTGCATCTGTGGCTGCTGCGCTGGATCTGCGGCGTGCGCTACCGGGTGACGGGGCAGGAGAACCTGCCCGCGGGGGCCAGCCTGCTGGCGGTGCGGCACGAGTCCATGTGGGAGACGATGTTCCTGCCGTACTACCTGGACAACCCCGCCGTGGTGCTGAAGCAGGAGATCCTGCGCTATCCCTTCATCGGCCCGATCTGCCGAAAGCTGGGCTACATCGGTGTCGACCGGACCGGCGACGTCTCGGCGGCGCGGGCGACCTTCGGGCATGCGCGGCGGGCGGCGCAGGCGGGGCGGCAGGTGCTGATCTTCCCGGCGGGCACGCGGCGTCCCGAGGGGCGCGACAAGATGCAGCCGGGAGTGGCGGTGCTGTACCGGCAGATGGACCTGCCCTGCGTACCCATCACCCACAACGCGGCGGATTGCTGGCCCTACAAGTCGTGGCTGCGGCCGCCGGGCGAGATCGAGGTGCGCATCCTGCCCCCTGTCCCCCCCGGCCTGCGCACCCGCGAGGTGATGGAGGCGCTGACCGAGGCGCTGGGCCCGGGGCAGCGCCCCGGCGGGCCGGTGCCGGCGCCCGTTCCCGCCCCGGCCTGAGCCGTCAGCGGTTCGCCTGGGTGCGCCCGACCGCGCGCAGCATCAGGCGGCGGGGCATCAGCGGCGCCAGCCATGTCAGCAGGACGGCAAGGCGCTTGGGGGTGATGTACATCAGCTTGCCCGCCAGCATGGACTCGTAGGCGCCGCGGGCCACCTCTGCCGCATCGGCGCCGCCGGCGCGCACCATCGGCGTGTTCTGCAGGTTGCCGGCGCTGGCAAAGCCCGTCTCGACATAGCCGGGGCAGGCGGCGGTCACGGTGACGCCGGTGCCGCGCAGCTCTTCCGCCAGCGCTTGGCTGAAGGAGTTCACGAAGGCCTTGGTGGCGAAGTAGACCGCCTGGTTCGGCCCCGGCACGAAACCGGCGGTGGAGCCGACGTTCAGGATCCGCCCGCGCCCCCGCGCCACCATCCCCGGCGCCAGCAGGTGGCACAGCGCCACCGGCGCGGCGACGTTCACCGCGATCATCGACAGGTCCTCGGCGCGGGCGCGATCCACCACCTTGCCCTGTCCGCCGAAGCCGGCGTTGTTGACGAGGATGTCCACCTCCAGCCCCCGCGCGGCGATCTCGGCCGCCAGCCGCGCCGGCGCGGCGGGGTCGGACAGGTCGTCCGGGATCACCTCGGCGCGGATGCCGTGGGCGTCCCGCAGCTCCTGCGCCAGGGTTTCCAGCGCGGGGCCGCCGCGGGCGGTGAGGATCAGGTCGCCCCCCCGCGCCGCGTGCAGGCGCGCCAGTTCCAGCCCGATGCCCGAGGAGGCGCCGGTGATGAGCGCGCAGTTGGTCATGTCGATTGTCCTGTTCCAGCGGTGCCGGCCCCGGTGGCGGGGCCGGCGGAAGGCCTTAGCTAGCCTTGTTCAGCGCCTGGTCGAGGTCCGCGATCAGATCGTCCGCATCCTCGATGCCGATCGACAGGCGCACCACGTTGGGCGCGGCGCCGGCGGCGACCTGCTGCTCCTCGCTCAGCTGCCGGTGGGTGGTGGAGGCCGAGTGGATCACCAGGCTGCGGGTATCCCCGAGGTTGGCGACGTGGGAGAACAGCTCCAGCCCGTCGACGAATTTCACGCAGGCCTCGTAGCCGCCCTTCAGCGCGATGGTGAACAGCCCGCCCGCGCCCTTGGGGCAGATCCGCTGCACGCGGTCCTTGTAGGGAGAGCTGTCGAGGCCGGCGTAGGTGACCTTCTCCACCGCCGCGTGGCTTTCCAGCCATTTCGCGATCTTCTCGGCGTTGGCGACGTGGCGCTCCATCCGCAGCGACAGCGTCTCGATCCCCATCAGCGTATAATGCGCCGCCTGCGGGTTCAGCGTCATCCCGAGATCGCGCAGGCCGATGGCGATGGAATGGAAGGTGAAGGCGAGGGGGCCGAAGGTCTCCGCGAACTTCAGGCCGTGGTAGGCCGGCTCGGGGTCCGAGAGCGAGGGGAACTTGCCCGAGGCGGCCCAGTCGAACTTGCCGCTGTCCACCACGCAGCCGCCGGTGACGGTGCCGTTGCCGGTGAGGTACTTGGTCAGCGAATGCACCACCAGCGTCGCGCCATGCTCGATCGGGCGGCAGAGGTAGGGGGTGGCAGAGGTATTGTCGACGATCAGCGGCAGCCCCGCCTCGTCGGCGATCTTCGCCAGCGCGTCGAGGTCGGTGATGTAGCCGCCGGGGTTGGCGATGGACTCGCAGAAGATCGCGCGGGTGTCGTCGTCGATTGCGGCCTTGACCGCGTCCAGGTCGTCGGTGTCCACGAACTTCGCCGACCAGCCGAAGCGGCGGATGGTCTGGCTGAACTGGGTGACCGTGCCGCCGTAAAGCCGGGTGGAGACCACCACGTTGCGCCCCGGCGCCATCAGCGGGAACAGCGCCATGATCTGCGCGCCGTGCCCCGAGGAACAGCAGACCGCCCCGGCGCCGCCCTCCAGCGTCGCCACGCGTTCCTGCAGCACCGAGACGGTGGGGTTGGTCAGGCGCGAGTAGATGTAGCCGACTTCCTGCAGGTTGAAGAGCGCGGCGGCGTGGTCGGCGTCGCGGAAGACGTAGGCGGTGGTCTGGTAGATCGGGGTCTGGCGGGCGCCGGTGGCGGGATCGGGCCGCGCGCCGGCGTGGATCTGGAGCGTGTCGAAGCCGTAGGTCATGGGGTCCTCCCTGGGAAATACCCCTCCGGTGTAGGCGAAGGGGGGCGCGGGGTGCAATGGCGGTGCGGGGGGGCGCTGTGTGCCCTACGGTCGTGTGCGATGCCCAATGGGCGTGGTCGGGACATCCCCGTTTGCTGGCACGGGGCGACCAGCCCCGGGCCGCGCCCGACCCTCCCGAAGGGAGGGCGCATTGGCGAGGGCAGGGGTAGTGTCGGCGTCACGCGGTGCGGCGCGATAAAGTGCGGGGCTCGGCCGTGGGACAAGCGCCCTCCCAAGGTCGTGCGCAGCCCTCTTCACCTAAGGATCGCAATTCTCCACCTGATGGCACGGGGCGACCAGCCCCGGGCCGCGCCCGACCCTCCCAGCGGGAGGGCGCATTGGCGAGGGCAGGGGCGGTGTCCGCGTCAAGCGGTGCGGCGCGATGAAGTGTGGGGCTCGGCCGTAGGGCAGGCGCCCTCCCAGGGTCGTTCGCGGCCCTCTTTACCCAAGAACCGGAACTCTCCCCCTGATGGCACGGAGCGACCAGCCCCGGGCCGCGCCCGACCCTCCCGAAGGGAGGGCGCATTGGAGGCGGCAGGGGCGGTGTCCGCGTCTTGCGGTGTGACCCGATAAAGTACGGGGTTCAGCCGGAGCGAAAGCGCCCTCCCAAGGTCGCGCGCCGCCCTCCGCGCCCTTCCCGAGCGGCGCCTACCCCTCCGCCGCGTCCTTCGCCGCCTGCATCAGCCGGTCCGACTTCTTCCGCACCAGCACCGCCCGCAGGTCGTGCATCGCCAGCAGCAGCGCGTCGGTTACCTCTTCCAGCTGCGCATCGCTGGCGTCGGCGTGCACCCAGTGGGCGGTGTGGTTCAGGTAATCCACCGCGCGCAGGATGTCGTCCACCCGCCGCGCCTCCAGCACCTTCTCGCGTTGCGCCATCCAGTCGGCGATCGCGGCCTCGTCCGCCGGCGTCAGCTCGTGGCTGCCGTGGGCCTTCACCTGCCCGTTGCGCATGTTGATGACGGCGATCTGGTCCAGCTCGATCCGGCGCTGGCGGTTCTCGGTATCCACGCGGAACACGAAGGCGCCGGTCTCGCGCACGCGAAAGTAGTACTCCGGCAAGTCGGAGGCCATGGGAAATCCCTTCAGCTGAGGCCGTCGCAGAACACCCGGATCCGCCGGCAGGCCTCGATCAATTGATTGTCGGACGTAGCGTAACTGACCCGGAAATGAGGCGAAAGGCCGAAGGCGCGGCCAAAGACCACGGCGACGCCTGTTTCCTCCAGCAGCGCCGTGGCGAAGGTCTCGTCATCCGCAATCACCGTGCCCCCGGCCGAGGTGCGGCCGATGCAGCCCGCGATGGAGGGATAGACGTAGAAGGCCCCCTCCGGCACCGGGCAGTCCACGCCGGGGCATTCGTTCAGGGCCGCGACCACCAGGTCCCGGCGGCGCTGGAACAGCTGCCGGTTGGGGGCGAGGAAGTCCTGCGGGCCCGTCAGCGCCTCCACCGCCGCCCATTGCGAGATGGTGCAGGGGTTGTTGGTGGACTGGCTGGCGATCTTGCGGATCGCGCCGATCAGCGGCTCCGGCCCGCCGGCGTAGCCGATGCGCCAGCCGGTCATGGCATAGGCCTTCGACACCCCGTTGCAGGTCAGCGTGCGGTCCATCAGCCCCGGCTCCACCTCGGCGGGGGTGCAGAAGGTGAAGTCGTCGAAGACCAGGTGCTCGTACATGTCGTCGGTCATCACCCAGACCTGCGGGTGGCGCATCAGCACCTCGGTCAGGGCCTTCAGCTCGTCCCAGGAATACCCCGCCCCGGTGGGGTTGGAGGGCGAGTTGAAGATGAACCAGCGGGTGCGCGGGGTGATCGCGGCCTCCAGCGCATCGGGGGTCAGCTTGAACCCGGTCTCGATGCCGGCCGTGACGAAGACCGGGGTGCCGCCGGCCAGCAGAACCATGTCGGGGTAGCTGACCCAGTAGGGCGCGGGGATCACCACCTCGTCGCCGGGGTTCAGCGTCGCCATGAGGGCGGCGTAGAGCATCTGCTTGCCGCCGGTCGACACGCTGATCTGCGACGGCGTGTAGTGCAGCCGGTTCTCGCGGGCGAACTTGTCGCAGATCGCGCGCTTCAGCTCCGGCATCCCGTCGGGCGCGGTGTAGCGGGTGCGGCCAGCGTCGATCGCCGCCTTGCCGGCTTCGCGGATGTTCTCGGGGGTGTCGAAATCGGGCTCGCCGGCCGCGAGGCCGATGATGTCCAGCCCCTCGGCCTTCAGCTCCTGCGCGCGGGTATTCATGGCGATGGTGGGCGAGGGCTTCACCCGGGCCAGTGTCGCGGACAGCAGGGACATGGTCGTCTCCGGTTGGAATGCACCGGGCGTCAGGTGTAGTTTGACCCGCGGGCGGCGGCAAGGCCCGCCGGCAGGACCCGAGTGGAGAGCAGGATGAACGACAACAGCGCCGATGATGCGACCCCGGCCGCGGGCGGCGGCAACGGCTGGTACTCCAACGACAGCGCCACCTTCGGCGACCGCGTCGCCGCGGCACGCGAGGCGGTGGGGCTGTCCCAGGCCGACCTGGCGCGCAGGCTGGGGGTCAAGCTGAAGACCCTGCAGGGCTGGGAGGACGATGTGTCAGAGCCGCGGGCGAACCGGCTGTCGATGCTGGCGGGGCTGCTGAACGTCTCGCTGGTCTGGCTGCTGAACGGCGAGGGCGAGGGGCTGGCGGAGCCCGCCGACCCCATGCCCACAGAGCTGGAGGGGCTGCTGGTGGAACTGCGGGAGCTGAAGGTCACGCTGGGGCGCACCGCCGAGAAGCTGGGCGGCGTCGAGAAGCGGCTGCGCCGCGCGCTGCGGGAGACGGCGCAGTGAGCGGTGCAGTGACCGGCGCAGTGACCGGTGCGGGGACGGATGGAACCGAGCCGCGCGAGACCCGGCTGAAGCGGCTGCGCATGCGCGCGGGCCGGCGCGGGATCAAGGAGATGGACCTGATCCTTGCCGCCTTCGCCGCCGACCGGCTGGAGGGGATGGACGCGCCCGCGCTGGACCGCTTCGACGCGCTGCTGAACGAGAATGACCAGGACCTTTACGCCTGGGTCACCGGGCAGCTGCCGCCGCCCGCGCCCTTCGCGGACCTGGTCGACCTGATCGCGGCACATGCACAAGCGGGCGTAAACCGCACGGCTTAACGGAAAATTTGCGATTCCGCCGGTATGTGGCTGTCAGAGGCAGCGCAGGTCGGAGACAGGGATGAGTATTCAAAGCCGGATCGCCAACGCGGCGAACATGGGATTCATGGCCCAGTACCTGGAGGCATTGTCGCTGGTGGAACGATTGCACCGGCTGCTTCTGGACGTGATCAAGGACGAGTTCGAAAGGGTCGGGATACTGGAGATCAACGCGGTACAGGCGCTGCTGTTGTTCAACGTCGGCGACAACGAGGTGACGGCGGGGGAACTGAAGACCCGCGGCTATTACCAGGGCAGCAACGTCAGCTACAATCTGAAGAAGCTGGTGGAATCCGGCTACATGCACCACCAGCGGTGCGAGATCGACCGCCGCTCTGTCCGCGTGCGCCTGACGGAAAAGGGCCGCCGGGTGCAGGAGATCGTCGAGGAACTCTTCGTCCGCCACGCCGACGGGCTGGAACAGCGGTCGGTGCTGGACCTGAACGGGATCGAGGAGATCAACTCCGCTCTCCGCCGGGTGGAACGGTACTGGAGCGACCAGATCCGCTATATCTACTGACGGCGGCGGTCGTCGCGCCCGCTGCGTGGTGGGGGGATTGCGAAGGCTGAGAGGGAGGCAGGACTTACGCAGGCTCCACACAGCCGGATCACGCGCAGGTCAGTTACCCAGCCGCTTCCGCAGCTCGAACTTCTGGATCTTCCCCGTCGAGGTCTTCGGCAACTCGTCGAAGATCACTGCCTTGGGCGTCTTGAAGCCCGCCAGCCGCTCTCGCGCAAAGGCGATCAGCTCGGCCTCGGTCACCTGGGACCCCGGTTTCAGCTCCACGAAGGCGCAGGGCACCTCGCCCCACTTCTCGTCCTCCCGCGCCACAACGGCGCAGAGCAGGACCGCCGGGTGCCGGGCGAGCACCCCCTCGACCTCCACCGAGGACACGTTCTCTCCGCCCGAGATGATCACGTCCTTGGCGCGGTCCACGATCTTCATGTAGCCGTCGGGATGCTGGATCGCGATGTCGCCGGAGTGGAACCAGCCGCCCCGGAAGGCCTCGGCGGTGGCCTCGGGGTTGCGATAATAACCCTTCATCACCCCGTTGCCGCGGAACATGATCTCGCCCTGCGCCGCGCCGTCCATCGGCACCTGTTCCAGCGTCTGCGGGTCCAGCACCGTGCAATCCTCGAAGAACGGCATCAGCACCCCGGTGCGCGCCTTGATCTCGTAGCGCGCCTCATCGTCCAGGTCATCCCACCCGGCCTTCCACAGGCACTCGGTCCCCGGCCCGTAGGTCTCGGTCAGCCCGTAGACCTGGGTGACGTTGAAGCCCAGCGGCTCGATCGCGGCGAGGATCGCGGCCGGGGGCGGGGCGCCGGCGGTGAAAACCTCGACCACGTGGTCGAAGTCGCGCCGGTCTTCGGGCGCCGCGTTGATCAGGGCGTTCAGCACGATGGGCGCGCCGCCGAAATGGGTCACCTTCTCGGCCGCGATGGCGGCGTAGATCGACCGCGCGTCGATGTTGCGGCAGCAGACCACCGTGCCCCCAAGGAGCGGGATCATCCAGGTGTGGCACCAGCCGTTGCAGTGGAACAGCGGCACGATGGTCAGGTAGACCGGGTGCAGCACCATGCGCCAGCTGACCAACTGGCCCAGCGTCGACAGGTGCGCGCCGCGGTGGTGGTAGACCACGCCCTTCGGCCGCCCGGTGGTGCCCGAGGTGTAGTTCAGCGCGATGCTTTCCCATTCGTCCCGGGGCATCACCCAGTCGAACCCCGGATCGCCCCCGGCAAGGAAATCCTCGTAGACTTGGTGCCGGCCGCTGGCGGCGATTCCCGCCTCTGTATCCGGCACCTCGACCAGGCCCGGGGCAGGGCCATCCATCGCGGCGCAGGCGGCCTCGGCGAGGTCCAGGAACTGGCTGTCCACCAGCAGGATCCGCGCACCGCCGTGGCCGAGGATGTAGGCCACCGTGTCCACGTCGAGCCGGGTGTTGATGGTGTTCAAGACCCCGCCCATGGCCGGAACGCCGAAATGTGCCTCGGCCTGCGCGGGGATGTTGGGCAGCAGCGTCGCCACCACGTCGCCGGGGTCCGCGCCCGCCAGAGTGAGCGCCGAGGCGAGGCGGCTGACCCTCGCGTGGTACTCGGCGTAGGTGCGGCGGGTGGCGCCGTAGACCAGCGCCTCGCGCTCCGGCATGATCCGGGCGGCGCGGCGCAGGTGGGCCAGCGGGGTCAGCGGCGCGTGGTTGGCGGCGCACCTGTCCAGCCCGGTCTCGTCCTTCAGCCAGCCCATGCGCATCCTCCCCTGCCTGCCGCGCCTCGATCCTATTGCGCCGCCGCGCGCCGATCCAGATCCCCCGGCGGGGGCGCGACAAAACGTTGCCCGCACGCGCGGCGCTGGCTATGCCCGGGGCATGATCATCTCGCGCGGGCGCCGCTACATCTTCGTGCATATCCCCAAGACCGGCGGCACCGCGCTGAGCCTGGCGCTGGAGGCGCGGGCGATGAAGGACGACATCCTGATCGGCGACACCCCCAAGGCGCGGCAGCGGCGCGGGCGGCTGAAGCAGGTGAAGGCGCGGGGGCGGCTGTGGAAGCACAGCACGCTGGCGGATGTGGACGGGCTGGTGACGGCGCAGGAGCTGCCGGAGCTGTACGTCTTCACCCTCGTGCGCAATCCCTGGGACCGGATGGTCAGCTACTACCACTGGCTGCGGGCGCAAAGTTTCGCCCATCCCGCGGTGACGCTGGCGCAGGAGACCGCGTTCGCCGATTTCCTGCGCCACCCGCAGACCCGGATGTCGGTGGGGCAGGCGCCCTATGCCAGCTATGTCACCGATGCGACCGGGACCGAGCGGTGCCGGGCCTTCGTGCGGCTGGAGCACCTGGAGCAGGATCTTGCCCCGGTCGAGGCGCATCTGGGCTTCGAATTGCAGGTGCCGCGGGCCAATGCCTCGTCCCGCGATGGCGACTACCGGCGCTACTACGATGATTCGCTCGCCGAGGCGCTGTCAGTTATGTGTCAGACGGATATCCACAGGTTCGCCTACACTTTTGGATAGGCTGGCGTTTCGGGCCGCGCGACAATCCCGGGGCGGGACACGTCATACGTGCAATGTGGCGCAACGGTGCCCTGATCTTACCATTTTCGCGTCGCACTTCGGGCAAGGGAATCGTCGGAACTGAACAGGTCGAGCCAAAAACCATAACAAGACCAATGGCACAGACCGGAGAATAGAAATGTTTCGACTGGCACGGATGATGTTCGGCGATATCGCCCCGACCCGCCGCCCCGAGACCGGCGGCCACGGCGGCCGGCTGCAAGTGACCGAGGGCGCGGCGAGCGGACTGGTGGGCAGCACGCTGGTGGCCACCGCCATGGGCTGGCGCCCGGCGGCGGCGATCGCCCGCGGCGACCTGGTGCTGACCTTCGACCGTGGCATGCAACCCGTGCGCCACGTGCAGCGCACCGCCGCCTTCACCAGCGACTGCCCCCGCGCCCACTGGCCGCTGCGGGTGCCGGCGGGGGCGCTGGGCAACCGCGACGAGATGCTGCTGCTGCCCGACCAGCCGGCGATGCTGGAAAGCGACGTGGCCGAGATGCTGTACGGCGACCCCTTCATCCTCGTGGAGGCCGCCGACCTGGAAGGCTTCCGCGGGATCGAGCGGGTGCACCCGGACGGGCCGATCGAGACCGTGGTGCTGCGGTTCGAACATGACGAGGTGGTCTTTGCCGACCAGGGCGCGCTGGTACATTGCGCCGCCAACACGATGATCGGCATGGACCAGCTGCTGTCGGACGCGCTGGGCGCCGGATATCGCAGCCTGCCGCACGACGAGGCGCGCGACCTTGTGGCCTGTCTTGCCACCGAGGATGCCGCGGCCGCCGGGGTGCATCCCGGCAGCCGCCAGCAGGATCGTCAGGCCGCCGCCCTGGCCTGAGGGCCGAAGCGCGCGTAAAAGCCGTCGCCCTTCTCGGCCACGTCTCGCAGCAGCGCGGGCGCGGCAAAGCGGGACCCGTGCCGGGCCTCCAGCCCCTCGCAGATCTCCACCGCCCGGGCCGCGCCGATCATGTCGAGCCAGCTGAACGGCCCGCCCGACCAGGGCGCGAAGCCCCAGCCGAGGATCGCGCCGACGTCACCCTCGCGGATGTCCGTCAGAACCCCGTCCTCCAGCGCGCGCACCGCCTCCAGCACCTGGGCGAAGAGCAGGCGGTGCTGCACCTCGGACACCTCCGGCTGGTCGTCCCGCGCCGGGTACCAGCCCGCCACGGTGGGCGACAGGCCGGTGCGCTTGCCCTTGTCGTCGTAGTCGTAGAAGCCCGACTTCGACTTGCGGCCCATCCGGCCCTCGCCCTCCATCCGGAACAGCACCTCGTCCACCGCCCCGTCGGGGTAGGCATCGCCCATCGCCGCCTTGGTGGCGCGGGCGATCTTGGCGCCCAGGTCGATCGAGGTTTCGTCCACCAGCTGCAGCGGGCCCAGCGGCATTCCCACCAGCTTGGCCGCGTTCTCCACCAGCGCCGGTTCGACCCCCTCGGCCACCATGCGGATCCCCTCGTTGATGTAGGGGATGATGCAGCGGTTGGCGTAGAAGAACCGGGCGTCGTTGACGACGATGGGGGTCTTGCGGATCTGCCGCACGAAATCCAGCGCCTTGGCCACCGCGCGGTCGCCGGTCTCGCGGCCCTTGATGATCTCCACCAGGTTCATCTTCTCGACGGGCGAGAAGAAGTGGATGCCGATGAACTGCTCCGGCCGCTCCGAGGCCTTGGCGAGGTCCGAGATCGGCAGCGTCGAGGTATTTGTGGCGAAGATGCAGTCGGGGCCGATCACCGCCTCGGTGCGGCGGGTCGCCTCTGCCTTGACCTTCGGGTCCTCGAAGACCGCCTCGACGATCAGGTCGCAGCCCTCCAGCGCGGCGTAGTCGGTGGTGGCAGTGATGCGCGCCAGCGCCGCCTCCTTCTTCTCCGGCGTGGCCTTCCTGCGCTGGATTCCCTTGTCCATGTAGTCGGCGGTATAGGCCTTGCCGCGATCGGCGGACTCCTGGCTCTGGTCGATCAGCACCACCTCGATGCCCGCCTGCGCCGAGACCAGCGCGATGCCCGCGCCCATCATGCCGGCGCCCAGCACGCCCAGCTTGCGCACCCTCTGGTCCGGCGCCTCGGGCCGGTTCGCGCCCTTCTCAAGCGCCTGCTTGTTCAGGAACAGCGACCGGATCATCGCGGCGGAAGAGGGGTTCATCATGCACTGGGTGAACCACCGCGCCTCGATCTTCAGGGCGGTGTCGAAGGGCACCATGGCCCCCTCGTAAACCGCCGAAAGCAGCGCCTTGGCGGCCGGGTAGACCCCCTTGGTCTTGCCGTGCACCATCGCCGCGGCGCCCACGAAGGTCATGAAGCCGGCGGGGTGGTAGGGCGTGCCGCCGGGCATCTTGTAGCCCTTCTGGTCCCAGGGCTTCACGCAATCCGCGTCCTTGGCCCCCAGCACCCATTCGCGCGCCTTGGCCAGCAGATCGTCCGCCGGCACCACCTCGTCGATAAGGCCCGCGCCCTTGGCCTTTGAAGGCTCCAGCGTCTTGCCCTCCAGCAGGTAGGGCGCCGCGCCCATGGCGCCGAGCTTGCGCACCAGCCGCGTGGTGCCGCCGGCGCCGGGGAACAGGCCCACCAGGATCTCCGGCAGGCCGAACCGCGCCTTGGGGTTGTCGGCGGCAAAGCTGCGGTGGCAGGCCAGCGCCAGCTCCAGCCCGATGCCCATGGCGGTGCCGGGCAGGGCGCAGGCAATCGGCTTGGCGCCCTTCAGGGTCTTCGGGTCCATGCCCGCGCGCTCGATCTTACGCAGCACGCCGTGCATCTGCATGATGCCTTCGAAGATGCCGCGCGCCGGCTCGTCCCCGGCGCTGTCGCGCAACTGCGCCAGCACGTTCAGGTCCATCCCGCCGGCAAAGCTGCCCTCCTTGCCGGAGGTGAGGACGATGCCCTTCACGGCCTCGTCCGCCAGCGCGGTGTCGATATGGACGTCCAGCTCGCGCAGACCGTCGAAGGTCAGCACGTTCATCGACTTGCCCGGGACGTCCCAGGTGATGGTGGCGACGCCCTCGGCGTCGGTCTCGTAACGGAATTCGGCCATGTCCTGATCCTTCTCGTTGCTGCGGCGGCGGGTCAGACCCGCTCCACCACCGTCGCCGCGCCCATGCCCGAACCGATGCAGAGCGTCGCCAGCCCCACCTCGCGGTCCGACCGCTCCAGCTCGTCCACCAGCGTGCCAAGGATCATCGCCCCGGTCGCGCCCAGCGGGTGGCCCATGGCGATGGCGCCGCCGTTCACGTTGACCACGTCGGGGTCCACCTCGAAGGCCTGCATGAAGCGCAGAACCACGGCGGCGAAAGCCTCGTTCACCTCGAACAGGTCGATGTCGCCGATCTGCATCCCCGCCTCGCGCAGGATCTTCTGCGTCACCGGCACCGGGCCGGTCAGCATGATGGTGGGATCGGTGCCGATCTTGGCGGTGGCGCGGATGCGCGCGCGCGGCTTCAGCCCGTGCGCCTCGCCGAAGGCGCGGTTGCCGATAAGCACTGCCGCCGCCCCGTCCACGATGCCCGAGGAATTGCCGGCGTGGTGGATATGCTCGATCCGCTCGAGGTGGGGGTACTTCATCAGCGCGATCTGGTCGAAGCCGGGCATCGACTCGCCCATGTCCTTGAACGAGGCCTTCAGCGCGCCGAGGCTCTGCATGTCGGTCTCGGGGCGCATGTACTCGTCATGGGCCAGGATCGGCAGGCCGTTCACGTCGCGCACCTCGATCACCGAACGAGCAAAGCGCTTGTCCGCCCAGGCCGCCTGCGCGCGCTTCTGGCTGCGCACCGCCAGCTCGTCCGCCTGGTCGCGGGTGAACCCGTACTGGGTGGCGATGATGTCGGCGCTGATGCCCTGCGGGACGAAGTAGCTCTTCATCGCCACGCTGGGATCGGCGGCGATGGCAGCACCGTCGGAGCCCATGGGCACCCGGCTCATCATCTCGACACCGCCGGCGATATAGGCCGCCCCGGCGCCGCCGCGCACCTGGTTGGCGGCCATGTTCACCGCCTCGAGGCCAGAGGCGCAGAAGCGGTTGATCGACACGCCCGGTACGCTCTCGTCCAGGTCGGAGGCCAGCACCGCGGTGCGGGCAAGGCAGCCGCCCTGCTCGCCGATCTGGGTGACATTGCCCCAGATCACGTCCTCGATCCCCGGCGCGCCCTTGGCGCCGATGCCGTTGCGCGACTTGACCGCGTTCAGCACCTCGGCAGACAGCTTGACCGCCGTGACCTCGTGCAGGCTGCCGTCCTTGCGGCCCTTGCCGCGGGGCGAGCGGACGGCGTCGTAGATATAGGCGTCTTCCATGGTCAGTCCTTTCGTCACGCCCGGTCCGAGGGGTGCCCGGGCATCAGGTCGTAGGGATGTTTCCAGCCGTCGAGGGCTTCGATTTGGCCAAGCCAACGGTCGATCCCACGCCATTCCGCGCGGTCGAAGCCGAAGGGCTCGGGGTAGAAGAGATAGCCGCAGCAGGAGAAATCGGCGTTGGTCGGCCCGTCGCCGACGATCCAGTCGCGGTCCGCAAGGTGCCGGTCCAGCACCTCGTAGGCCGACCGCAGCCGGCCCTGCATGAAGGTGATGACCGGGGCAGGGCGCTTGTCCTCGGGCAGGAAGTTCATCAGGAACCGCGTCATGCCGGCGACCGAAGACAACTTGTGATTGTCCCACAGCACCCAGCGCAGCACCTCGTAGCGGGTGTCGCCTTCGCCGCCGAACCGGCCGGTGCGGTCGGTGATGTACTGCTGGATCGCGCCTGACTGGGTCAGCCGCAGATCGCCGTCCTCCAGCACCGGCGCCTCGCCCATGACCGACACCCGGCTGCGCCAGTCGGCGTCGCGGGTGGCGCCGCCGAAGAAGTCGACCTTCACCGGCTCCCATTCCAGACCCGACAGCTCCAGCGGCAGCGCCGCCTTGTAGGAGTTTCCGGATTCGCCGAAGCAATGCAGTTCGATGGTCATGCGGCCCTCCAGGCCATTGCGCCCGCGGATGGGGACGGAGTGGGGGTTTCGCACCCCCACACCCCCGCGAGGTATTTTTCACAAGAAGAATATGGGAAGTCTTTACCCGCCATTAAGGTTACCGCGCCAGGATCAGCGGTGCGGTACAGGCTGAGGAGCCGATGACCGTACAAGGAGAAGCCCTGCCGGCGGCGTTGCCGTCTCCGGCAGGGTGGAAGGCCCCATGCTTCTTCTTGTCCTAAATACCTGCGCCGCAGGCGCGCCGCGCAGCGGCGCCCCGGTCGGCCTGCCGCAGGCAGGTCGATCCCCGCGCAGCGGGTCACTTCGCCTCCCCGGAAAAGCCCCGGGCGATCAGTTCCTTCATGATCTCGTTGGTCCCGCCATAGATCCGCTGGATCCGCGCGTCGGTCCACATCTCGCCCACCTCGTACTCGGTCATGAAGCCGTAGCCGCCGAACAGCTGCACGCAGTCGTCGAGGATCTCCATCTCCACCTCGGTCAGCCACAGCTTGACCATGGCGGCCTTCTCCACCGTCAGGCGGCCCTCGAGGTGCTCCGCCAGGCACTCGTTCAGGAAGGCGCGCGAGACGGCGGCCTTGGTCTGACATTCCGCCAGCTTGAACCGGGTGTTCTGGAACTGCATCAGCGGGCCGCCGAAGGCCTTCCGTTCGCGGCAGTAGGCGATGGTCCGCTCCAGCCCGCCCTCGATCGCGCCCATGGCGCCGCAGGCGATGATCAGGCGTTCCTGGGGCAGCTGCTCCATCATCTGGTAGAAGCCGCGGCCTTCTTCCATCCCCAGGATATGCTCCGGCGGGATGGCGACGTTGTCGAAGAACAGCTCGGAGGTGTCGGCGGCATGCAGGCCGATCTTCTCGAGGTTGCGGCCGCGGGCGAAGCCCTCGGCGCCGTCGGTTTCCACCAGCACCATGGTGATGCCCTTGGCCCCGGCCTTGGTGTCGGTCTTGGCCGCCACCAGCACCAGGTTGGCGTGCTGGCCGTTGGTGATGAAGGTCTTCTGCCCCGACAGCCGGTAGACGTTGCCCTCGCGCACCGCGCGGGTCTTCAGCGCCTGCAGGTCGGACCCGCCTGAGGGTTCGGTCATCGCCAGCGCCGCCACCAGTTCGCCGGAGACCATCCTCGGCAGCCAGCGCTGCTTCTGCTCCTCTGTGCCGTATTTCAGGATGTAATGCGCGACGATGCCCGAGTGGATGCCGTGGCCCCAGCTGGCCAGGTTGGCGCGGGCCTGTTCCATAAGGATCACCGCCTCGTGGCCGAAGTCGCCGCCGGGCCCGCCGTATTCCTCGGGCACCGAGGGGCACAGCAGCCCCAGCGCACCGGCCTGTTCCCAAATATCGCGGTCCATCTCGCCCTGCTGCCGCCAGCGCGCGAAATGCGGCTTCCATTCCTCGGTGATGAATTTTCGTGTCATGTCGGCGAGCATCTCGTGCTCGTCCGTCCGCCAGCCCGTGGTGGCCCCCATTCTTCCGTCCCTTTCCCCTAGCGCTTGCGCGCTTCCAGCTCCGAGTTGAACAGCCGCAGACGCGCGGTCAGGTTCTCCTCGTGCGTGACACTGTCGAAATGCTCGAACAGGAAGGACAGCGCCTCTCCCTCGTCCAGTCCCGCCTCGTGGGCGAAGCGCTTGAGCCGGCGGTATCCGTCCTCGGTCATCCCCACGTTGAAGCGCCGGGTCAGGCGAAAGCGTTTCGGCATTGTCCCTCCGTCGATCGCGGCCGCCGGGTGGCGGCCGTCCGGGACAGCCTAGAAGTTCGGGGCGTCGAGGGCCATCACCGGATCGGCCCCCGAGCGGATCCGCGCAAGGTGCGTGGCCGCGGCCGGAAGCTGACGCGCCATGTAGTAGCGCCCGGTGGCGATCTTGGTCTCGTGGAACGTGGCGTCACCGGTGCCCGCCTCCAGCGCCGCGTAGCTGGCGACCGCCATCTTCGACCACATCAGGCCCAGGCAGACATGCCCGAACAGGTGCATGAAGTCGTAGGACCCCGCCAGCGCATGGTTGGGGTTCTTCATGCCGTTCTGCATGAAGAACATCCCCGCCGACTGCAGCGCCTTCGAGGCCTCCTTCAGCGGCTCGAGGAATCCGGCCTTCAGCTCCAGGTGATTCTCGTGCTCGGCGATGAACGACTTCACCAGCTCGAAGAAGGCCATCATGGTCTTGCCGCCGTGCTGGGCCAGTTTGCGGCCCACCAGGTCCAGCGACTGGATGCCGTTGGTACCCTCGTAGATCATGGTGATGCGGGCGTCGCGGACGAACTGCTCGATCCCCCATTCACGGGTGAAGCCGGAGCCGCCCAGCGTCTGCTGCGCCAGCACGCAGGTGTCAAAGCCCTTGTCGGTCAGGAAGCCCTTGATGACAGGGGTCAGCAGCGAGATCATCGCCTCGGCCTGCGCGTCCTCGCCCCGGTGGGCGCGGTCGATCATCATCGCGCCCCAGTAGACGAAGGCGCGGGCCCCTTCGACAAAAGCCTTCTGGTCCATCAGGTTGCGGCGCACGTCGGGGTGCACGATGATCGGGTCCGCCGGCCCGTCGGGGTTCTTCGCGCCCGTTACGTCGCGGCCTTGCAGGCGTTCCAGCGCGAAGTCGCGGGCGTTCTCGTAGGCCACCGCCGCCTGGGCGAAGCCCTGGATGCCGACGCCGATCCGGGCCTCGTTCATCATGGTGAACATCGCCCGCATGCCCTTGTGCAGCTCGCCGATCAGGAAACCCGTGGCGCCGTCGTAGTTCATCACGCAGGTGGCGTTGCCGTGGATGCCCATCTTCTCTTCGAGCCCGCCGCAAGACAGTGCGTTGCGAGCCCCGGGGGCGCCGCTTTCGTCCGGCAGGAACTTCGGCACGATGAACAGCGAGATACCCTTGGTGCCCTCGCCGCCGCCGGGGGCCTTGGCCAGCACCAGGTGGATGATGTTCTCGGACAGGTCATGCTCGCCCGCCGAGATCCAGATCTTCTGGCCGGTGATGCGGTAGCTGCCGTCGTCCTGCGGCTCGGCCTTGGTGCGGATCAGTCCGAGGTCGGTGCCGCAATGCGGCTCTGTCAGGTTCATGGTGCCGGACCATTCGCCCGAGATCATCTTGGGCAGGTACAGCGCCTTCTGGTCCTCGGACCCGTGGACGTGGATCGCGGAATAGGCGCCGTGGGTCAGGCCCTGGTACATGTTGAAGGCCATGTTGGCCGAGACCAGCATCTCCCCAACCGCCGAGGACAGCAGGTAGGGCATGCCCTGGCCGCCATACTCCGGGTCCGCGTCCAGCCCCATCCAGCCGCCTTCGCGCAGCTGGTCGTAGGCCGCCTTGAAGCCCTCCGGCGTGCGGACCTCGCCATTTTCCAGCCGGCAGCCCTGCCGGTCGCCCACCCCGTTCAGCGGCGCCAGCACCTCCGACGCGATCTTGCCGGCCTCTTCCAGCACCGCCGAGGTGAATCCCTCGTCCAGTTCGGAGTAGCCCGGGATGTCGGCCTCGGAAACCTTCAGGACCTCGTGCAGAAGGAACTGCTGATCGCGCAGCGGCGGGGTGTAACTGGGCATGAAGGCTCCTGGCCGGAAGATATGTAGGGTAGGGAGGTTAAGCCGCAGTTACTCCGCGGCCTTGCCGTGACCGAAGGAGTCGATCACCTTCTGGCCCCAGTCCAGTTGTTCCTTCAGCTCGCCGATGGTCTCGATCAGTTCGTCGCGCTGGCGTTCCATGTCGGCCAGCCGCGCGCGGCCGGCGGCATAGGCGCTTTGGAACTGGGCCTGCTGGCCGCCGTCCTGGTCGTAGAGATCCAGCAGCTGGCGGATCTCCTCCAGCGAGAAGCCGAAGCGCTTGCCGCGCAGGATCAGCTTCAGCCGGGCGCGGTCGCGGCGGGTGAAAAGGCGTTTGTTGCCTTGTCGGATTGGGGAAAGAAGTTCCTTTGACTCGTAAAAACGCAAGGTCCGCGGCGTGACCTCGTAGGTCTCGCACATCTCTCGGATCGTCATGACAGTCTCAGCCATCCTATCCCTCTCAGTGGTTGTGGCGGAACGGCCCAATTGACCAATCATTGCATCCGCATCAAGCCCGATGCCGGTGCTCGCCGTCGTAACGTCACGTCATCAGCCGGTTTGTTGCGACCGTTGGGGAAGATGGGACTGCGCCTCGTCCCGCAAAGTCTGTAACTCGTCAATGGTATCGTCCAATTCGGACCTTTGTTGGCGCAGGACCGACAATTGCCGGTCCGCGTGTTCGGCCCAGGCCTGCATCTGCGCGGCCGTGCCCTTCTCCTCGTAGATCTGAAGCCACTGCCGGATCTCCTCCAGCGAGAAGCCGAAGCGTCTGCCGCGCAGGATCAGGGTCATGCGAGCGATCTCTCTCGCCCCGTAAAATCTTGATCTCCCTTCCTTTTCCGGAGAGAGAAGTTCAATGTACTCGTAGTAACGAAGGGTCCGGGGCGTCACGTCGAAGCGGGCGCACATCTCCTTGAAACTCAAAAGGTCGGCGATCATCTAAAATACCCTCCTGACGTAACGTTAAGCGCAGGTGGACCGACGTACAATTATAATCGGCGAAACACCTGTGTACAGGAATACGTCCGTGAGGAAAACTTAGATCAGTTACAGGCTCAATCCATAAAACCGGGGGCGAGGAAATAGAAGCCGTAGGCGACGATCAGCGCCGGAACGGCGGAATACAGCGTAGCCACCACGGCCGCCTTGGGGTTCAGCGCGATGGCCGGGAACAGCGCGTCGCCGTCGTTCGAGATCGCGTTGCCGATCAGCGCCGAGAAGGGCACCACGCCGTTGATGTAGAGGGTGCAGACCAGCACCTGCGGCCCGCAGCCCGGAACGAAGCCCACGAGGATCGCGATCAGCGGCAGCAGCGGCGCGACGGTGGCGAACAGGGCTTCGAGATCCAGTCCGGCGTAGGCAGCCAGGTAGTCATAGGCGAGGTAGGCGCCGATCACCCAGATCGAGATGAAGCTGGTCTCTTCCGCCATCCGCGTCACCGGCGAGTCCTGCGGGTTGGTCATCGCCTGCAGCGGCGAGGTGGACCAGATGAACAGCCCCAGCGCGGTGCCCACCAGCGCCAGCCAGACCACCGGCAGCCCGAAGAGCGTGGCGATCTCCACCTGTCCCAGCTGCGCGCCGCCCACCACCAGCCCCGGTGCCGCCAGCAGCAGGTAGCCGATGTCCTGCGGCCGGGTGCGGCCGATCAGCGGGGCGATCTGGCAGGCGCCGGCGTTGGCGCTGCGGAACTCGGTACGGTTCAGGGCGTCCACCGCCCAGCCCGACAGGATGCCGACCCCGAAGGACAGCGGCAGCACCACAAGGGCCGCGTCGGGGCGGGTGGCGATCAGCAGGAAGGCCGCGTCGCCCATGGTGGCCGTCAGCGTCGCTACAACGGCGCCGAAGCCGACGTTGCCGGAGGAGTAGGCCGCAACCACCACCACCGCGCCGCCGCAGCCCGGTGTCGCCCCAAGCAGCGCCGCCATCGGCACCTGGAAGCCCTTTGCGTTCTTCAGCGAGGCGCCGATGTCGAAGTTGAACAGCTTTTCCGCGCCGTAGAACAGCAGCAGCGTCGCGGCGACGAAGACCGAGACCTGCACGTAGGCGTCGGTGATCAGCGAGCGCGTCAATTCTCCCAGCCCGCCTGGCATCACCGCCAGCGCCAGCAGCACCAGCGCCACCAGCAGCCGTCGCGGCCGGAACGGTCCAAATCGGAAGGGGACGGCGTAGGCAGTGGTCTGCGGTGCCGGATCCGAGAGGGACATCTTGCGCTCCTGCGATTGCGAATAATTCTCAATTGCGGAAGATAGCACTTGCGATGGGCAATGCAAGGGTCGAAGAAAAGGGCAGTTTTCCAGCAACCGCCGAGGCGCACCCGATGGCCATGAGCCCCGAGCAGTATTTCGCCGTCGCACGACAGTTCATCGAGGCCCTGCCGCATTCGCGCGCGCTGGGCATGAAGCTGGAGGCCTTCGGCGAGGGCAGGGCGGCGATCTCCATGGGCTACGACGAGCGGTTCATCGGCGACCCGGTGACCCGGGTGATCCACGGCGGCGCGGTCTCGGCGCTGATGGATACCTGCGGCGGCGCGGCGGTGATGAGCCATCCGCAGGCCGCCGCGAAAAGCACGGCGACGCTGGATTTGCGCATCGATTACATGCGCCCCGCCACCCCCGGCCAGACCATCACCGCCCGGGCCGAATGCTACCACGTCACCCGTTCCGTCGCCTTCGTCCGCGCCACCGCCACCGACGACGACACCGACAACCCGGTCGCCGCCGCCACCGGCGCCTTTACCGTGGAGCGCGAGGAATGAGCCCCCGGCGCGGCCGGCCGGAGCCGGTTCAGGTAGTCAAGCAGCGCCGGGACGCGGCCTTGATGGCGCTGGTGGAGGGGGTGCCCTACATCCGCTTCCTCGGCATCCGGTTCGAGCGTCACGGCGACGAGCTGACCGCCCTGATGCCCTACCACGACCAGCTGGTGGGCAATCCGATGCTGCCGGCCCTGCACGGCGGCGCCACCGCCGCCTTCCTCGAGGTGGCGGCGATAATCGAACTGTCCTGGGCCTGGCTCTGGCCCGACATCGAAAGCGGCCGTATCGACCCGGAATCGATCCGGCCAGAAACATTGCCCCGGCTGCCCAAGACCATCGACTTCACCGTCGACTACCTGCGCTCGGGCCTGCCGCGCGACGCCTATGCGCGGGCGCGGGTGAACCGCTCGGGGCGGCGCTATGCCTCGGTGCACGTCGAGGCCTGGCAGGACAACCGCGCCCGGCCCCACGCCCAGGCCACCGCGCACTTCCTGATGCCGCCGAAGCCCGAGCAATGACCACGCCAGAGACGGCGGCGCCCGCGGGCCCGCCAGGTCACCGCCGGGTGCTGCGCATCGCCCTGCCGATCGTGCTGTCGAACGCCACCATCCCGATCCTCGGGGCGGTGGACACCGGCGTCGTCGGCCAGATGGGCCTTGCCGCGCCCATCGGGGCGGTGGGGATCGGCACGGTGATCCTGACCACGCTCTACTGGCTGTTCGGCTTCTTGCGGATGGGCACCACCGGCATGGTCGCCCAGTCCCGCGGCGCGGGCGACGGCGCCGAAACCGGCGCGCTGCTGATGCGCGGGCTGCTGTTCGCCGCCGTCATGGGCGCGCTGCTGGTGGCGGGGCAGGCGGGGCTGTTCTGGGCCGCGCTGCGGCTGGCTCCCGCCTCGGCCGAGGTCGAGACGCTGGCCCGCCAGTACCTCGCCATCCGCATCTGGGGCGCGCCCGCGGCCATCGCGATCTTCGCGCTGACCGGCTGGCTGATCGGGGTGGAGCGCACCCGCGGCGTACTGGTGATGCAGCTGTGGATGAACGGGCTGAACGTGGTGCTGGACGTCTGGTTCGTGCTGGGGCTGGGCTGGGGCGTGCAGGGGGTGGCCATCGCCACGCTGATCGCCGAGTACAGCGGCCTCGCCATGGGCCTGTGGCTGTGCCGCGGCGCCTTCGCGGGCAACCAGTGGCGCGACTGGCCGCGGGTCTTCGACCCGGCGCGGCTGAGGCGGATGCTGGCGGTGAACGGCGACATCATGCTGCGCTCGGTGGTGCTGACGGCCTCCTTCACCACCTTCATGTTCCTCGCCGCAGACTTCGGCGACGTCACCCTCGCCGCCAACCAGGTGCTGCTGCAGTTCCTCGAGATCGCCGCCTTCGCGCTGGACGGCTTCGCCTTCTCCGCCGAGGCGCTGGTGGGCGCGGCCGTGGGCGCGCGCCGGCAGGCGGACCTGCGCCGCGCGGCGATCATCACCTCGCAGTGGGGCGTCGGCTGCGCGGTGGCGCTGGGGCTGGTGTTCTGGCTGGCAGGCGGCGCGGTGATCGACCTGATGACCACCTCCGAGGAGGTCCGCGCCGAGGCCCGCCGCTATCTGCCCTGGCTGGCCGCCGCGCCGCTGATCAGCGTCGCCGCCTACATGTACGACGGCATCTTCATCGGCGCGACTTGGACCCGAGAGATGCGGGTGGCGGCGCTGCAGTCGGTGGCGGTCTACGTGGCGGCGCTGGCGGTGCTGGTGCCGCTGATCGGCAACCACGGGCTGTGGGCGGCGCTGATGGTGCTGAACGTGATGCGGGCGGTGACGCTGGGCCTGCGCTATCCGCGGCTGGAGCGGGGGGTGGCGGGGGCCTCGCGGGGGATATGAGCGCGACGTGAGCCTGCCCGTGGGGTGGCGCTGCTTACTTCAGGCATGGGCGCTTTATGCCAGTCAAGTTCGCGCGCAGAATGAACGGTGCCCTGCGGACGACACAGCGCCAGCCCGCCGGGACGGGCAGGCGCTCGCCCCGCGCCTCCGGCTTGTTCGGGGCGGGCCAGCGCACCGCCCGAACGAACTGGTAGGGCGGGGTTCACCCCGCCTCCGCTTCCCGCTCCCTCACACCGTCGGAAGAATCGCCTCCACCGCCTCCGGCGGCCGCCCCAGCGCCGCCCGCCCGTTGGCGAAGACCACCGGCCGCTCGACCAGGACCGGCGCCTCGACCATCGCGGCGATCAGCGTCTCGGCGTCGCTGTCCCGGGCCAGCCCCCGCGCCTTGAACTCCGCCTCGCCGCGCCGCACCAGCCCGATCGCCGGAATACCCAGCAGCGCCAGCGCCTCGCGGATCTCCCCCGCGTCCGGCGCATCCACCAGATAGCGCCGCTCGGTCACATCGCAGCCGCGCGCCTTTAGCAGCGCCAGCGTCTGGCGCGACTTGCTGCAGCGCGGGTTGTGCCAGATCGTGACCTTGGTCACAGCCACTCCTCCCGCCCGGTTCCCACCGCCTCGGCGACGTTGGCGAAGCCGTCCCGCGCCAGCAGGGCGTCCAGCCCGCGGGCGATGCGCCCGGCCAGCGACAGCCCGCCGTAGACCATCGCGGTGTACAACTGCACCGCCGTCGCCCCGGCGCGGATCTTGGCATAGGCGTCCTCGGCGGTGAAGATCCCGCCGACCCCCACCAGCGGCAGCGCGCCCCCGGTTTCCCGCGACAGCCGCGCCAGCACCCGGGTCGAGCGGTGGAACAGCGGCGCGCCAGAAAGCCCCCCGGCCTCGCCCCGCGCGGCCGAGGACAGCCCCTCCCGCGACAGCGTGGTGTTGGTGGCGACGATGGCGTCCACCCCGGCCTCGGCCGCGACCCCGGCCACCTGCGCCAGCTCGGCATCGGAAAGGTCCGGGGCGATCTTCAGGAACACCGGCACCGGCCGCGCCAGCCCGTCCCGCGCCGCCATCACCCCCGCCAGCAGCGCCCTTAGCGCCTCAGCCCCCTGCAGGTCGCGCAGTTTCTCGGTGTTGGGCGAGGAGACGTTGACGGTGGCGAAATCCACCTGCGGCCCGGCGATGCGCAGCACCTCGGCGAAGTCGCGGGCGCGGTCGGCGCTGTCCTTGTTCGCCCCGAGGTTCAGCCCGCGCGGCACCTGCGTCGGGCAGGCGGCGAGACGTGCGGCGATGGCCTCGGCGCCGTCGTTGTTGAAGCCGAAACGGTTGATCGCGGCCCGGTCCTCGGACAGGCGGAACAGCCGGGGGCGCGGGTTGCCGGGCTGCGGGCGCGGGGTGGCGGCGCCCACCTCGAGAAAGCCGAAGCCGGCGGCGGCGAGGCCCCTCAGCGCCTCGGCGTTCTTGTCGAACCCCGCGGCCAGCCCCACCGGGTTCGCCAACTCCATCCCCGCCAGCCGGGTCGCCAGCCGCGCCGAGCGCACCGGCCCCGGCCGCGGCGTCAGCCCCGCGCGAACGGCCTGCAGCGCAAGGCCGTGGGCGCGCTCCGGGTCGATCCGGTGCAGCGCGGCGAGGCCGAGCGCCTCGAGCCGGCTCACACCATTGCCTCCGGGAAGACGTGGGCGCCGTTCTCGAGGGGCAGGGGCGCGGTCCAGACCACCTCGGAACGCCGCAGCGCGCGGTAGAGGTGCGGAAAGTCCTGCCCGCCCCGCGAGACCTCCCACCGCAGGTCGTCCTGCAGCGGCGCGGTGTCCACGGCGGCCAGCACCAGCCCCTCGGCGCCGGCGAAATGCTTCGCCGCGGTCTCCCGCGCCTGGGCGGCGGTGGAGAAGTGAATGTAGCCGTCGGCCAGGTCCACGGGCGCGCCGAGGGTTTCCCCGTCGGCCTCGAGCGCGGCCCATTCGGCGGCGCGGAATATCTTGTAGATCAGCATGGGGGGCTGATGCCCCGGCGCGGGGGATTGGTCAAGCGGGAGGGTATTGGCGCGACGGGAGCCTGCCCGTGGGGACGGGCAGGCGCTCGCCCCGCGCCTTCGGCTTGTTCGGGGCGGATCAGCGCTTCGAAGGAGGGGTGCACTCGGCGGGACCGGTAGAGGGGGCGCTGCCCCCGCCGCCTGCGGCGGCCCCCCGAGGTATTGGCCGACAAGAAGAATTGGCAGTGAGGGGCGTGGGCGTCAGCGGTGGGCGCGGAATTGGGGGTAGGGCGGGGTTCACCCCGCCTCTCCGGCAAGCCAAGCGGTGCTACCCGCCCATCTCCCGCGCCAGCACCGTCTCGAAGTCTGCGCCTTCCCCCACCTCTTCGATCAGCGCCCGCAGCCCGTCGCGCCCCAGCCGCTGTTCGATCTCCGCCACCAGCCGTGCCGCGGCGCCGTAGCTGTCGCGCCAGTCGCGCCCCTCGCGCAGTTGGCGCCACTTGAAGAAGTTGGTCGCCTCGCGGATCCAGTCCGCCCGCCGCGCATCGGCGGGTTGCCACAGGCGGGAGTCGCCGGACAGGTGCGAGGCCAGACCCTCGTCGAACCAGGCCGGGAAGCGCGGCCCCAGCAGGTCGGAGGGGACCAGCCAGCGGTGCAGTTCCGCGTGCACCCTTTCGTGGGTGAAGACGATGTCGTTCATCCCGCCCGGGCCGATGACGATCAGGTGGAAGCCGAAGGTCAGTCCGTTCGCGCTGAGCCCGAAGCTGGCGGCGCAGTCGGCGGTGGAGCAGACGACCCAGGCCGGGTCCACCTCCAGCTCGCCGAAGAAGTCGCGGGTGCGATCCTCGGCCTGGCCGATCAGCGCCTCGATGCGCGCCGCGGCGCCGGGATCGTCGGCGTAGACCCCCGGAGACAGCTCCTCCAGCCCGAAGAGGTCGGGGGTGAAGGCGCGGTAGGGGCTGGGCACGGCGGCGAAGGCCAGCCCCGCCCCGACAAGCATGGCCAGGGCCAGGGCGCGCAGGCAGAGGGCGGCGAGGCGGAACAGGAACATGCCGTCAAGATAGGCGCCCGTGCGCACCGATCAATCGATCGGCGACGGATGTCACGGGGCTGTCACGGGTTGCCGCTACGCCACCGCTTAATCGCCTTTGACTCCGTTCCCGCGCGGCGCCACTCTGCCCCGCATAACAACTCAGGGAGAATTTCCGATGCTCGCTCGTCTTCTTTCCGGCGCCGCGCTGCTGGGCCTGTCGGCCGGCATGGCCGCCGCCGAGTACAAGATCACCATCCTGCACACCAACGATTTCCATTCCCGGTTCGAGCCGATCTCGAAGTACGATTCGGGCTGCTCCGCCGAGGACAACACCGCCGGCGAATGCTTCGGCGGATCGGCGCGGATGGTTACGGCCGTCGAGGCGGCCAAGGAGCGCGCCGGCAACTGGCTGCTGGTGGACGGCGGCGACCAGTTCCAGGGCACCTTGTTCTACACCTATTACAAGGGCAAGGCCGCGGCCGAGATGATGAACAAGATGGGCTATGACGGCATGACCGTCGGCAACCACGAGTTCGACGACGGGCCCGAGGTGCTGAAGGGCTTCGCCGAGGCGGTCGACTTCCCGATCCTCATGTCCAACGCCGACATCTCCGGCGAGCCGGTGCTGGCGGATGCGATCCAGAAGTCGGTGGTGATCGAGAAGAACGGCGAGAAGATCGGCCTGATCGGCCTGACGCCCGCCGACACGCCGGAGCTGTCCAGCCCCGGCTCGAACATCGTCTTCACCCAGCCCGCCGACGCCGTCGCCGCCGAGGTCGAGCGGCTGGAGGCCGAGGGGGTCAACAAGATCGTGGTGCTCTCGCACTCCGGCCTCAACGTCGACAAGGCGGTGGCCGAGGCGGTGCCGGGGATCGACGTGATCGTCGGCGGGCACGACAACTCGCTGCTGTCGAACACCATCGAGGGGGCGAAGGGCCCGTACCCGGTGATGGTTGGCAATACCGCGATCGTGCAGGCCTATGCCTACGGCAAGTTCCTGGGCGAGCTGAACGTGACCTTCGATGACGAGGGCAACATCGTCGAGGCCTCGGGCGAGCCGGTCCTGCTGGACGGCACCGTGGCCGAGGACCAGGTGACCAAGGACCGCGTCACCGAGATGGCGGGACCGCTGGACGAGATCCGCAACAAGGTGGTGGCCGAGGCCGCCGAGCCCATCGAGGGCGCGCGCGAGGTCTGCCGGGCCATGGAATGCTCCATGGGTAACCTAGTGGCGGACGCCATGCTGGACCGGGTCGCCGACCAGGGCATCCAGGTGGCTATCGCCAACAGCGGCGGCCTGCGCGCCTCGATTGACGGCGGCGAGGTGACCATGGGCGAGGTGCTGACGGTGCTGCCGTTCCAGAACACCCTGTCCACCTTCCAGGTGACCGGCGCGGTGCTGCTGGAGGCGCTGGAGAACGGCGTCAGCCAGATCGCCGACGGCGGCGGGCGGTTCCCGCAGGTGGCGGGGATGACCTTCACCGTGGATGCGGCGGCCGAGCCGGGCAGCCGGGTGTCGGAGGTGACGGTGGCCGGCGCGCCGCTGGATCCGGCGGCGACCTACGGGGTGGTCTCGAACAACTTCGTGCGTAACGGCGGCGACGGCTACGGGATGTTCCGCGATGCGCAGAACGCCTATGACTTCGGGCCGGACCTTGCCGATGTGACGGCGGAGTACCTGGCGGCGCAGTCGCCGTACAAGCCCTACACCGACGGCCGGATCAAGATGGCGGAGTAAGGGTTTCCGCCAAGCACTTCACGAGGGGTCGCGTCTGCCGCGGCCCCTTTTTCTTTCCAACCTTCTGCTCCGCCTTGTGCTTAGGTACCCCGCCCGGAAAAGCCGCGAAGCGGCCCGGGCAGCGCACGGCCGCCCCCTCGGCCGGGCGCTACGTTACCGTTTACGCGCGGTCCGCGCGGCAGGGGAGGCGGCGCCATAAAGTGCAGACCCCTCCCGTAGCTGCGCCCGCCCGCGGCCCTGCGCCGCCCTCCCTCCCGAACGAACGCCCCGCCCGGAACAGCCGCGTAGCGGCCCGGGCAGCGCACGGCCGCCCCTACGGCCGGGCGCTTCGTCACCGCCAGCGCGCGGTACGGGCGGCAGGGGAGGCGGTGCCATAAATCGCAGACCTCTTCCGTAACAGCGCCCGACCGCGGCCATGCGCAGCCCTCTCTCCCGCGCGCAGTCGCACTTTCCAAGGCCGTGCCCGCCCTCCGCCTCCGCCCCTTTCCCCGATTGGCCCCGCCGCCCCCCCGCGCTAGCTTCACCGCATGTGCGGACGCTTCGCCATCACCCTGCCGCCCGAGGCCATGGCGGCCCTCTTCGGCGCCGCTCCGGCGAACGACCTGCCGCAAGTGCCCAACTACAATGTCTGCCCCACCAACCAGGTGCATGTCGTCCTGCCGGGGGACGAGCGGCGGCGGCTGGTTTCCATGCGCTGGGGCTTCATCCCGCATTGGTACGGCAAGCCCAATGACGGCCCGCTGCTGATCAACGCCAGGGCCGAAACGATCGCCGAGAAACCCGCCTTCCGCGCCGCCTGCCGCGAGCGGCGCTGCCTGATCCCCGCCACCGGCTTCTACGAATGGACCAAGGACGACGAGGGGGTGCGCTACCCCTGGTACATCCGCCGCGCCGATGCTGCGCCGCTGGCCTTCGCGGGGATCTGGCAGGGGTGGGAGCGGGACGGCCAGGCGCTGGCCACCTGCGCCATCGTTGCCGCCGCGGCCGAGGGGCAGATGACGGCCATCCACCACCGCACCCCGGTGGTGGTGGCGCCGGAGGACTGGCCGCTCTGGCTGGGCGAGACCGGCGGCCATGCCGCGCCGCTGATGCAGGCGACCCCGGCCGACGGCTGGCGGATCGACCGCGTGGGGCGCGAGGTGAACTCCAACCGCGCCAGCGGGCCGCAGCTGATCGAGCCGGTCGAGGCGGAAGGCTGATGCGCCTCAGTCGAAGAAGCGCCGCAGCGGCTTGGGCATCCGTCGCTTGCCGTTCAGCGTTATCAGGTAGCGGCCGAAATCGGCGGGGCGGCCGGTGATTACGTCCTCGCAGACCTCCCGGAACAGTCGGATGTTGCGCTTCTTGCGGGACTGGAACAGGTGGAAGAACTCCATCTCGCCGTAGAAGGTGCCGATGCCGAAGACCCGCCGGCCGGCGAGGTTCCACATCGGCTTCATGCAGGCGTTGGGCAGGCGCAGGTGCAGCGGCACGCCGGCGGCCTCGGCGGCCATGCTCAGCCGCTGGCCGGCGTCGTGGTGCTCGTCCGGGGCCATCGAGGGGCGGCCCAACTCGCGCCACAGCGCCCGCTCCACCGCCAGGAACATCGGCCCGGCGTAGATCCGTCCCGGCTGCGCCAGGTGGTTGGAGGCCTGTGCCATCCCCGCCAACGCCCCGTTCCGCGCCGCCGCCACCAGCGCGTCGAAGGCGGCGGCCTGCAGCGGCACCGCGTCGATATCGCAGAAGACCACTGTGCCGTCGCCGGGCCGGGACAGCACCTCGTCCATCCAGTCGCCGTGCTGCATCCCCTCGCGCAGGTCCTGCCGCAGCGGGATGTCGAGGTGTTCGAACACCGCCTGCTGCGAGGCCCGCAGCCCCGCATCGACATTGCCCCAGTAGAGGCTGTGGACAGTGGGCCGGCCGCTCATTCCGCGGTCGCCCGGCTGTCGTCCAGCCGCTCCGACCGGCGCTTGCGCCACCAGCGCCGCCAATAGCCCGCCTGCACGAAGCGCCCGGCACGGCGCTGCCTGGTGGAGCGACCCGCCTGCAGCTGCGAGTCCTCGGGGTCGGCCGGATGGCCGATCAGCCGGGGCCACGCGGCCAGCGCGCCGAGTTCCGAGATGTCGCAGGGCCAGTCGGCGGTGAAGGCCAGCGGGAAAGAGCGCACCCGCACCTCGCGTGCGGTGGCGGCGTCGATGCTGTAGCCGGTGGTGCGGAAGGGGGGCAGGGCGACGGGGCGGGCCCGAATGCCGGGGGCCAGGTCGATGCCGCCGGGCAGCACGCGGGTGTTGGAATGGTCCAGCAGGATCAGGGGCGCGCGGCGGTAACCCTCGTTTTTCACGAAATCGGCGAAGGCCTGCGTCGGCACCGCGTCGTCCTCCAGCACCACCGCGCCGGGCAGGCCGCGCTCCAGCAGGTGTCGGAAGATCTCCTGGTGAGACAGCGCGCAGGCCAGTTCCCCGTCGGTGACGTGGCGGCCCAAGGCCCGGGCCGCGCCGGCGCGGTCCACCAGGTCATCCCATTCCGGTCCTAGCCCGCCGCGGCCATCGACGCCGTGGAATAGCTCGTGCGGAAGGTCCTGCGCGGTCAGCCAGTCCTGCAGCGGGGCGCAGCGGGCCTCGGCCCCGTGCAGGGTAAGGATGAAGATCGGGAAGGGGTCTTGCATGTCGGGTCCGCTCCGGCTTTGGCGGCTTATACCGGCGCGCGGCAGCGGCCGAAAGGTCAGCGGCGCAGGCCCAGTTGCGCCCGGAACCGCGACAGTGGCAGGCGCGCCGCGTGCCAGGGGCGCAGGCCCAGCCGCTCGCGCGCTGGCACCGACCCCTTGGCAAGGGCCGGGGCGATCAGCGCCTTTGAGAACCGCGTCATCACCGGCCCCGCGGCGTAGTGGCGGCGGTAGGTCTCGCGCGCCGAGGGGGCCGCGCGGTCGAAGCCCGCGATTAGGCGGTAGAGGTCTCCGCCGTCGCGGTAGGCCAGCGCCGCCGGGCCCAGCATGTCCAGGTGCGCCCGCTCGCGAGAGCTGGCCCAGGTCAGCACCGGCTTTCCGCGCAGCGAGAATTCCGCGATTGCCATGCCGAAGGTCTCGCCCCGGCGGCGGGCGTGGAGCATGGCGTCGCAGCTGTTGATGAAGGCGGTCTTCTCCTCGAGGTCGACCGAGGCGGGCAGGAAGCGCACGCGCGGGTGCTCGGTGAACGGCGCGATGTTCATGAACAGAAAATGCACCTGCGGCAGCTCCGCCAGCGCCCGGGGGATCACCTCGTCGCGCACGAACCCGATGTCGAAGCTGTCGCGCCCGCCGTAGCAGCCGAACACCAGCGCGTCGTCCGGGATCCCCAGATCGGCCCGCAGGTCGCCGTCGGTGGTGCCGATCCGGGCGATGTGCGGCACCGCCGGCACCCGCCCTGCGGCGCACCAGCGGGCCAGCCAGTCCGACACGTAGGCGTAGGCGGTGCCGTGCACCTCGCGCGTCGAGGCGGGAAAGACCGCGTGCACCAGCGTTGGCACCCGGCGCGAGACCAGGCCGTCGCGCTTGCCGGCCTTCAGAACGTAGAGGGCGTCGGCCTGCTCGGCTGCCAGCGCCTGCTCGACCCCCTCGAAGCCGGCGACGGGAACGGTGGGGAAGGCCGCCTTAAACCGCGCGACCATGGCGGGCATGTTGTGCGGGCTGTCGGAGTCGTAAAGCACCAGGCTGTCGTTGCCCAGAAGGCGGCGGTTCTCCCAGGCGTAGTCGTACAGCGCGACCCCGGTGCCGCGTTCCGACAGGTGTTGGGCGTAGAAGGCGATGCGGGTCACGAACGGTCCTTTCCGGCTGCGGCGAAGGTGCCGGTCCGCGACGTCATGCGCAACCCGCCGCATAGCGGCTTGCCGCGGGGCGCCGGGGTTGCCAAGCTTGACCGGGAACCGGGAGGGAGCAGGGCCATGGCACAGGTGAAGGCGGCGGTCTGTCGCGCGTTCGGGGCGCCGCTGGAGATCGAGACTGTGACGCTGGCCGCCCCGCAGGCGGGCGAGGTCGAGGTGAAGATCGCCGCCTGCGCGATCTGCCATTCCGACATCTCCATGGCCGAGGGCGGCTGGGGCGGCACGCTGCCGGCGGTCTACGGCCACGAGGCGGCAGGCCACGTGACGGCGCTGGGCGCGGGGGTGTCGGGCTTCGCGGTGGGGGACACGGTGCTGGTGACGCTGATGCGCGCCTGCGGCGGCTGCCTGTCCTGCACCACCGGCCACCCGGCCACCTGCCGCGCCGCGCACGAGGTGCTGGCGCATCCGCTGTCGGGCGCCGACGGGACGGCCTACGAGCAGGGCCTGCGCACCGGCGCCTTCGCCGAGAAGGTGGTGGTCAAGACCAGCCAGCTGGCGCCGATCCCCACCGGCATGCCGCTGGACGCGGCCTCGATCCTCAGCTGCGGGGTGATTACCGGGGTGGGGGCGGTGGTGAACACCGCCGGGCTGCGCGCCGGGCAGAGCGCGGTGGTGATCGGTGCGGGGGGCGTTGGGCTGAACGCGGTGCAGGGGGCGCGGATCGCCGGGGCGGCGCACGTGATCGCGGTGGACCTGCTGGAGGAGAAGCTGCAGACCGCCCGCGAATTCGGCGCCACCGGCGGCGTGGCGGCGGGCGTGGACCGTCCCTGGGACCGGGTGCGCGAGATCATCGGCGGCGGCGCCGACCACGTCTTCGTCGCCACCGGCGCCATCGCCGCCTTCCACGACGCGCCGCGCTACCTGGCGCCGCATGGCAAGATGACCATCGTCGGCCTGCCGCACGCGGGCGAGCGGTCGCAGTACGACCCCTGCGCGGTGGGGGTCACGGCGCAGCAGATCGCCGGCTCGAAGATGGGCGACGTGGTGCTGGCGCGGGACATTCCCTGGCTGGTGACGCTCTACAGGCAGGGGCGGCTGAAGCTGGACGAGCTGATCAGCAACCGCTGGCCGTTGGAGCGGATCAACGAGGCCATCGCCGACACCCGCTCGGGTGCGGCGCGGCGCAACGTGATCGTCTTCGACTGATGCGGCTGGCCGATCTCGACATCATCGTCACCGCGCCGCCGGCCCCCGGCTGGGGCGGGCGCTACTGGATCCTGGTCAAGCTGACCACCGACGACGGCATCACCGGCTGGGGCGAATGCTACGCCGCCTCGGTGGGCCCCCAGGCCATGCGCGCGGTGATCCGCGACGTCTTCGCCCGGCACATGGAGGGCGAGAGCCCCGAGAACATCGAGTGGATGTACCGCAAGGTCTATTCCTCCGGCTTCACCCAGAGGCCGGACCTGACGGTGATGGGGGCGTTCTCGGGGCTGGAGATCGCCTGCTGGGACATCCTCGGCAAGGCCCGCGGCCGCCCGGTCTGGGCGCTGCTGGGCGGGCGGGTGAACCGGCGGGTGCGGGCCTACAGCTACCTCTACCCGCTGAAGCACCACGCGCTGCCGGGCTTCTGGACCGATCCCGCGGCGGCGGCGGAGGCGGCGCTGGCACTGGTGGAGCGCGGCTATACCGCGGTGAAGTTCGACCCCGCCGGCCCCTATACCGTGCGCGGCGGGCACCAGCCGGCAATGACCGACATCACCACCTCGGTGGCCTTCTGCCGGCAGATCCGCGAGGCGGTGGGCGACCGCGCCGACCTGCTGTTCGGCACCCACGGGCAGTTCACCACCGCCGGGGCGATCCGGCTGGGTCACGCGATCGAGCCATACGCGCCCCTCTGGTACGAGGAACCGGTGCCGCCCGACAACCCGCTGGAATTCGCCGAGGTGGCCCGCGCCCTGCGCATCCCCGTCGCCACCGGCGAGCGGCTGTCGACCCGGGCCGAGTTCGCCACCCTGCTGCGCACCGGCGGCGCGGCGATCCTGCAACCGGCGCTGGGCCGCGCGGGCGGGATCTGGGAGGCGCGCAAGCTGGCGGCCATGGCCGAGGCCTTCAACGTGCAGATCGCCCCGCATCTCTATGCCGGGCCGGTGGAATGGGCCGCGAACGTGCAGCTGGCGGCGGCGATCCCGAACCTGCTGATGGCCGAGACCATCGAAAGCGCCTACCACCGCGACCTGATCGGCGGCGCGCTGCGGGTGGAGCAGGGGTATATCGCCGTGCCCGAGGCGCCCGGCCTGGGGATCGAGGTGGACGAGGCGCTGGCGCGGGCCAATCCTTATACGGGGGGCGGGCTGCACCTGGAGATGCAGCAGGATCCTTGCGATTACCACGGGGGGAACCAGTTCGGCGGCGGTGCGCCGGTGGGGAAAGAGGAGTAGGCGGGTGGCCTTGCGTTTGGCATGGCGGGGTGAACCCCGCCCTACGGCTTCGGGCAGTGATCAGCGCGAGCCGGGTCAGCGCCTGCCTGCGGGATGGCGCTGCGTCGGTGCGGCGCGCTTTATGCCCGCCAAGTCCCTCCCATGCCCGGGCTTCGCGCGGCGTCACCCGAAGCGCCAGCCCGGGGAGCGGGCAGGCGCTGGCCCGGCGGCTTCGCCGCTGTTCGGGCCGTCAGGGAAGGGGCCCCGGGAACCGCGCCGCAATTTCGCCGCAATTCCTGACTACCCTGGTGAAGCGATATGAGAACCAACCATTTTTTCCTCCCTGACTGGACAGGCCGCATCCTCTACTAGGTGCGGCCTCTTTTTCTGCCAGCCCTCGGGATAAGGCACTCACCCCTCGCCGTAGGGGATCCACACCGTCTTGATCTCCGTCGCCGCTTCCAGGAAGGCGCGGTCATGCGCCACGGTCCAGTCCCGCGCGCGGCCGTTGTTGACCCAGGTCCGCTTCAGGTTGCCCGCGGAGGCGCGCTCCACCTCCGCCGAGATATCGGCGCCCGAGAAGCTCCAGACCGCGTCGACGTCGAGGTGGCCGGCGAGGGTGGGGGCCAGTTCCGCGTGCTGGCCCGTCAGGATGTTGGCCACGCCGCCGGGCACGTCCGATGTCTCCAGCACCTGCGTGAAATCGGTGGCGGCCAGCGGGAAGGCTTCCGAGGCGACGGCGACCAGCCGGTTGCCCATCGCCAGCGCCGGGCCGAGGACAGAAACGAGGCCCAGCAGCGGCGCCTCCTCGCAGCAGAAGGCGCCGATGACGCCCACCGGCTCATGCATCGCCAGCGCCACGCCCCGCAGTGGCACGCCCTTGGCGGCGCCGTCGTGCTTGTCGGCCCAGGCGGCCCAAGTGAACAGTCGGTCGACCGAGGCGCTGACCTCGGCCTCGGCCTGCTTGCCCGAGGCGCCGGTCATGTCCGACAGCCGGCCCGCGAACTCCGCGGCGCGGGCGGCGAGGTTCTCGCCCAGGTAATACAGGATCTGCGCCCGCCCGTGACCGGTGGTCTTGCCCCAGCCCGCCGCGCCGCGCGCTGCCTCGACGGCGTTACGCACGTCCTTGCGGTTGGCCAGCGGCATGTGCCCCAGCAGCCGTCCCTTGGGCGACCAGACGGCGCGGGAATAGCCGCCGTCGGGGCGCGCCTGCTTGCCGCCGATGTACAGCTTGGCGGTGCGGTCGATGCCCGTGACCTCGGCCTGTTTCGGCGCGGTCACGGGGGTCACCGGCTTCAGCCGCTTCGCCTCGCCCGCGGGCCGGGTGTAGGCCGAAAGCCCTTCCCAGCCGCCCTCGCGCCCGAAGCCGCTCTCGCGCACGCCGCCAAAGCCGGCGGCGGCGTCGAACAGGTTGGTGGCATTGACCCAGACCACCCCGGCGGCCAGCTGCGGCGCGGTGCCGAGGGCGAGGTTGACGTTCTCGGTCCAGAGCGTCGCGGCCAGCCCGTAGCGGGTATCGTTGGCCAGCTGCACCGCCTCGGCGGGGGTGCGGAAGGTGGTGCCCACCAGAACCGGGCCGAAGATTTCCTCCTGCATCAGCCGGTCGGCGGGGGCGAGGCCGGTGATCAGGGTGGGGGGGTAGAAACAGCCGTTCTCGGGCAGCGGCGTGGCGGCGTGGTAGACCTCGCCGCCGCTGCCGGCGACCATTTCGGTGATGGCGCGCAGCTGCACCGGGTCCACCACCGCGCCCACGTCGATGCACTTGTCCAGCGGGTCGCCCAGCCGCAGCCCGTCCATCCGCCGCTTCAGCTTGGCATGGAAGCGCTCGGCCACGCCCTCCTGCACCAGCAGCCGCGAGCCGGCGCAGCAGACCTGCCCCTGGTTGAACCAGATCGCGTCCACCAGCCCCTCGATGGCACTGTCGAGATCGGCGTCGTCGAAGACGATGTAGGGGGACTTTCCGCCCAGCTCGAGCGTCAGCGCCTTGCCGCTGCCGGCGGTGGCCTCGCGGATGCGGCGGCCCACTTCGGTGGAGCCGGTGAAGGCGATCTTGTCGATGTCGTCGTGCCCGACGATCATCTCGCCCACCCGCCCGTCGCCGGTGACGATGTTCACCACGCCCTTCGGCAGCCCCGCCTCGCGGCACAGGTCGGCGAAAAGCAGCGCGGTCAGAGAGGTATACTCGGCCGGTTTCAGCACCACGGTGTTGCCGGTGGCCAGCGCCGGGGCGATCTTCCACGCCAGCATCAGCAGCGGGAAGTTCCACGGGATGATCTGCCCGCAGACCCCCAGCGCCTCGCGCCCCGGCAGCTCACTGTCCATCAGCTGAGCCAGCCCGGCGTGGTAGTAGAAGTGGCGCGCGACCAGCGGGATGTCGATGTCGCGGCTTTCCCGGATCGGCTTGCCGTTGTCCAGCGTCTCCAGCACCGCTAGCAGGCGCGCGTGCTTCTGCACCAGCCGCGCCAGCGCGTAGAGGTGCCGCGCCCGGCCCGGCCCGCCCAGCCCCGCCCACTTCGGCTGCGCCCGGCGGGCGGCGGCGACGGCGGCGTCCACGTCGGACTGCGTGGCCTGGGTGAGGGTGGCGAGGGTCTCGCCGGTGGCGGGGTTGCGGGAGTCGAAGCCTTCGCCGGGGGCGGTCATGGCGCCGTCGATGAAGTGGCCGAAGCGGCTGCCGCCGTCCACCAGCCAGGCCAGCGCCTCCGCGGCGCTTTCGGGGGCGGGGCCGTAGTCGAGGGTGTCGAAGATCTCGGGGACGTTCATGCGGACCTACCGGGGAATTGAGAGAGAAGCCGGGCAGCGCCTGCCCGTGGGATGGCGCCGCGACGTCAGAGCTGGGCGCTTTATGGTGCCAGATCCGCCGGAGGCTTGTTCAGGGGGCACCGGTGACAAAGCGCCAGCCCGCCGGGACGGGCAGGCGCTGGCCGGCGGCCCTGCGGGCCTTGATTCCGGCCGAACCGGGACCCAGCCCTCACCCCATCCCATGCCGGTGCCCCGCCGAATACTGCCCGGTCACGTGATGCTCCAGCTGCCGCTCGATGTCGCCCAGCAGCGAGGAGGCGCCGAAGCGGAACAGGTCGGGCTGCATCCAGCGCACCCCCAGCTCGTCGCGCAGCAGCGCCAGGTAGACCAGCGCGTCCTTGGCCTTGGAAATCCCTCCGGCGGGCTTGTACCCGATCCGGTAGCCGGTGCGGTCGAAGTAGTCCCGCAGCGCGCGGATCATCACCAGGCTCACCGGCAGCGTGGCGTTCACGCTTTCCTTGCCGGTGGAGGTCTTGATGAAGTCGGCACCGGCCATCATGCAGACCATGCTGGCGCGGGCGACGTTGCGCAGGCTGCCCAGCTCGCCGGTGGCGAGGATCGCCTTGACGTGGGCGGGCCCGCAGGCCTCGCGGAAGGCGCGCATCTCGTCGTAGAGCGCCTGCCAGTCGCCGGTCAGCACGTGCCGGCGGGAAATCACGATGTCGATCTCGCGGGCGCCGGCGCGCACGCTCTCTTCGATCTCGGCCACCCGCAGCCGGAACGGCGACAGGCCGGCGGGAAAGCCGGTGGAGACGGCGGCGACGGGGATGCCCGTGCCCTCCAGCGCGGCAACGGCGGTCTCGACCATCTCGTGGTAGACGCAGACGGCGCCGGTGGTGATCGGCCCCATCCCCAGCGCCTTCAGGATATCCGCGCGCACCGGCTGGCGCGCCTTGGCGCAAAGGCGGCGGACCCGGCCGGGGGTGTCGTCGCCCGACAGCGTGGTCAGGTCGATCAGCGTCACCGCCTTCAGCAGCCATGCCGCCTGGTAGTCCTTCTTGACCGAGCGGCGGCCGGGCAGCGTGGCCGCCCGGCGCTCGATCGCCGAGGTATTGGCACGGGCCGACAGCACCCAGTCGAGGTCCAGCTCCATCCCCGGGTTGCGGGCCTCGTGCACCTGCGGCAGCTGGGCCTCGCCGGCCTGCTGGCGGATCCTGGTCTGTTCCACCGCCGCTCCTTCGTATCCGTTGTGGCGCGGGGCAGGGTGGCATGGCCCCCGCACCTTGGCAAGCCGGACGCCGGGGCAGCGCCCGCGCGCCGGGACGCACACGGGACCCGCCGGGCAGAGCGCCACGGCAATTCGCGCCCCGCTCCCTTGCAGCCCCTTCCGGGCGTCACTAAGACTCTGTTCACACCTTGCCGGGTAGACCGGTGACCGAAGCGAGGCAGGCAGAGCATGGACCCGATCGACCAGTACAAGAACTTCACGAGCAATCTCGTGCCGATGGTGGTCGAGCAGACCAGCCGGGGCGAACGCGCCTACGACATTTTCTCGCGCCTGCTGAAGGAGCGGATCATCTTCGTGCAGGGCCCGATCCACGACGGCATGTCGTCGCTGATCGTCGCGCAGCTGCTGTTCCTTGAATCGGAGAACCCGAAAAAGGAAATCTCGATGTACATCAACAGCCCGGGCGGGGTCGTGACCTCCGGGCTGTCGATCTACGACACCATGCAGTACGTGCGCCCGCCGGTCTCGACCCTGATCGTGGGGCAGGCGGCCTCGATGGGCTCGCTGCTGGCCTGTTCCGGCGCGCCGGGCATGCGCTTCGCGCTGCCCAACAGCCGCATCATGGTGCACCAGCCCTCGGGCGGCTACCAGGGCCAGGCCACCGACATCCTGATCCACGCCGAAGAGACCCAGAAGCTGAAGAAGCGCCTGAACGAGATCTACGCGAAACATTCCGGCCAGCCGGTCGAGGCGGTTGAAGCGGCGCTGGAGCGTGACCATTTCATGTCGCCGGAGGAGGCGCTGGAATGGGGTCACCTGGACGAGATCGTCGAGAGCCGGGCGAAACCGGCCGAGGATGCGTAGCGCAGGCAAGAAGGGCCGTGCGGCCCTTCCGGGCCGGCGCGGTTTCGTGAACGCGGGGCGTCGCCCCGTGGGCAAATAGGCGTTGTACCCCCGGGGCCACTGTCCTAGGCTTCACGGGATGGCAACATTCAGGCAGCCGGATGCGGCACGAGACGGCGCGGCGGGGCCATCGGGCTTTGAGGTTTAGACATGGCGAATAATTCAGGCGGTGACAGCAAGAACACCCTCTACTGCTCCTTCTGCGGGAAGAGCCAGCACGAGGTGCGCAAGCTGATCGCAGGCCCGACCGTGTTCATCTGCGACGAATGCGTCGAGTTGTGCATGGACATCATCCGCGAAGAGACGAAGTCCTCGGCGCTGAAATCCTCCGACGGCGTGCCCACGCCGAAGGAGATCTGCGAGGTCCTCGACGACTACGTGATCGGCCAGATGCACGCCAAGCGGGTGCTCTCGGTCGCCGTGCACAACCACTACAAGCGCCTGAACCACGCCGGCAAGGCCGGCGGCGACATCGAGCTGGCGAAGTCCAACATCCTGCTGATCGGCCCCACCGGCTGCGGCAAGACGCTGCTGGCGCAGACGCTGGCGCGCATCCTCGACGTGCCCTTTACCATGGCAGACGCCACCACGCTGACCGAGGCGGGCTATGTCGGCGAGGATGTCGAGAACATCATCCTGAAGCTGCTGCAGGCCAGCGAGTACAACGTCGAGCGGGCGCAGCGCGGCATCGTCTACATCGACGAGGTCGACAAGATCACCCGCAAGTCCGACAATCCCTCGATCACCCGCGACGTCAGCGGCGAGGGCGTGCAGCAGGCGCTGCTGAAGATCATGGAAGGCACCGTGGCCTCCGTGCCGCCGCAGGGCGGGCGCAAGCATCCGCAGCAGGAATTCCTGCAGGTGGACACGACCAACATCCTGTTCATCTGCGGCGGCGCCTTTGCCGGGCTGGAAAAGATCATCGCCCAGCGCGGGCGCGGCTCTGCCATGGGCTTCGGTGCCGACGTGAAGGACGAGGAAAGCCGCTCGGTGGGCGAGATGTTCTCCGTGCTGGAGCCGGAGGACCTGCTGAAGTTCGGCCTGATCCCCGAGTTCGTCGGTCGCCTGCCGGTTATCGCCACGCTGGAGGACCTGGACGAGGAGGCGCTGGTCACGATCCTGACCGCGCCGAAGAACGCCCTGGTCAAGCAGTACCAGCGGCTGTTCGAGTTGGAGGATACCCAGTTGACCTTTACCGACGACGCTCTGAAGGCGATCTCCAAGCGGGCGATTGAGCGGAAGACCGGCGCCCGGGGCCTGCGGTCGATCATGGAGGACATCCTGCTGGACACGATGTTCGACCTGCCGGGTATGGACGGGGTCGAAGAAGTGGTGGTGAACGAGGAGGCCGTGACCTCCGACGCGGCGCCGCTGATGATCTACTCGGAGACCTCGAAGAAGGACAGCGCCAGCGCCGGCTGAGGCGGGCGCGGGTCGGGTTGTGCGGGGGCGGGGTAAACCCCGCCCTACTTCTTATGGCGAAGTATGCGCTGATGCGCCCCGGACAAGCCGAAGGCGCGGGGCGAGCGCCTGCCCGTCCCGGCGGGCTGGCGCCGTGTCGTCCGCAGGGCGACGCTAATTCAGTGCGCGGATTCGGCGAAGATAAAGCGACCATGCCGTAGGTTGGAGGCGCCATCGCACGGGCAGGCTTGCGTTGCGCCATGGCGGGGTGAACCCCGCCCTACCTCTCCTTATGTACGAGGCGCTGATGCGCCCCGAGCAAGCCGAAGGCGCGGGGCGAGCGCCTGCCCGTCCCGGCGGGCTGGCGCTGTGTCATCCTCGTGCAACGTTCATTCTGCGCGCGGGTGTGGCTGCGATAAAGTGCCCATGCCAGCCGTCGGCAGCGCCATCCCACGGGCAGGCTGGCGTTGCGCCGTGGCGGGGTGAACCCCGCCCTATTTTTACATACGAACGACGCGCTGATGCGCCCCGGACAAGCCGAAGGCGCTGGGCGAGCGCCTGCCCGTTCCGGCGGGCTGGCGCTGTGTCACCCGCAGGGAAAGGCTCATTCTTAGCGCGGACTTGGCTGGGATTAAGCGCCCAAGCCAGAGGGAGGCAGCGCCACCCCACGGGGAGGCTCACGTCGCGCAATGGCCGGGCGAACCCACACCACAGCCCCCAGAACACAGCCTCCGCCCACCCCCACTGGACCTGCGCCGCCACTTGCGCCATATGGGGGACGACGAAGACCGGAGGGATCCATGGGCCTATTCAACACGCTGCTGCGCGCCGCGACCTGGTGGAACGGGCAGACGCTGAACACCCAGTTCTGGACCTGGCGCAAGGGCGTCAAGGTGGGCGAGGACGAGGCCGGGAACCTGTTCTACACCACCCGCGACGGCAAGCGGCGCTGGGTGATCTTCAACGGCGAGGCCGAGGCGAGCCGGGTCAGCCCCGACTGGCACGGCTGGCTGCACCACACCTTCGACGAACTGCCCAGCGAGCGGCCGTTGCCGAAGAAGCCCTGGGGCAAGCCGCACGTGGAGAACCTGACCGGCACGCCCATGGCCTACGCACCGCCGGGCTCGATCCGCCGGCCCGATCCTGTGGAGCGGAAGGACTACGAGCCCTGGACGCCGCAGTAGGTCAGGCGCGCTCGAACAGGCCCGGGTAATCCGTCAGCAGCCCGGCCTCGTCGGTCGATAGCAATGCCTCGAAATCCCTGTCCGCGGACTGGTAGCGGAAGCGGCCGGGGCGCAGGCGGGTGTAGATCTGGCCGTCGCGGCGCGGCACCATGGTCTCCATCGGAATATAGACCATGTCGAACCGTTCCGGCCGCTCGTCGCACCAGGCGATCCGGTTGATCGGCAGGCTGTTGGTGAAGGCCGAGCCCGACAGGTCCAAGTCCAGGCAACCCTCGAGGTCCGGTAAAGCCGCACCCGCCGTATCGCTCCAGCCCCCCGCGCCGTCGTGGACCAGCTCCACCCCGGCGCCATCGGTGCGGTGTACCTGCAACCGGCGCACCATCCACTGGGGGTCCAGCCGCAGCTCGTAATGCGCACCGAACCCTTCGCCGTCGGCGCCGCCGATCAGCACCCCGGTGGCGCGGATGCCGCTGACATCCTCGCGCAGCGTCAGATGCTCAGCGCCCGTGCCCTCTGCCGCGCGCCAGCGGAAACTCTCGTGCATCGCGTCCTCCCGGTCCGGCGGAATTCGGCCACAGGTAGGCCGCGCGCCGGGGGCGGCAAGGATCGGCGCGGGGCGCAGGCTGGACCTCGGACGGGGCTTCGGCCATACCTGCCGCCGAGTGACAAAGCGGGGACGGGCCATGACGGAACGTGCGACAGAGGTACTGGTGGGCGGCGCGGTGCTGGCGGTGGCGGCGGGCTTTCTGCTGTATGCCGGGCAGGTGGCCGGGCTGGCGGGGGGCGCCGGCGGCAAGGTGAACTACTTCGCCAGCTTCCGCTCCATCGAAGGAGTGTCCACGGGCACCGACGTGCGGCTGGCCGGGGTCAAGGTGGGCACCGTGACCGAGGTGGCGCTGGACCCGCAGACCTATACCGCCCGCACCGTCCTGTCGGTGGACGAGGGGCTGCTGCTGCCCGAGGACACGCTGGCCTCCATCGCCTCCGAAGGCCTGCTGGGCGGCAACTACGTCGAGCTGGTGCCGGGCGGTATGCCTGACAACTACGCCCCCGGCGACGAGATCCGCGACACCCAGTCGGCGGTCAGCCTCATCACCCTGTTGCTGAAGTTCGTTTCGGGCGGCGGCGAGGAGGCGGCGCAGTGATCCGGCTGCTGCTTTCGCTGGCGCTTCTGGCGGGGCCGGCGGCGGCGCAGCAGCCCGGCTCTGTCCTGATCGTGCCGCCGGAGCAGGACGGCACCATCCTGCCGGAGGTCCTGCCGGACGAGGACACCTCGATCGAGGACCTGCCGCCGGGCAACGACGGAACGCTGCTGGCGCCGGATCTCGACCTGAACTTCGTGCCCGACGGCAGCATCATCGAAGAGGCGCCGCCGGTGGCCGTCACTTCCCCCGGCGCGCTGCTGCGCGGCCTCGACAAGCTGACCGGCGAGACCACCGACCTCGACATGTGGAACGGCGACAGCACGGGCTTCGGCAAGCTGCAGGTCACGCTGGCCGAGTGCCGCTTTCCCGAGGGCAACCCGGCGGGCGACGCCTATGCTCACGTGGTGATCCGCCGCGAGGCGCAGGACGAGCCGCTGTTCGACGGCTGGATGATCGCCTCGTCTCCGGCCCTCAACGCGCTGGACCACCCGCGCTACGACGTCTGGGTCCTGCGCTGCAAGAGCGTCTGAGGCTCGGGCGGGCGCGGGTGGCGGTGCCAGTCGGCATCCGCCCGAATCGCCGCCTTCAGCTGCCGGTGATACGCGGCGCGGGAGATTTCCACCGCCCCCATGCGCGCCAGGTGCGGCGTGATGAACTGCGTGTCGAACAAGGTGAAGCCGCAGCGCGACAGGTGCGCGGCCAGGTGGACCAGCGCCAGCTTTGACGCGTCGGTGCGGCGCGAGAACATGGATTCGCCGAAGAAGGCGCCGCCCAGCGTGACGCCGTAGATCCCGCCTGCCAGCGCGCCGTCCATCATGATCTCGATGGAATGGGCGTGGCCGCGCCGGTGCAGCGCCATGTAGAGCGAGAAGATCTCGGGGTTGATCCAGGTTTCGGGCCGGTTGGCGCAGCCGCGCAGCACCTCCTCGAAATCGGCGTCCAGCGTCACCTCATACCCCGCGCGGCGGATCCGGCGGGCCAGAGAGTGCGAGACGTGGACCCCCTCCAGCGGCAGCACGCCGCGCCGCCTGGGGTCGAGCCAGAAGATTTCCTCGGCCTCGGCGTGTTCGGCCATCGGGAAGATCCCGGCGGCGTAGGCGCGCAGCAGCAGGTCGGGGGTCAATTTTGGGCTCGGGCTGCTGTCGGGCATGGCGGCGGGGGTCCAGCGCGGGGCGGGGACGGGCGGCACCGGGGACCGGGCCGCCCGCGTTCCGTCAGCCGAGGTTCTCGGCCAGCCACTTCTCCAGCCAGTGGATGGTATAGTCGCCGCGCTGCACCGCCGGGTCCGCCAGCAGCGCGTGGAACAGCGGCACCGTGGTGTCGATGCCGTCCACGATCAGCTCTCCCAGCGCCCGGTTCAGCCGCGCCAGCGCCTCGGGCCGGTCGCGGCCGTGAACGATGAGCTTGCCGATCAGGCTGTCGTAGTAGGGCGGGATCCGGTAGCCGTCGTACAGCGCCGAATCCATCCGCACCCCCAGCCCGCCCGGGGCGTGATACTGGGTGATGCGCCCCGGCGAGGGGGCGAAGTTCGGCAGTTTCTCGGCGTTGATCCGCACCTCGATGGCATGGCCGTTGACCACCAGGTCCTCCTGCCGGATCGACAGCGGCAGGCCGGCGGCGACGCGGATCTGCTCGCGCACCAGGTCGACGCCGAAGACGGCCTCTGTCACCGGGTGTTCCACCTGCAGGCGGGTGTTCATCTCGATGAAGTAGAACTCGCCGTCCTCGTAGAGGAACTCGATCGTGCCGGCGCCGGAATAGCCGATTTCGGCCACCGCCTGGGCGCAGGTGCGGCCGATGCGGTCGCGGGTTTCGGCGTCGATCGCGGGGCCGGGGGCCTCCTCGAAGACCTTCTGGTGGCGCCGCTGCAGCGAACAGTCCCGCTCGCCCAAGTGGACCGCGCCGCCCTTGCCGTCGCCGAAGACCTGGATCTCGATGTGGCGCGGGTTGCCGAGGTACTTCTCGATATACACCTCGTCGTTGCCGAAGGCGGCCTTGGCCTCGGACCGGGCGGTGCGGAAGGCGTGCTCCATCTCCGCCTCGTTGCGCGCCAGCTTCATGCCGCGCCCGCCGCCGCCGGCGGTGGCCTTGACGATGACCGGGTAGCCGAAGGCCTCGCCCGTGGCCTTGGCCGCGGCGACATCGGGCACCCCGCCCTCGGAGCCGGGAACGCAGGGCACGCCCAGCTTCCGCATGGTGTCCTTGGCGGTGATCTTGTCGCCCATCAGGCGGATATGCTCGGCGCTGGGGCCGATGAAGGTGATCTCGTGATCCTCGACCACCTGCACGAAGGCCGCGTTCTCCGACAGGAAGCCGTAGCCGGGGTGGATCGCCTGCGCGCCCGAGATCTCGCAGGCGGCGATGATCGACGGGATCGACAGGTAGCTGTGCGTGGCCGAGGGCGGGCCGATGCAGATGGCCTCGTCCGCCATGCGCACGTGCATCGCGTCGCTGTCGGCGGTGGAGTGCACCGCAACCGAGGCGATGCCCATCTCGCGGCAGGCGCGGACCACGCGCAGGGCGATCTCGCCCCGGTTCGCGATCAGGATCTTGTCGAACATGCGCTTATTCCACGACCATCAGCGGCGCGCCGTACTCGACGGGCGAGCCATCCTCGACGAGGATGCGCGTCACCTTGCCCGAGCGGGTGGCCGGGATCTGGTTCATGGTCTTCATCGCCTCGACGATCAGCAGGGTCTGGCCCTCCTTCACCGTGTCGCCGACCTTCACGTAGGCCTCGGCGCCGGGTTCGGGCGACAGGTAGACCGTACCGACCATGGGCGAGTTCACCACGCCGGGCAGGTCCGACGGGTCATCGCTGGCAGCGGCCGGGGCCGCGTCGCCGGCGGGCCGGGACGGCGCGGCCGAAGTGGCCGGCGCGGCGGGGGCCGCGGGCGCGGCCATGGGGGCCGGCGCGGTGCGGGCGACGCGGCTGAGCCGCAGCGTCAGCTTGCCGGCGTCCTTGCTGCCGCGCTCGACCTCCAGCTCTGCAAGGTCGTTCTTTTTCAGGATCTCGGCCATCGCCTGAACAAAGGCCACGTCATTGTCGCTCTGGTTCGCCATCTTGGTTCCTCGCGCCCCTTGTTTCCGGGAGCCGCGGTGCCGGGGCACCGCGGGCGTGGGCCGCTTATACGTCAGGCGAATCCGACAGAAAAGCGGTTAGGTGCGCGGGCTTGCCGCGGCCCCGGCGCCCCGCCCGCGCGGGGGGGGCGCCGGGCAAGGCCCGGGCGTCAGCCGTAGACCAGCCTCGGCAGCCAGGTGATGATCTCCGGCACCATCATGCACAGCGCCAGCCCGACCAGCTGCAGGAACAGGAAGGGCAGGGCGGACTTGAAGATGTCGGTCATCGGGATCTCCGGCGGCGCCACCCCGCGCAGGTAGAACAGCGCGTAGCCGAAGGGCGGCGACAGGAAGCTCATCTGCATGTTGACGAGGTAGAGCACCCCGAACCACAGCACCAGGTCCTCGGAGCTGTCCAGCCCGAAGGCCTGCGCCCCCAGCGCCTTGATGATCGGCACGAAGATCGGCACGCAGAGCAGCAGGATGCCCACCCAGTCGAGGAACATCCCCAGGATCACCAGCAGGATCTGCATCAGGATCAGGATGCCCCAGGGCCCAAGCCCGGTGGCCGCCAGCGCGTCCTGCACGAACTGCTGCCCGCCCTCCAGCACGTAGAGCCCGACGAAGATCGTCGCGCCGAACATGATCCAGATCACCATGGCCGAGGCCTTCAGCGTGGTGGTGCAGGCCTCGCGGATGGTGGGCCAGTCCAGCTTTCGGTGGATGGCGGCGACGATGAAGGCGCCGAAGGTGCCGATGCCGGCGGCCTCGACCGGGGTGGCGACGCCGGAGAAGATGATCCCCAGCACTACCACCACAAGGGTGATGGGCGCTGCCATCTTGCCGATCAGCCGCAGCTTCTCGGTGTTCGACACCCGTTCCTCCACCGGCAGGGCCGGGCCGAGCGCGGGGTTCAGGTAGGACCGGACCACCACGTAGAGGATGTACATCCCCGACAGCATCAGCCCCGGGATCACCGCGCCGATGAACAGCTCGCCCACCGACTGCTCTGCCACCACCGCGTAGATGATCGCCAGGATCGAGGGCGGGATCAGGATGCCCAGCGTGCCGCCGGCCATGATCGAGCCCATGGCGATCTTCGGGTCGTAGTGGCGTTTCAGCATGGCGGGCAGGGCGATGATGCCCATGGTCACCACCGCCGCGCCGATCACGCCGACCATGGCGGCTAGGATCGTCGAGGCGATGATGGTCGCCGCCGCCAGCCCGCCCTTCAGCCCGCCCATGACCTTGTAGATCACGTCGAACATGTCGTTGATGATGCCCGCCCGCTCCAGCATCGCCGCCATGAAGATGAACAGCGGGATGGCCGACAGCTGGTAGTTGGTCATCAGCGGGAAGATCCGGCTGGGCACGATGTTCAGCGCCCGCTGGTCCCCCAGCACGAACAGGAAGACGCAGGCCAGGCCGCCGGTGACGAAGGCCAGCGGCAGGCCCGCCATCAGCAGCGCCAGGAGGCTGCCGAACATGATCAGCGTGAGCCAGCCGATTTCGATCTCGATACCCATGCCTCAGTTCCCCCGGGCGATTTCGCGGATGTCTTTCGACAGTTTCGACACGCCCTGCAGCACCAGCAGCAGGCCACCCAACACCATCACCCACTTCATCGGCCAGAGCGGCACTTCCCACTCGTTGAAGCTGATCTCGCCCCAGCGGACGTTCGGGTCGGTCCACTGGTTCAGCCCGAAGCCGCCCAGCATCTCGCCAAAGCCGATCTGCCCGCGTGCCCAGTCCGACAGGACCGAGTTGCCCGAGGGCACCCCGATGGCGTCCATCGCGAAGATCCACGACGTGACCAGCAGCGTGCCGGCGAAGATGAAGAAGAAGACCGACGTCAGCAGGTCCACCCAGGCCTTCCGCTTGCGCGGCAGCGGGGCATAGAAGATGTCGACCCGCACGTGGCTTTCGGTCAGCATCGCGTAGGCCCCGGCGATCAGGTACTGCATGCCGAACATCAGGTACATCGCCTCGTGCGCCCAGTTGGTGGGGCTGCCGAAGACGTAGCGGGCGATCACCTCGTAGTAGTAGACGAAGACCGCGATCACCGCCCAGTAGGACACGAACTCGCCGCAGAACAGGGACAAGCGGTCGATGGCGTTGGTGGCATAGGTCCTGTCGTCGCGCGGGCCTTCCTCGGCCTCGGCGGCGCGCAGGGCGGCCTCGGCCTCGGTGATCTCCTCGCGCGCCGGAAGGTTGCGGTTGGCGCGGGCCACCAGCCAGGGCAGCAGCACGGCGTCCACCAGCAGCAGCGCCAGGATCAGGTAGAAGGCATAGCCGGCCATCCGGCCCCAGAAGGCGCGGGTCTCGGCGGCCTCGGCGCGCAGGGGCGTGAACTCCGCCACCACGCCGCGGGCCTCTTCCAGCCGGGCCTCGCCCTTCTCGATGGTCTCGCGCGCCCGTTCCAGCCGCCGCTCGGCCGAGGTGCGGGCGAAGCTGTCCACCTCGGCGGCATCGCGCGCGGCCTCCAGGTCGGCGAACCCGGCGCGGGCGTCGCCCACCCGGGCTTCCTCGCGCTCCAGCGTCCGCTCGGCCACCCGCATCTGGTTGGCGTAGCCCGACAGGACGGTCCGCGCCTCCTGCATCTGCGCGTTGGAGTAAAGCACGAACAAGAAGATCGGGATGAAGACCAGCCCCCACATGCTCTTCAGGTAGAAGCGGTGCAGGCCGATCATGCCGCCGGTCACGGCGATCATGTAGGCCAGCGGCAGGGAATAACGTTTCTGTTCCGGCTGCGGGCGGCGCGACAGGATCATCGCCACCAGGGGGAAGACGATCAGTCCGACCCAGTACAGCCAATGCGGCAGCGTGAAGCTGAGCCCCGGCATTGCGTCCCTCTTTCATGCTCAGACAGGTCAGGAACATCCGGGGCGGCGGGCGCCCCGGACGGAATCTTGCGTGTCCCGGCGGGATCAGAGCTTCAGTTCAAGCCCTTCGGTCAGCGCCGGGTCCACGTAGCCGAGCGAGCCGGACTGCATGTAGTCGAGCTGGATCTTGAACACCCGCGCCGCCTGCGGATCGCGGTTGGCGTAGTCGAACCAGATCGGCACCGCGACCTCGGTCATCAGCTCGACGTCGTCCTGGCTGAGGCGCGTGACCTCGGTGCCGTCGGCCTCGAACTTGCCCCAGGCTTCCTGGTCGGCGGCCTGGATCGCGGCGTGGTGCATGTCGGAGTAGACGTGCGTCTCCATTTCCACGAACTGCTTCATCTCGTCGCTCAGCGCGTCCCAAGCGGCCTGGCCCACGGTGATGTCCATGATGTCCACCGGCTGGTAGAGCGACATGAAGCCCGGGGGGCCCATGACGATGTAGTCGGTCACCTGGCTGAAGCCGAGCGCGTAGTTCACCGCCGGGCCCACGTAGTCGGCCACGTCGATGGTGCCCTTCTCCAGCGCCGGGAAGATCTCGGACCCGGGCAGAACGGTGGTCTCGGCGCCGATGGCGGTGAAGACTTCGGCCACCATGCCGCCGGGCAGGCGCATCTTGCGGCCGGCGAAGTCGTCGATCGAGCGGATCGGCACCTTCGAGTGGATGATGTTCGGACCATGGTGCACCGGGCCGACGAAGTGCATGCCCTGGGCGGCGTAAAGCTCGCGGGCGATGTCGATGCCGCCGAGGCCGTAATAGAAGACGTCGAATTCATGCGGGTTGCGCAGGCCCAGCGGGATCGAGGTCAGGAAGGTGGCCGCGGGGATGATGCCCTGCGCGTAGATGGTGAAGGGGTTCACCGCCTCCAGCACGCCGTTCTTCACTGCGTCGTACAGCTGGAAGTCCCCCACCACGTCGTTGGCGCCGAAGGGCGTGAAAGTCAGCTCGCCGCCGGTCTTCTCGCCGATGCTGGCGCACCAGTCCTTGAAGATCTGAAGGCCCGCGCCGCCGGGCCAGCTGGTCTGGATCTTCCAGTTGGTCCCATGCGCAGCGGCGGTTGCCACGTGGGGCGCGGCCAGGGTGGCGGCGCCGGCACCGGCGAGGGTCCGCAGCGCGTGGCGCCGCGAGGTCATCCTGATGGTCATGTGGTTCCTCCCTTTGGTTAACCGAGGGGTCCTCTCCTCCCAGAGCCTGCCCCCGGCTGCCGCGACCGTAACGGTATGAACGAAGTCCGGTAAACACTTTTCCGCTTAACTTGGCGTCCGTTCCGCATGCGCGGCAGCGGCAGCGGCGGCGGCGCTTGACATCGGGGTCGGCGGCGCGGACAACCACCGGCGCTGAAGGGGATGGGCGGATGCAGGCAGGCAGGACGAACCGGAAGGGGCGGCGATGCTGATCGTTTCGCTCTCCTCGATCCCCTCGCGCTTCGGCCTGCTGGAGCCGACGCTGAACTGCCTGCTGCGCCAGAGCGCCCGGCCCGACCGCATCCTGCTGCACATCCCCCGCCGCTACCGCCGCTTCCCCGACTGGGACGGGCGCCTGCCCGAGGTGCCCCCCGGGGTCGAGATCGTGCGGGTGGAGGAAGACCTCGGCCCCGCCACCAAGGTGCTGTTCGCCGCGCAGGCGCACCGGGGGCAGGACGTGGACATCCTGCTGTGCGACGACGACCGGCGGTACAAGCCGCACTGGGCGCAGACCTTCGTCGACGCCCGCCCTGCGCACCCGGACGCCTGCCTCGCCATCGCCGGGTTCGAGGCCAACCGTTACGGTCAGAGCGCGATGAAGGACCGCCTTCAGCCCCGCGCGCGCCGGCGCAGCCGGGCGCTGGACCTGCGGTTCCAGGCGCAGATGGCCTGGGAATGGCTGTTCCCGCCGGTGGAGCGGAAGTTCCTGCGCGAGCCGACGCGCCAGCTGTTCCGGCAATCGGGCTACGTCGACTGTTTCGAGGGGTTCTGCGGCGCCATGGTGCGCCCCGACTTCTTCGACGACGCCGCGATGGACATCCCCCCGGTGGTCTGGAGCGTCGATGACGTCTGGCTGTCGGGCCAGCTGGCCCGGCGCGGCGTGCCGATCTGGCTGATCGCCGGCCAGCACGACACCCAGCACACCCCGGCCGGGATCTCGGACGCGCTCTACATGGCGCGGATCGAGGGGGCGGACCGCGACGAGGCGAACAAGCGCTGCATCGCCTACTTCCGGGACACCCACGGCATCTGGCCGTGACAGCGCCGCTGGTGATCTCGCTGTCCTCGGTGCCGCCGCGCTTTGGACGCATCGGGGCCACCCTGCGCTCGCTGCTGGCGCAACGCGCGAAGGTGCAGCGGATCCTGCTGTGCATCCCGCGCGCCTACCGCCGGTTTCCCGATTGGGACGGCACTTTGCCGCAGGTGCCCGAGGGGGTGGAGATCCTGCGCTGCGACGAGGACCTCGGCCCCGCCACCAAGGTGCTCGCCCCCGCCCGCGCGCTGGCGGGGCAGGGGGTGCGGCTGCTCTACTGCGACGACGACCGCGCCTACGTGCCGGACTGGGCGGAACGGCTGCTGGCAGCGGCAGAGGCGCACCCGGACACCGCGGTCTGCGGGCTGGGGATGGAGGCGCAGTGGCTCTCCCCCGGTCCCGAGGCCCGCACCCACCAGCCGCGCGCGGTGCGGCGCTGGCGGATGACGGACCTCGACTTCCAGCTGCGCTACCTCTGGCAGGACCTGCGCGCCGGGCGCCACCGCCGCAACCTGCCCGCGCCAATGCGCCGGATCACCCGCCGCGCGGGCTACATCGACATCGCCGAGGGGGCGGGCGGCGTGCTGGTGCGACCCGAGTGGTACGACGACAGCTTCCGCCAGATCCCGCCGCTGCTCTGGGGCGTGGACGACATCTGGCTGTCGGGCAAGCTCGCGGCGAAGGGCATTCCGATCTGGCTGCTGGCCAACCTGCGCGAGCCGGACGATACCGAGGCCGAGGTGCTGGACCCGCTTTGGCGCGCCACGGTGGACGGGGTGACGCGGGGGGCGGGGAACTCCGAAGGCGTGGACTACATGCGCCGGCACCACGGGGTCTGGACGTGACGCTTGTGGTCACCCTGTCCTCGGTGCCGCCAAGGTTCGGGCGGATCGGCGCGACGCTGCGGTCGCTGGCGGCGCAGGGGGCCGATGCGGTGCTTCTGTACATCCCGCGCGCCTACCGGCGGTTTCCGGACTGGGACGGACGCCTACCGGAGGTGCCCGCCGGGGTCGAGATCCGGCGCTGCGCGGAGGACTGGGGTCCGGCGACCAAGCTGCTTGGCGCGCTGGCGGATTTCTCGGGGCAGGAGGTGGACCTGCTGTTCTGCGACGATGACCAGTTCTACGAGCAGGGCTGGGCGGACCGCTTCGCGGCGTTGCGGGCGGCGCGCCCGGGCGAGGCGCTGGCGATGCTGGGGATGCAGGCGCAGGACATTGCCCCGGCGGGCGGCGCGCGGGCGCTGCAGCCAAGGGCGCGGCGGCGCTGGCGGGTGACGGACGTGGACTTCCAGCTGCGCTATCTCTGGCAGGATCTGCGGCACTGGCCCCGCCGCCACGCGCTGCCCGCGCCGGGGCGGCGGGTGGTGGCGCGGTCTGGCTACGCCGACATTCTGGAAGGGCGCGGCGGGGTCATGGTGCGGCCGGGGATGTTCGGGCCCGAGGTCTTTGACGTGCCGGCCGAGGCATGGACGGTGGACGACGTCTGGCTGTCGGCCTGCCTGGCGCGGCGCGGCGTGCCGATCTGGGTGGAGGGCAGGCACCGCGACCCCACCGACACCGAGGCCGAGGCGCTGGACCCGCTGTGCCGCAGCACCGTGGGCGGGCTGGACCGGGCGGCCGCGAACCGCCGTGCGGTGGAGCACCTGCGCGACCGCTGGGACATCTGGCCCTGAGACCTGCGGGACCGGTGGCCGGTCCTCAGAGAAAAAATTTACCAGTTGATAAAATTCCCACCTGTGGCACTCTGTCGCGAAAGGACGCGACAGGGAGACGCGCGCATGGCCAACAGCCCCTTCACCCCCGGCCTCGCCGAAGGGCGGCTGCCGCCCCAGGTCCTGGCGGAAAACTTCACCGACCTGCACCCGCCGCTGTCGGTGCACGAGGCGCAGGTGGCCGCGGACCGCTGCTACTTCTGCCACGACGCGCCCTGCATCACGGCCTGTCCCACCAGCATCGACATCCCGCTGTTCATCCGCCAGATCGCCACCGGCACGCCCGAGGCGGCGGCGCGGACGATCTTTGACCAGAACATCCTCGGTGGCATGTGCGCCCGGGTTTGCCCGACCGAAACGCTCTGCGAGAAGGCCTGCGTGCGCGAGCTGGCCGAGGGCAAGCCGGTAGAGATCGGGCGCCTGCAGCGTTTCGCCACCGACACGGTGATGGCGCGGAATTCCCACCCCTATGAGCGCGCGACACCTACCGGGCACCGGGTGGCGGTGGTGGGGGCGGGGCCCGCGGGGCTGGCCTGCGCGCACCGGCTGGCGATGAAGGGCCACGAGGTGACGATCTACGAGGCCCGCGACAAGCCCGGCGGGCTGAACGAATACGGCATCGCCAGCTACAAGACGGTGAACGACTTCGCCCAGGCCGAGGTAGCCTGGCTGCTGCAGATCGGCGGCATCCGCATCGAGCACGGGCGGCGGCTGGGCGAGGACCTGGACCTGCGCGAGCTGGCGCAGGAGCATGACGCGGTGTTCCTTGGGATCGGGCTGAACGGCGTGCGCCGGCTGGAGCTGGAGGGCGAGGAGGCCGAGGGAGTGGAACCCGCCGTCGACTTCATCGCGCGCCTGCGCCAGTGCCCGGACCTGTCGAAGCTGGAGGTGGGCCGCGACGTGGTGGTGATCGGCGGCGGCATGACAGCGATCGACGCCGCGGTGCAGGCCCGGCTGCTGGGCGCGGCCAACGTGACGCTGGTCTACCGGCGCGGCGCCGACCGGATGAACGCCAGCCTCTACGAGCAGAACCTGGCCAAGACCAACGGCGTGCGGATCGTGCTGCACGCCATGCCGGTGGCGATCCGCACCGAGGCGGGGCGGCTGACCGGGGTGGAATTCGTCCATACCGAGGAGACCGCGCAGGGGCTGCGGCCGGCGCAGGAGGGGTTCTACATTCCCGCCGACCAACTGCTGACCGCCATCGGCCAGCAGATCGCCTTCGACGGCGGCGAGGCGCTGCACCTCGAGGGGACGAAGCTGGGGGTCGGCGACGGAATGCGCAGCAGCTGGAAGCGCGTCTGGGCCGGCGGCGACTGCGCCCTTCCCGGCGAGGACCTGACGGTGACGGCGGTGGCGCAGGGGCGCGACGCCGCAGAGGACATCCACGCCCGGCTGACCGGGGCGGCGGGCTGAGCCCCGCGGAAAGGAGAGCGACATGGCCGATCTGAGAAGCGACTTCGTCGGGATCAAGTCCCCGAACCCGTTCTGGCTGGCCTCGGCGCCGCCCACCGACAAGGAATACAACGTCCGCCGCGCCTTCGAGGCGGGCTGGGGCGGGGTGGTCTGGAAGACCCTAGGCGAAGCGGGCCCGCCCGTGGTCAACGTCAACGGCCCGCGCTACGGCGCAATCTGGGGGCAGGATCGGCGGCTGCTGGGGCTGAACAACATCGAGCTGATCACCGACCGGCCGCTGGAGGTGAACCTGCGCGAGATGAAGGCGGTCAAGCGCGACTGGCCGGACCGGGCGCTGATCGCCTCGATCATGGTGCCCTGCGAGGAGGCCGCCTGGAAGGCGATCCTGCCGCTGGTGGAGGAGACCGGGGCGGACGGGATCGAGCTGAACTTCGGCTGCCCGCACGGGATGAGCGAGCGGGGCATGGGCTCTGCCGTGGGGCAGGTGCCGGAGTACATCGAGATGGTGGCGCGCTGGTGCAAGGCGGCCACCCGGATGCCGGTGATCGTCAAGCTGACCCCCAACATCACCGACATCCGCAAACCGGCCCGCGCGGCAAAGGCGGGCGGCGCGGACGCGGTGAGCCTGATCAACACCATCAACTCGATCACCGGGGTGGACCTGGACAGCTTCGCCCCCCAGCCGACGATCGACGGCAAGGGCAGCCACGGCGGCTACTGCGGCCCGGCGGTGAAGCCGATCGCGCTGTCGATGGTGTCCGAAATCGCCCGCGATCCCGAGACCCGGGACCTGCCGATCAGCGGGATCGGCGGCATCACCACCTGGCGCGACGCGGCGGAGTTCCTGGCGCTGGGGGCGGGCAACGTGCAGGTCTGCACCGCCGCCATGACCTATGGCTTCCACATCGTGCAGGAGATGATCGCCGGGCTGGGACACTGGATGGACGAGAAGGGCCACGGGGCGGTCGCGGACGTGGTGGGGCGCGCGGTGCCGAACGTGACGGACTGGCAGCACCTGAACCTGAACTACGTGACCAAGGCGCGGATCGACCAGGATCTCTGCATCAAGTGCGGCCGCTGCTACGCCGCCTGCGAGGACACCAGCCACCAGGCCATCGCGATGCAGCCGGGCCGGGTGTTCGAGGTGATCGACGCGGAATGCGTGGCCTGCAACCTCTGCGTCAACGTCTGCCCGGTGGAGAACTGCATCACCATGACCGAGCTGGAGGCGGGCACCGTGGATCCGCGCACCGGCAAGACGGTGGAGCCGGAGTATGCCAACTGGACCACCCACCCTAACAACCCGGCGGCGCGGCCGGCGGCGGAGTGACTGGAGGAAAATTGCGCGCCTTCGGCGCAAGATCTTCTGGATCGGACCGCCTTCGGCTGTCCGACCGGGGCGAGGGGCTCTGCCCCTCGCGCTCCCCGGGATGTATTGGACCAGAAGAAATTGCAGGTTGGTTTGGGTGCCTTTGATCGTGGCCGTGCGGGCCAGTCAGGCAGGAGCGAGGGCGCTGCGGTAGAGGGTTTCCAGGAAGCGCGCGGCGGCGGGGAAGTGGCTGTCACCGGGGCCGAGGATGCCGCGCACCTGCACGTCGAAGTCGGCGTAGTGCTGGGTGGTGGACCAGATCGAGAAGATCAGGTGGTGGGGGTCGAGATCCGCGATGCGCCCCTGTTCTGACCAGCCGCGGATCAGCGCCGCCTTCTCGTCCACCAGCGCCTTCAGCGGCCCCTCGATGATGCCGAGGATGCGGGGCGCGCCCTGCACGATCTCGTTGGCGAAGAGCTTGGATTCCCGGGGGTATTCCCGGGCCATGTCGAGCTTGCGCAGCACGTAGGCGACGATTTCGTCCACCGGCTCGCCGCCCGGTTCCAGCGCCCGGAGCGGGTCGAGCCAGAGGTCCAGCAGTTCCGACAGCACGGCGATGTGGATCGCCTCCTTGGAGGGGAAGTAGTAGAGCAGGTTCGGCTTGGACAGCCCCGCCTCCTGGGCGATCCGGTCCAGCGTCGCGCCGCGGAAACCGGCGGTGGAGAAGACCTCGAGCGCGGCCTCGAGGATCGCGCCACGGTTGCGTTCCTGGATGCGGGTGCGGGGGGCCGGATCGTTCATGCATTGCCCTTTTTCCTGGCGCCGTGACCTGCCGTTCGCCTGCTGCCGGTGCCGCGCGGCGGCTGCGGTCCCGTGGTGGCCGCCGAAGTCCTTGACCTGTCCTGCACCCGTGGTAGCGTCCGCTTGACCGTTTGGTCAAACCCTTTGCCGCCCCCAGCGTGGAGACCACCCATGGCGCTCGACCGGCCTTCCGTTCCCAACGACCTTTCCGCCTTCTGGATGCCCTTCACCGCGAACCGGCAATTCAAGAAGGCGCCGCGCATGCTGGTCTCGGCCGACGGCATGTTCTACCGCACCGCCGACGGGCGCGAGGTGCTGGACGGCGCTTCCGGCCTGTGGTGCTGCAATGCCGGCCACAACCGCCCGCGGATCGTCGAGGCGATCCGCCAGCAGGCGGGCGAGCTGGACTATGCGCCGGCCTTCCAGATGGGCCACCCCAAGGCCTTCGAGCTGGCGGCGCGGCTGCGGGACATGTCGCCGGAGCCCTTCGAGCACGTGTTCTTCACCAACTCCGGCTCTGAAAGCGTGGAGACCGCGCTGAAGATCGCGCTGGCCTATCACCGCGCGAAGGGCGAGGGGCAGCGGACCCGGCTGGTGGGGCGCGAGAAGGGCTATCACGGGGTCAACTTCGGCGGCATCTCGGTGGGCGGGATCGTCAACAACCGCAAGGTCTTCGGCACCCTGCTGAACGGCGTCGACCACCTGCCGCACACCCACCTGATCGAGCGCAACGCCTTCACCCGCGGCCAGCCCGAGCACGGGGCCGAGCTGGCGGACGAGCTGGAGCGGATCTGCGCGCTGCATGGCGGCGAGACCATTGCTGCGGTGATCGTGGAGCCCATGGCCGGGTCCGCCGGGGTGCTGCTGCCGCCCAAGGGCTACCTGGAGCGGCTGCGCGCGATCTGCGACCGGCACGGCATCCTGCTGATCTTCGACGAGGTGATCACCGGTTTCGGCCGGCTTGGTGCCAGCTTCGCGTCGGAGAAGTTCGGCGTGATGCCGGACCTGATCACCTGCGCCAAGGGGATCACCAACGGCTCCGTCCCCATGGGGGCGGTGCTGGCGACGGCGCAGATCCACGATGCCTTCATGGAGGGGCCCGAGCTCCTGATCGAGCTGTTCCACGGCTATACCTACTCCGGCTCGCCCTTGGCCTCGGCCGCCGGGCTGGCGACGCTGGAGACCTACGCCGAGGAGGGGCTGTTCCAGCGCGCCGCCGAGATGGCGCCCTACTTCGAGGAGGCCCTGCACGGGCTGCGCGACTGCCGCCACGTTATCGACATCCGCAACATGGGCATGGTCGGCGCGGTGGAGCTGGAGCCGCGCGAGGGCGAGCCGACGAAGCGCGCCTTCGAGGCCTTCCTGAAGGCCTTCGAGAAGGGCGTGATGGTGCGGACCACCGGCGACATCATCGCCCTGTCACCGCCGCTGATCGCCGAGAAGGGGCATATCGACCAGCTGGCGGGCACCCTGCACGACATCCTGAACCAGCTGGACTGAGGAGGCCCCATGGCAGCGCCCGGCGAGAACCTGAGGATCAACGGCGAGCGGCTTTGGGACTCGCTGATGGAGATGGCGAAGATCGGGCCGGGGGTGGCGGGCGGCAACAACCGCCAGACCCTGACCGACGCCGACGCCGAGGGGCGGGCGCTGTTCCGCAAATGGTGCGACGCGGCGGGGCTGACCACCGGCGTCGACACGCTGGGCAACATGTTCGCCCGGCGCGAGGGGGCTGACCCGGATGCGCTGCCGGTCTACGTTGGCAGCCACCTCGACACCCAGCCCACGGGCGGCAAGTATGATGGCGTGCTGGGGGTGCTGGGCGGGCTGGAGATCGTCCGCACGCTCAACGACCTGGACCTGAAGACCCGCCATCCCATCGTGGTGACCAACTGGACCAACGAGGAGGGCACCCGCTTTGCCCCGGCCATGCTGTCGTCGGGGGTTTTCGCGGGGGTGCATGCCGAGGATTGGGCGCTGGCGCGCGAGGATGCGCAGGGCAAGCGCTTTGGTGACGAGCTGGAGCGGATCGGCTGGAAGGGCGACGAGCCGGTGGGCGCGCGCAAGATGCGGGCCTTCTTCGAGCTGCACATCGAGCAGGGGCCGATCCTGGAGGCCGAGGGCGTCGACATCGGCGTCGTGACCCACGGGCAGGGCCTGTCATGGACGCAGGTGACGATCACCGGCAAGGACGCGCACACCGGCTCGACCCCGATGGCCATGCGCCGCAACGCCGGGCTGGGCATGGCGCGGGTGCTGCAGCTGGTAGACGAGATCGCCTGGTTGCACAGACCCGACGCGGTGGGCGCGGCGGGGCATATCGACGTGCACCCCAATTCGCGCAACGTGATCCCGGGGCGCTGCGTCTTCACCGTCGACTTCCGCTCGCCGCAACTGGCGGTGATCGAGGACATGGAGGCGCGGCTGAAGGACGGCGCACGCAGGATCTGCGAGGAGATGGGGCTGGAGGTGGCCTTCGAGAAGGTCGGCGGCTTCGATCCCGTGGAATTCGACGCCACCTGCGTGCAGGCGGTGCGCGACGCGGCGGAGCGGCTGGGCCATTCCCACCGCGACATCATCTCCGGCGCCGGGCACGACGCCTGCTGGATCAACCGCGTGGCGCCCACGGCGATGGTGATGTGCCCCTGCGTGGACGGGCTGTCGCACAACGAGGCCGAGGAAATCTCGCCGGAATGGGCGCGGGCGGGCGCGGAGGTGCTGCTGCACGCGGTGCTGGAGGTGGCGGAGGTGGTGCGGTGACGGCTGCAGTTGGGCACGGCACGGGACGGGGAAGCACCGGCCGGGACAATCGCCCCGGCCGGCATCTGCGTTCAGGATTTCGGGCGTTTGCCGTTGTTGCCCTTGTTGCCGTTCTTGTCGTCGCCCTTGCCGCTGTTGCCGTCAGTCTCGTCCTCATTCGCGGGATCGTAGGTGGGGTTGGAGACGTCGTCGGCCTTCTCGCCGGTGGGGTTGCGATTGTTGCCGTGGCCGTTGTTGCCGTCGGCAATCTCCCCGTGGGCGGCCTCGGCGGTGGACGAGGTGAGGCCGGAGGCGCCGAAGGTGACCGGCGTGGCGACGAACGCCAGAGCGGCAGCGGCGAGCGCGGCGGTGCGGATACGAAATTGCATGAATTATCTCCCAGTTATCGGATTTTCAGTTTCGATCGTGTGGGAGTCACGGACAGGCGGCACGCGCAGTTTCAGGATGCGCCGAACGGACGACACCGTCAGCGGGCAGCCGCCGGTTTGAAGGCAGCCGCAAGCGGAAAAGCCCCATTATGGCCTAGCGCGAGGGAGATAATCACATGAGCACCATCATCAAGAACGGCACCGTCGTCACCGCCGACCTCACCTACAAGGCAGACGTGCGCGTCGAGGACGGCAGGATCACCGAGATCGGCCCCGACCTGACCGGCGGCGAGATGCTGGACGCCACCGGCTGCTACGTGATGCCCGGCGGGATCGACCCGCATACGCACCTCGAAATGCCCTTCATGGGCACCTATTCCAGCGACGACTTCGAAAGCGGCACCAGCGCCGCGCTGGCGGGCGGGACCACGATGGTGGTGGACTTCGCGCTGCCGGCGCCGGAGCAGGGGCTCTTCGACGCGCTGCAGATGTGGGACAACAAGTCGGGCCGCGCCGCCTGCGACTACAGTTTTCACATGGCCATCACATGGTGGTCCGAGCAGGTGTTCAACGAGATGGAGCGCGTGGTGAAGGAGCGGGGGATCACCACCTTCAAGCACTTCATGGCCTACAAGGGCGCGCTGATGGTGAACGACGACGAGATGTTCGCCAGCTTCCAGCGCTGCCGCGAGCTGGGCGCGCTGCCGCTGGTGCATGCCGAGAACGGCGACGTGGTGGCGGACCTGCAGCAGCGGCTGCTGGCCGAGGGCAACGACGGGCCCGAGGCGCACGCCTATTCCCGCCCCCCCGCGGTGGAGGGCGAGGCGACCAACCGGGCGATCATGATCGCCGACATGGCGGGCGTGCCGCTCTACGTCGTCCACGTCTCCTGCGAGGACAGCCACGAGGCGATCCGCCGGGCGCGGATGAACGGCAAGCGGGTTTGGGGCGAGCCGCTGATCCAGCACCTGACGCTGGACGAAAGCGAGTATTTCAACAAGGACTGGGACCACGCCGCCCGCCGCGTCATGTCGCCCCCGTTCCGCAACAAGCAGCACCAGGACAGCTTGTGGAACGGCCTCGCCTCGGGCTCGCTGTCGGTGGTGGCGACGGACCACTGCGCCTTCACGACGGAACAGAAGCGCTATGGCGTCGGGGACTTCACCAAGATCCCCAACGGCACCGGCGGGTTGGAGGACCGTGTGCCGATGCTCTGGACCTACGGGGTGGGGACGGGGCGGCTGACGCCGAACGAGTTTGTTGCTGTCACGTCAACAAACATCGCGAAAATCCTGAATTGTTACCCAAAGAAGGGGGCGATCCTGGTGGGCGCGGATGCCGATATCCTGGTGCTCGACCCGGAGAAGGAGAAGACGATCACCGCCGAAAAACAGGTTTCGGCCATTGATTACAACGTCTTCGAGGGCAAGAAGGTGAAGGGCCTGCCGCGCTTCGTGCTGACCCGCGGCAAGGTGGCGGTGATGGACGGCGACCTGCAGGCCCAGCCCGGCCACGGCGAGTTCGTCAAGCGCGAGCCGGTGAACCCGGTGAACCGCGCGCTTTCCACTTGGAAGGAACTGACGGCGCCGCGAAAGGTGGAGCGCACGGGGATACCGGCAAGCGGTGTCTGAGGTGGCACGATTTTCCAGAAAATCGTGCGCCACAGGATCTTCTAGAAGATCCTGTGGCGGGCCGTGCGCATGAGCGGGATCACCGGCGTGCTTGAGGCCGCCGTCTACGTGAACGACCTCGACGCCGCCGCAAGCTTCTACGGCGACCTGCTGGGGCTGGAGCAGATCCTGCGCGCCGAGGGCCGGCACGTGTTCTTCCGCTGCGGCGGCACCGTGGTGCTGTGCTTCATCGCCGCGGCGACCCGGGTGCCGGGCACCGATGCGCGCCTGCCGGTGCCGCCCCACGGGGCAGAGGGGCCCGGGCATATCTGCTTTGCCGTGCCGGGACCGGCGCTTGACGCGCTGCGTGCCCGGCTGGAAGCTGCGGGGCAGGCGGTCGAGGCCGATTTCCGCTGGCCGAACGGCGCGCGGTCGATCTACCTGCGCGACCCGGCCGGGAACTCGGTGGAATTCGCAGAGCCGCGGCTGTGGGGAATGAACAAGGGGGACAGGGACGCTTGAACGTCATCGAGGCGAAGAACCTGGAGCTGACGTTCCAGACGGGCGACGGGCCGGTGCATGCGCTGACCGGAGTGGACCTGGACATCGGGCAGGGGGAATTCGTGTCCTTCATCGGCCCCTCGGGCTGCGGCAAGACTACCTTCCTGCGGGTCATCGCGGCGCTGGAGCATCCGACCGGCGGCACCATCACGGTGAACGGCCAGACCCCGGACGAGGCGCGCAAGAGCCGTTCCTACGGCTATGTCTTCCAGGCCGCCGGGCTGTACCCCTGGCGGACCATCGCCGGCAACGTGCGCCTGCCGCTGGAAATCATGGGATATTCCCGCGCCGAGATGGACGAGCGGGTGCGCCGGGTGCTGGAGCTGGTGGAGCTGACGGGCTTCGAGAAGAAGTTTCCCTGGCAGCTGTCCGGCGGCATGCAGCAACGCGCCTCGATCGCGCGGGCGCTGGCCTTCGACGCGGACATCCTGCTGATGGACGAGCCCTTCGGCGCGCTGGACGAGATCGTGCGCGACCACCTGAACGAGCAGTTGCTGAAGCTCTGGGACCGCACCGGCAAGACCATCGCCTTCGTCACCCACTCGATCCCCGAGGCGGTCTACCTGTCCACCAAGATCGTGGTGATGAGCCCGCGCCCCGGCCGCATCACCGACGTGATCGACAGCCCCCTGCCGCGCCAGCGCCCGCTGGATATCCGCGACACGCCGGAATTCCTTGCCGTCGCCCAGCGGGTGCGCGAGGGGCTGCGGGCCGGCCATGCCTATGACGAATGACGCCCATGCGTAACGTCCTGCCCATCCTCACCGTGCTGACCGCCATCGTTGCGCTGTGGTACGCCGGGGCGGTCTGGATGAACTCCGGCTGGACGCTGGACCGCGCCGAGGGCCCGCTGACCCTGCGCGAGATCGTGGCGGATACCATGGCGCAGGACCGCCCGCGCCTGCCCGCGCCTCACCAGGTGGCGGCGGAGCTGTACGATTCGGTGTTCGACAAGAAGATCACCTCGAAGCGCAGCCTGGTCTACCATGGCTGGATTACCCTGGCCTCGACGCTCATGGGCTTCGTGCTGGGCACCGCGGCGGGCATGGCGATGGCGGTGGCCATCGTCTACTCGCGCACCGCGGCGATGAGCCTGATGCCCTGGGCGATCATCAGCCAGACGATCCCAATCGTGGCGCTGGCGCCAATGATCATCGTGGTGCTCGCCTCCATCGGGGTCGAGGAACGCGCGGTGCCCAAGGCGATCATCAGCGCCTACCTGTGCTACTTCCCGGTGCTGGTGGGCATGGTGAAGGGCCTGCGCGCCCCCGAGGCGGGGCAGCTGGACCTCATGCGCACCTACAATGCCAGCGGCTGGCAAAGCTTCTGGAAGCTGCGGTTCCCCTCGTCGGTGCCCTACCTTTTCACCTCGCTGAAGATCGGCATCGCGGCGGCGCTGGTGGGCACCATCGTGGGAGAGCTGCCGACCGGCGCGATCCAGGGGCTGGGGGCGCGGATCCTGATCGGTGACCAGTTCGGCAACCCGCTGATGATCTGGTCGGCGCTGATCGCCGCCGCGGTGCTGGCCGGGGCGCTGGTGACGCTGGTGGCGGTGCTGCAGGGGGTGGCGATGCGGCGCATGGGGTTCTCGCGGTGAGGCTGGCGGACGGGAAGGGGGCGGCATGCCACTTGTGATCGCGGCGCTGATCGTCTGGGGCGCGGGCTGGGGGCTGAATCTCTGGCTCGCCAATTCGCGCTGGCGCGGCAGCCGCGCGGCGCGGATCGCGGTGCCGGTGCTGTTCGGGCTGACGCTGCTGGTGATGTGGGAGCTGCTGGTGCGGGGGCTGAATGTCTCGCCCATCATCCTGCCGCCCCCCACCGCCATCGCGGAGACCTTCGCGGCCTCCACCGGCACGCTCTGGACCGACTTCCGGCAGACGGTGCTGAAGGGCGCCTTCTCCGGCTTCGCCATCGGCATCGCCGCCGCCTTCGCCGCGGCGCTGGCCATCGACCGGGTGCCGTTCCTGCAGCGCGGGCTGCTGCCCATCGGCAACTTCGTCGCCGCGCTGCCCATCGTCGGGATCGCGCCGATCCTGGTGAACTGGTTCGGCTTCGACTGGCAGTCCAAGGCCGCCGTGGTGGTGGTGATGGTGTTCTTTCCCATGCTGGTGAACACCGTGCAGGGGTTGGCCGACACCACCGCCATGCAGCGCGACCTGATGAAGACCTATTCCGCCGGCTACTGGCAGAGCCTCGTCAAGCTGCGCCTGCCGGCCGCCATGCCCTTCATCTTCAACGGGCTGAAAATTTCCACAACACTGGCGCTGATCGGCGCTATCGTGGCGGAATACTTCGGATCGCCCACCCGCGGCATGGGATTTCGCATTTCCACCGAGGTGGGGCGGCTGGGGCTTGATATGGTCTGGGCGGAGATCACGGTGGCGGCCATCGCCGGATCGGTCCTTTACGGGGCGGTGGCGCTGATCGAGCGGCGGGTAACATTCTGGCACCCCTCGCAACGCTGACGGGAATTATAAACGGCAACAGGAGGTTGAAGATGAACAAATTCGTGACGGGGGCCGTGGCCCTGGCGCTGAGCACCGGGGCCGCCCAGGCGGCGGACGAGCTGACGCTGCAACTGAAGTGGGTCACCCAGGCCCAGTTCGCGGGCTACTACGTGGCGCTGGAGAAGGGGTTCTACGAGGAAGAGGACCTAGAGGTCACCATCAAGCCCGGCGGGCCCGACATCGCCCCGACCCAGGTGATCGCCGGCGGCGGCGCCGACGTGGTGGTGGAATGGATGCCGGCCGCGCTGGCCGCCCGCGAGAAGGGGCTGCCGCTGGTCAACATCGCCCAGCCGTTCAAGTCCTCGGGCATGCAGCTGACCTGCCTGAAGGAAACCGGCATCGAAAGCCCCGACGACTTCAAGGGCCGCACCCTTGGCGTCTGGTTCTTCGGCAACGAGTATCCCTTCCTGTCGTGGATGAGCCAGCTGGGCATCCCCACCGAGGGCGGCGACGACGGGGTGGAGGTGCTGAAGCAGGGCTTCAACGTCGACCCGCTGCTGCAGAAGCAGGCCGACTGCATCTCGACCATGACCTACAACGAGTATGGCCAGGTGCTGGACGCAGGCCTGTCCGAGGACGAACTGATCACCTTCAAGTACGAGGACCAGGGCGTCGCGACGCTGGAGGACGGTCTTTACGTGCTGGAGGACAAGCTGCAGGATCCGGCCGAGGTGGACAAGCTGGCCCGCTTCGTGCGCGCCTCGATGAAGGGCTGGAAGTACGCCGAGGAGAACCCCGAGGAAGCCGCCGACATCGTGCTGGAGTACGACGAGACCGGCGCGCAGACCGAGGCGCACCAGACGCGGATGATGGGCGAGATCGCCAAGCTGACCGCCGGCTCCGACGGCGCGCTTGACCCGGCCGACTTCGAGCGGACGGTGGAATCGCTGCTGTCCGGCGGGTCCGACCCGGTGATCACCAAGCATCCGGGCGACGCCGCCTGGACCCATGCGGTGACCGACGAGGCGCTGTAACAGGCGTTTCCTGAAACGACGAAGGCCCCGCCATGCCGGCGGGGCCTTTTCATTTCGCGGGTCGTTTGTGCGACCTGCCGACCTGGGCTTACGGGCAGGCGGCGGTGTAATAGGTGCCGTCGCCGCGGGCGTAGGCGCAGTTCCGGTTCTGCTGGTTGCGGGCAACCAGCGTGCCGGCGGTGGCGCCGGCCAGAGCCGCGATGATCGTCCAGTCGTCGTCAGCCCCCAGAACCTGCGCGGTGATCGCGCCAAGACCGGCCCCGGCCAGTCCACCCGCCACTTCGGCTTCCGAGTAGGCGGTACAGGCGGTGGTTGCCAGCATGCCGGACAGGGCGGCGGCCTTGAAAAAGGTCATTGTCATGGGAGGTATCTCCTTCGCGTGTTTCTCTGGCCTTCTTGTGCACGAGTGGCGTGCCGGCCGGTTTCGCGATAGGAACGCGGGCCACCTGCTTCAGGTTCCAGTGCGTGGCGGGAACCTGCCGGTATCCGCCGATGGCGCCCGTTTCAGGGCACCACCAGTTCGATCAGCGAGGGGCCGCTGCCCTCGACCCCGGCGCGGAAGGCGCGGCTGAAGGTCTCCATGTCCTCGGCCCGGGTGCCCGGCACACCGTGCCCGCGCGCCATAGAGACCCAGTCGAGCATCGGCTTCTCCACGTCGAACATCGCCTGCGCGTTGGCGCCGTAGTGCTGGACGCCGACGTTGTGCAGTTCGTTGCGCAGGATCTGGTAGCCGCGGTTGGCGAAGACCACCACCGTCACGTCCAGCCCCTGCCGCGCCATGGTCCAGAGCGACTGCAGCGTGTACATGGCGCTGCCGTCGCCGGTCAGCACCACCACCTTGCGGTCGGGGCAGGCGGTGGCCGCGCCGACGCCGCCGGGCAGCGACCAGCCGATCGCGCCGCCGGTGCCGCCCAGCATCTCGTGGGGCCGGGCGCGGGAGAACCACGGGCCCACGGTATGGCCGCTGGTCACCGCCTCGTTGCAGACCACCGCGTTCTCCGGCAGCAGCGCCGCCATCGCGGCACCCACCCTGTCCAGCGTCACCGCGCCCTCCGGCATGTCGGGCAGGTCCATCGCCAGCCGCGCCGGGCGGGCCTTGTGCGCGCCGGTGGCGTCGGCCAGCGCCTGCAGCGTCCAGGCCAGGTCCATCTCGGCGCGGCAAAGCTCGGCGATCTCGCAGGTGGCGGGTTCGGGCAGGCTGGGCTTTCCGGGGTAGGCGAAGAAGGTGACGGGGCGGGTGGTGCCCAGCAGCGTGATCGAGGAGGCGTCTTTCAGCACCTCGCGCTTGGGCTCCACGGGGTAGGGCAGCTGCGACACCTGCGGCGCGCCCGCCCCGCGGGTCAGCCGGGGGATCAGCGCGTCCACCATCAGCCGCGCGCCGGTCTGCGCGGCGATCTTCGCGGCGAGCGACAGCAACGGGTCGAACAGCGCGGCGCCCCCCACCATCAGCACGGCACCGGGCCGCGCCAGCCGCTGCGCCGCGGCCTCGACGGCCTCGGGCGAAGGGCGGTGCAGGGGCTCCGGCGCACCCGCCACGGCAGGTGCGTCGGCGGGGTTCCAGGCGGTGTCGGCAGGCAGGATCAACGTGGCGATGCGCCCGTTCTCGGCCCGCGCCGCGCGCACTGCCGCCGCGCCGTCGGTGGCGACGGTGCGGGCGTCGGGGCAGCGGCGGGTCCAGTGGCTGATGGCGTCCGAGACGCCCTCGATGTCGCCCTTAAGCGGGCTCTCGTAGGCGAGGTGGTGGGTCGCGTGCTCTCCCACCACGTTGACCACGCCCGATCCCGCCTTGCGCGCGTTGTGCAGGTTGGCGAAGGCGTTGCCGAAGCCGGGGGCGAGGTGCAGAAGCGTCGCCGCCACGTCGCGCTTCATGCGGAAGTAGCAGTCGGCGCCGGCCGAGGTGCCGCCCTCGAAGAGGCAAAGCGTGCAGTTCATTTCCGGGTGGGTGTCCAGCGCGGCGACGAAGTGCATCTCGGAGGTGCCGGGGTTGGCAAAGACGGTGTCGACGCCGCTGGCCAGCAGGGTTTTCACGAGGGTTTCGGCGCCGTTCATCTGTCTCTCCAGCAGTGCGATCTGTCGCGGCGACAGTGCGACGGTGCAGGGCGGGGGACAAGGCCGGATACGGAAAAGGGGCCGCTGGGGCCCCTTTCCTTTATTCTATGCGTAGAAGCCGCTTAGTTGGTGCGGTCTTCGCTGTCGATCCGCTGGAAGATCTGCGCGGCGCGCGAGTTCACAACGTTGTCCTGACCGGCCGAGTTCAGGAAGCGCTCGGACGTGTAGCGGCTTTCGCTGCCCATGTCTTCGCGGGCGATCCGGGCGTGGATGCGGGCTGCTTCAGCCGACATGCCGGAGCCGCCGAGGAAGAAGCGGCCTTCGCTGGTGGACTCGCTGGCGGCAAAGTGCTCGCGGGTTTCGACGGCGCCGCGCGGCTGGTCGGCCAGGGCGGGGGCGGCAAATGCGGCAGTAGCAATAGCGGTAAGGATGATGCGTTTCATTTTGTCTCTCCAAATCTGTAGGCGTGTTTGCCTTGATGGTGTAGTTACGGGGGGAGTTCTTCGGCAGTTTCAAATTAATCATCACGTCGCGCCACGGACGCGTGAACGGGGCTACAGTTTTTCGCAAAGCATTGTTCGTAAATAGAAAGCGGCCGACACAGGGCCGGCCGCTTGGATCTTTCAGGCGAAGGGAGTTGCCTTAAAGATCGTTGATTTGGTCGAAACGCACTTCGCGGTCGATCAACTGGATGGTGTCCTCGTCGTATTCCGGCAGGCTTTCCAGCTCTTCCTCGGACATCCCGCTGAGATAGAGGACGTCTTCGCGAATGCTGAACCGGTCCAGCGGCAGGGCGACGTCGTGCTCGCCGAGGCCCAGGAAGCCGCCGATGCCGATGATCGCCACCAGCTGGTCACCGAGCAGGGCAATGTCGTCGACTTCGCCCACTTCGCTGCCTTCGGAACCGATCACGTCCATGCCGACCACGTCGCCGATGCTCGCCCGCGCCAGCGGCGCCAGGTTGCGCTCCATCTCGCCGGTCCAGAGCAGGTTCTGCTCCACTTCGGCGGTGATGTCGGCTTCGGCGGTCTCCATCTCGGTTTCCACCTCGGCCTCGGCTTCGGCCATCTCGGTCTCGACCTCGGCTTCCGCCTCGGTTTCACCTTCGCCCATGCCGGCCAGCGGGGTCGCGGCCTCGGTGTTGGCTTCGGCTTCGGCGTTGGCCTCGATGTTCACCTCCGCTTCCGCCTGCTCCACGTTCACGTCCGCGCCCTCGGGCTCGGCGATGCGAACGACCGGGTCGTTCTGCTGAACGTTGACGTCGGCGCCTTCGCTCTGGCGGATGTTCACCTCCGGGTCGGCCTGCTCGACTTCGATGTTCGCCTCGCCGCTGCGGCTGATGCGGACGTCAGGCTCGGCCGAGGTCACGCGCACGTCCGGCTCGGATTCTTCCACGATGATCTCGGGCTCGGGCCGGATCAGGCGCACGATCGGCTCGGGCTGGCGCACCTGCACATTCGGCTCGGAGGTCGACACGTCGACGTTTGGCTCGGGCATGCGGATTGTCACGATCGGCTCGGGGATGCGCACCGTCACGGTGGGCTGGGCCTGCTCGATGGTGATGATCGGCGCCTGCTGCTCGACGTTCACGGTCGGTTTCGGCACGGTCACGGTGATCTCGGGCTTGGGCTGCTCGACGGTCACTTCGGGGCGCGGCTGGTCGACGCTGACGACGGGCTCGTCCACTTCGACCGTCACTTCGGGATCGCCCTGCTCGACCACAAGCTTGCCGGTGCCGGTTTCGACGGCGGTCGGTTCATTGGCAGTTTCGGGCGTGGTCTGGGCTTGGGCAAGGGCCGGGCCGCTGAACAGCGCAACTGCGGCGACTGTGCCGAGGAGGGTTTTCAAGGTCATGTATAGCTCTCCGTCCGTTGGTAACGATATGTTTCAGGATGTGCCCCACCAACGGGAACGGCGGCCTGCCGTTCCGAAAAGAAACGATTGAAATTATGGGAACATTCGGCGGCTTCGCCAGTTGGCGGCCGCCTTCCGAGACCCTTAACGAAAAAGGCCGGCGCGAACGCCGGCCCTTGTTTCGCACTGCGCCGAAGGTTCAGCGGTTGCGGCGGTTCTCGATCAGGTCGTCCACCACGGAAGGGTCGGCCAGCGTCGAAGTATCGCCCAGCGCCCCGTGATCGTTCTCGGCGATCTTGCGCAGGATCCTGCGCATGATCTTGCCGGATCGGGTCTTGGGCAGCCCCGGCGCCCACTGGATGTGGTCCGGCTTGGCGATGGGCCCGATCTCCGAGCGCACCCACTTCTCCAGCTCCGCCCGCAGCTCGTCCGAAGGCGACTCGCCGTTCATCAGGGTGACGTAGGCGTAGATACCCTGGCCCTTGATGTCGTGCGGGTAGCCGACCACGGCGGCCTCGGCCACCTTGGGGTGGGCCACCAAAGCCGACTCCACCTCGGCGGTGCCCATGCGGTGGCCCGAGACGTTGATCACGTCGTCCACGCGCCCGGTGATCCAGTAGTAGCCGTCCGCGTCCCGGCGGCAGCCGTCGCCGGAGAAGTAGTAGCCCTTGTACTGCTGGAAATAGGTCGCCTCGAACCGCTCGTGGTCGCCCCAGACGGTGCGCATCTGGCCGGGCCAGCTGCTCTTGATCGCCAGCACCCCCTCGGCGGGGTTGCCGGTGACCTCCTTGCCGCTCTCCGGCTCCAGCACCACGGGCTCGACGCCGAAGAAGGGCAGGGTGGCGCTGCCGGGCTTGGTGGCGGTGGCGCCGGGCAGGGGGGTGATCATGTGGCCGCCGGTCTCGGTCTGCCACCATGTGTCGACGATGGGAACCCGGCCCTTGCCCACCACTTCATTGTACCAGTTCCAGGCCTCGGGGTTGATCGGCTCGCCCACGGTGCCCAGCAGCTTCAGCGAGGACAGGTCGTGCTTTTCCACCCACTCCTTGCCCTGGCCCATCAGCGCGCGGATCGCGGTGGGGGCGGTGTAGAACTGGTTGACCTTGTGGCGCGCGCAGACCTCCCAGAAGCGGCCGGCGTCAGGCCACGTAGGCACACCCTCGAACATCAGTGTGGTCGCGCCGTTGGCCAGCGGGCCGTAGACGATATAGCTGTGGCCGGTGACCCAACCCACATCGGCGGTGCACCAGAAGATGTCGCCCTCGTGGTAGTCGAAGGTGTACTGGTGGGTCATCGCCGCGTAGACCAGATAGCCGCCGGAGGTATGCACCACCCCCTTCGGCTTGCCGGTGGAGCCGGAGGTATAGAGGATGAACAGCGGGTCCTCGGCGCCCATGGGTTCGGCGGCGCAGTCGGCGGAAGCCTCGGCCATCTCGGCGCGCAGGTCCACGTCGCGGCCCTCGGTCCATTCGGTCTTGGTGCCGGTGTGCTTGACCACCAGGCAGGCGACATCGCTGCCGCAGTTCGACAGCGCCTTGTCCGCGTTGGCCTTCAGCGCCGTCACCCGGCCGCCGCGCGGGGCGCCGTCGGCGGTGATCAGCACCTTGGCGCCGCAGTCGTTGATCCGGTTGGCCAGCGCGTCGGGCGAGAAGCCGGCGAAGACCACGGAATGTACCGCGCCCAGCCGGGCACAGGCCAGCATGGCATAGGCGGCCTCGGGGATCATCGGCAGGTAGATCACCACCCGGTCGCCCCGCGACACGCCGCGCGCGCGCAGGACGTTGGCCATGCGGCAGACCTGCTCGTGCAGCTCGCGGTAGGTGATGCGCCGGGGCTCGGTCTTCGGATCGTCCGGCTCCCAAAGAATGGCGCACTGGTCGCCGCGGGTGGCGAGGTGGCGGTCGACGCAGTTGGCGGCCACGTTCAGCTTGCCGTCCTCGAACCACTTGATCGAGACGTTGCCGAAGTCGAAGCTGGCGTTCTGCACCTTGCTGAACGGCTCGATCCAGTCCAGCCGCTTGCCGTGCTCGGCCCAGAAGCCGTCGGGGTCGGAGATCGAGGCCTCGTACATCGCCTTGTAGGTGGCGGCGTCGGCATGGGCGTTGCGGGCGAATTCGTCGCCCGGCTCATAGGTCTTGTCGGCGGTGTCCAGCATCGGTTCCTCCACTCCGCTGGCCCCGGCCGCGGGGGCGGCGGGGCCGGTTCTTGAAATGCCCGGGCGCCGGCGTCCTAGATTGCCAGGTACTCGGCACGCAGGTCGTCGTTCTCCAGCACCTCGCGGGCGGTGCCGTCGAACGCCACGGTCCCGGTGTCGAGGATCACGGCGCGATCTGCAAGTTTCAAGGCGCGAACGGCGTTCTGTTCCACCAGCACGGTGGTGATGCCCTGCTGCTTGATGATGTTCAGGGTCTTCTCGATCTCGTCGACGATCACCGGGGCGAGGCCCTCGTAGGGCTCGTCCAGCAGCAGCACCTTGATGTCCCGCGCCAGCGCCCGGGCGATGGCCAGCATCTGCTGCTCGCCGCCCGAAAGGGTCACGCCCTCCTGCTTGCGCCGCTCGCCGAGGCGGGGGAACAGTTCGTAGATCCGTTCCAGCGGCCAGCCGACGGGGGGCGCGATCTGCGCCAGCTGCAGGTTCTCCTCCACCGTCAGGCCCGAGATGATGCGCCGGTCCTCGGGCACCAGCTGCAGCCCGGCGGCGGCGGCCTCGTAGCTGCGCATGCTGTGCAGCGGCTTGCCGTCCAGCCAGACCTCGCCCTGCGCCAGCGAGGGGTTGTCGAGCCGCGCGATGGCGCGCAGGGTCGAGGTCTTGCCGGCGCCGTTCCGGCCCAGCAGCGCCAGGATCTCGCCCTCGCGGACCGAGAAGGACACCCCCTGCACGATGTAGCTTTCGCCGTAGTAGGCGTGCAGGTTCTCGGCGCGGAAGTAGGCGGGGCGGGTGCCCGCGTCGGCGGCCGGGGCGGCATCGGCGCGGTGGTCGGGGTAGGTGGTGGTCATCGGCGGTCCTTCCGGAACTCTTGCAAGGCGGGGGTCAGGCGGCGGCTTCGCCGAGGTAGGCCTCGCGCACCTTGGGGTGGCCCTTGATGTTCTGCGGCGTGTCCTCGACCAGCGGCCGGCCCTGGGCCAGCACGGTGATGCGCTGGGCGAGGCTGAAGACCACGTGCATGTCATGCTCGATGATGCACATGGTGATGTCGCGCTTGTCGTGGATCTCCTTCAGCAGGTCGATCGTGTTGTTGGTGTCGGCCCGGGCCATGCCGGCGGTGGGCTCGTCCAGCAGCAGCAGGCGCGGCTGCTGCACCAGGCACATCGCCATCTCCAGCCGCCGCTTGTCGCCGCGCGACAACGACGAGGCCAGCATCGAGCGCTTGTTCAGCATGTTCACGTCGGCCAGCATCTGGTCGGCCTGGTCGATGATCTCTCCCTCGCGCTCCACCCGTTCCAGCGCGTGCATGCGGAAGGACCCGTCGCGCTTGGCGAAGCAGGGGATCAGCACGTTCTCCAGCACCGTCAGGTCGGCGAAGATCTCCGGCGTCTGGAACACGCGGCTGATGCCCATCTGGTTGATCTCGTGCGGCTTGCGCCCCAGCACCGACTGGCCGTTGAACAGCACCGACCCGGTGTCGGGGATCAGCCGGCCGACGAGGCAGTTCAGCAGCGTCGACTTGCCTGCCCCGTTCGGCCCAATGATGGCGTGGACCGACTGGTCGGCGACCGAGAGGTTCACGTCCCCCAGCGCCTGCAGCCCGCCGAAGCGCTTGTTGACGCCCTTTACCTCGAGAATGCCCATGGTTCGCTCTCCTATTCGGCGGGGTTGCGCTGCGCCGCGGCCTCGGCCTCGGCCGAGCCTGCGGGCGCGTTGCGGTCGCGGCGGCGGAACACGAAGCGGCCGATCCGCTGGCCGCCCTCCACCAGCCCGCCGGGCAGGAAGATCACCACCAGCATGAACAGCAGGCCCAGCGTCAGGTGCCAGCCCTTGCCGACGAAGGGGTGCACGATCGTGACCATGAAGTCGGCCATGCCGTCGGGCATCCAGCTGAACCAGCCGTACAGGACGTTGTCGTTGATCTTCGAAAAGATGTTCTCGAAGTACTTGATGAAGCCCGCGCCCAGCACCGGGCCCACCAGCGTGCCGGCGCCGCCGAGGATCGTCATCAGCACCACCGCGCCGCTTTCGGTCCAGAACATCCGCTCTGCCCCCGCAAGCGGGTCCATCGCCGCCAGCAGCCCGCCGGCGAGACCGGCGTACATGCCCGAGATCACGAAGGCCGCCAACGTATAGGGCCGCGCGTTCAGGCCGGTGTAGTTCATCCGCTGCTGGTTCGATTTCACCGCCCGCAGCATCATCCCGAAGGGCGAGCGGAAGATCTTCATCGACAGGTAGAACATCACCAGGAAGATCAGCGCGGCGAAGTAGAAGCCGAAGTTGAAGGTAAAGCTCCAGCCGCCCATGCGCAGGAAGATGGTATCGCTCATTTCCAGCCCGAAGAAGTGGGTGGAACTGGGCGCCCCGGCCCCCGCCAGGTGCTGCGGATCGCTGCCGTAGACCTGCAGCCCGGTCTCGCCGTTGGTGATCGGCGTCAGCACCGAGTAGGCCAGGCGATAGCACATCTCGGCGAAAGCCAGCGTGAGGATGGAAAAGTAGATCCCCGAGCGGCGCAGCGAGATGTAGCCGATCACCAGCGCGAACAGCGCCGAGACCACCACCGCCAGGATCAGCCCCGGCAGCACGTTGTAGCTGAGCAGCTTGTACATCCAGACCGTCGCGTAGGACCCGACCCCCAGGAAGGCCGCGTGGCCGAAGGACAGGTAGCCGGTGAGGCCGAACAGGATGTTGAAGCCCATGGCGAAGATGCCGAAGATCACGAACCGCTGCATCAGGTCCGGGTAGCCCGCGTTGAACTGCGCCATCGCCGAGCCTTCGGGGAAGGGCTGCAGGATGAAGGGCATCAGCAGCGTCAGCGCGATCATGATCAGAAGGAACGAGAAGTCTTTTTTCGATAGTCCAAGCATTGTCTCAGGCCTCCATCACGCCTTTGCGCCCCAGCAGGCCGCGTGGACGGGTCAGCAGGATCACGATCGCGATCAGGTAGATGATGATCTGGTCGATCCCCGGCACCAGCGCCTTGACCTCGTTCATCGAGGCAAAGCTTTGCAGGATCCCCAGCAGGAAACCGGCCGCCACGGCGCCGGGCAGGCTGCCCATCCCGCCGACCACCACCACGACGAAGCTGAGCACGAGGAAGTCCATGCCCATGTGGTAGTTCGGCGCGAGGATCGGTCCGTACATGACCCCCGCCATCCCGGCCACCGCCGCGGCGATGCCGAACATCAGGGTGAAGCGCCGGTCGATGTTGATGCCCAGCAGCCCCACCGTCTCGCGGTCGGCCATGCCGGCCCGGACCACCATGCCGAAGGTGGTGAACTGCAGGAAGGCGAAGATCGCCGCGATGATCACCAGCGCGAAGACGAAGTAGATCAGCCGCCAGTAGGGATAGATGATCACGTTGGGATCGAACCCCAGCAGCACGCCGAAGTCGAAGGAGCCGATGAAGGCATCGGGGGCGGGGGTCTGGATCGGGTTGGCGCCGAAGAAGTACTTCACGATCTCCTGCAGCACGATGGCCAGGCCGAAGGTGACGAGGATCTGGTCGGCGTGGGGCCGCTTGTAGAAGTGCTTGATCAGCCCCCGCTCCATCACGAAGCCGATGATCAGCATCACCGGGATCGCCAGCACGATCGCCAGTGGCACCGACCAGTCTATGATCGTCGCTCCCATCTCGGGGCCGAACCAGTACTCCGAATAGGGCGTCTGCACCTTCAGCGGGTTGCCGAGGAAATCGGTCCGGGTGTCGTCCACCACCGTGTAGCTGAGGCTCAGCAGGTTCTGCATCGCGACCGCGCAGAAGGCCCCGATCATGAACAGCGCGCCGTGGGCGAAATTCACCACCCCCAGCGTGCCGAAGATCAGCGTCAGCCCCAGCGCGATGAGGGCATAGGCGGACCCTTTGTCCAGCCCGTTGAGAATTTGAAGGATAATGGCGTCCATGGGTCCCGTCCGACTGGAAGAAGGCGACGGGCCGGCGCCGGGGCCGACCGTCAGGGGGACCGGCCGCGCGTGGCGGCCGGTCCGTCAGCGCCGGTCAGGCGCCGTTGTTGCAGGTGCCCAGCGAGGCCTCGGCGCCGCCGAACTGCGGGTGGTCCGGCTCGTAGTAGACCTGCGCGGTCGGGGTGACCTCGACGATCTCCAGCGTGTCGTACTCGGTGGTCGGGTTCTCGTTCCCGCGCACCACCAGCACATCCTTGAAGCACTGGTGATCGGCCTTGCGGTACAGGGTCGGGCCGTTGCCCATGCCGTCGAACCGGAAGCCGGTGTTCGAGGCAGAGTCGATCCCGTCCAGCGACCCCGTGCTGTCGCCGCCTTCCAGCGCCTCGACCACCGCGCAGGGCTCGAAGCTGCCGGCGCGCTGCACGGCGTCGGCATAGAGCAGCACCTGGGTATAGCAGGTGTGGGCAGAGTTGGACGGCGGGCGGCCGAACTTCTCGCCGAAGGACTTCACGAAGGCCTTGGTGCCCTCGTCCTGCAGCTGCCAGTTCCAGTTCATCGACCCCAGCACGCCCTTGATGTTCTCGCCGGCGCCGGCGGCCATCAGCTCCGAGTAGAGCGGTACCACGATCTGCAGGTCCTTGCCGTTCACCTGCTTGCCACGCAGGCCGAACTGCACCGCCTGGGTCAGCGAGTTGACCATGTCGCCGCCGTAGTGGTTCAGGACCAGCACGTCGGCGCCGGAGTTCAGCACCGGCGCGATGTAGGACGAGAAGTCGCCCGCGCCGACCGGGGTCAGCACCGTCTGGGCGGTTTCCCAGCCAAGCGCCTCGGTGGAGGCGACGATCGATTCCTGCTGGGTCCAACCCCAGGTGTAGTCGGCGGTCAGGTGGTAGGCGCGGCGCTCCTTGCCGAACTCCTTCTCGAGGATCGGCGCCAGCGCGGCGCCCGACATGTAGGCGTTGAAGAAGTGGCGGAAGCCGTTGGCCTTGCGGTCCTTGCCGGTGGTGTCGTTCGAGTGGGTCAGACCGGCCATGAAGATGATGCCGGCTTCCTGGCACAGCGCCTGCACCGCGACGGCGGGGCCCGAGGACGAGCCGCCGTTGATCATGATCGCGCCGTCCTTCTCGATCATCGAGCGGGCGGAGGCGCGCGCGACGTCGGTCTTGGTGGCGGTGTCACCGGTGACGAAGGTGACCTTCTTGCCGAGGATGCCGGTCCCGTCCAGCGCCTTGGAGGTGAAGGTGTTCAGCATCCCGCCGTCGCCTTCGCCGTTCAGGTGCTGGACCGCCAGCTCCTGCGCCTTCAGCTCGTCGAGGCCTTCCTCGGCGTAGGGGCCGGTCTGCGGCACGTTGAAGCCCAGGGTCACGGTCGACCCTTTGGGCTCGTTCGTGAAGGCAGAGGCGCGGCTGGTGAAGATCGTCGGCAGGGCAAGCCCCGCGCCGCCGATCGCACCCGTGCGCAGCACTCCGCGGCGCGTCAGATGTTTGGTCATGAAGTTCCTCCCGTTGCGTAAACGTCGCGGCGGCCCGGTCTCCTCCCCGGCCGCCTGGCCCTTTTACAGGATGTGCGCATTATGCGGCGCGGCGGGAAAATCCTGCAACAAGTGCCTTGATCCCAACGGATTTTGTGTAAACAAATACACAGGGGGCGGGCGCTATCTGTAAATTTATTTTCCGTGCCCGGGGCGGGAGGCGCCTTTGACACCGGGACAGCTGACAGGCAGCCGGATCCGCGCGCGGCGGATGATGCTGGGGATCCGGCAGGCGGCGCTGGCGCGGCAGGTGGGCATCTCCGCCGCCTACCTCAACCTGATCGAGCACAACCGCCGCCGCATCGCCGGCAAGCTGCTGGCCGCCGTCGCCCGCGCCCTGAAGACCGAACCCGGCGCGCTGGCGGAAGGCGCCGAGGCGGCGCTGGTGGCGGACCTGCGAGAGGCCGCTGCGGCGCTGCCCGCGGCGGGGGCAGAGGCCGACGCCGCCGAGGATCTCGCCGGGCGCCTGCCGGGCTGGGCCGCGCTGGTGGCCGCGCAGCCCCGCCGCGTCCTGCAGCTGGAACAGACGGTGGAGCGGCTGACCGACCGGCTGGCCCACGACCCGCAGCTTTCCGGCGCGCTGCACGAACTGCTGTCCTCCGTCACCTCGATCAACGCCGCCGCCTCGATCCTGGTGGAACCGGGCGAGGTGGACCCGGGCTGGCAGCGCCGCTTCCACCGCAACATCCACGAGGACGGCCAGCGCCTCGCCCAGGGCACGCAGGCGCTGGTGGACCACCTCGCCGCCACCGGCGACGCCGCCCGCGCCGGCAGCACCCCGCAGGAGGAACTGGAGGCCTGGCTGGAACGGCGCGACCACCACCTTGCCGAACTGGAAGGCGACCCGCCCGGCAACCCCGCCGCGCTGCTGCAGGCCGCCCCGCTGCCCGGCGCGGCAAGCCGGGCGCTGGCCGAGGCCTGGCTGGCGCGCTACGCCGCCGACGCCCGCCACTTGCCGCTCGCCGCCTTCGCCCCGGCAGCCGAGACCGCGCACCGCGACCCCGCCGCGCTGGCCGCCCGTTTCGGCGCCCCCATGGGCACGGTCCTGCGGCGCCTCGCGGCCCTGCCGACCCCGCCCGGCGCCGGGCGCATGGGGCTGGCGATCTGCGACGGCTCCGGCGCCATCACCCTGCGCAAGCAGGTGGAAGGCTTCCCGCTGCCCCGCTTCGGCGCGGCCTGCCCGCTCTGGCCGCTCTACCAGGCGCTGGCGCGGCCGCTGACCCCGCTGCGCAGGGTGGTCGAGATGGCCGGCCGCGACCGCCGCCGCTTCACCGTCTTCGCGGTGGCCGAACCGCGCGGCGCCGCCTCCTTCGACGCGCCGCCGGTGCTGGAGGCGACGATGCTGATCGTGCCAGCCGACCGCATTCCGATCCGCGCCGAAACCCCCGCGCCGGTCGGCCCCGGCTGCCGGATCTGCCCGCAGCCGGATTGCCCCGCCCGCCGCGAGCCCTCGATCCTCGCCCCGGCCTGACGCGCCCCTTTCCCATTCTTCTGGTCCTGAAATATCCCCGCCGGAGGCTCCGCCCCCGCCACCCGCACCGCCGCCGGGCAGCCGCGCCGCCAGTGCCATTTTGACAGCCGCCCGCCCCTCGGCAATAGTTCCCCGGCGCGGGACAGCCGCGTGACGGGGGGAGGGGACGGCGCATGGCGGGGCGCGTGCTGCTGATCGAGGACGAGCCGAACATCATCCAGGCCATCGGCTTCATCCTGTCGCGCGAGGGCTGGCGGGTGGACAGCCATGCCGACGGCCGCACCGCGCTGGAGGCGGTGGCGCGCAAGGCGCCCGACCTGGTGATCCTCGACGTGATGCTGCCGGGCCGCTCGGGCTTCGACATCCTCGCCGACCTGCGCGCCGACCCGGCCACCCAGGCGCTGCCGGTGCTGATGCTCACCGCGCGCGGCCAGGCCCGCGACCGCGATCTTGCCGAGCGGATGGGCGCCAGCCGCTTCATGACCAAGCCCTTCTCCAACGCCGAGGTGCTGGAGGCCGTGCGCCAGCTGGCCGGCCCGTGAGCCGCCGGCCGGTCTTCCTGGAACGACGCGGCTACCGCCGGCGCCGGGTGATGGACGCGGCGCGGGTGCTGCCGGTGGTCGGGGCCTTCCTGCTGCTGATGCCGCTGCTCTGGGCCGGCGCCCATGGCGGGGTCGCCAGCACCGCCGGCGCGGGCATCTACGTCTTCGCCGTCTGGGGTGGGCTGATCGGCGCCGCCGGGCTGTTCGCCAGGGCCCTGACCCGCCCGGCGCCGCCCGAGGAGGGGGGCGACACGGGGGAAGGCCGGGGCGGATGATCGGCTTCAACCTGCTGGTCGCGGTCTGCCTCGTCTACGTGGCGCTGCTGTTCATCGTCGCCTTCGCCGCCGAGCGCCGGGCAGAGCGGGGCCGCGCCCGCTGGCTGCGCTCGCCGCTGGTCTACACGCTGTCGCTGTCGATCTACTGCACCGCATGGACCTTCTACGGCGCGGTCGGCTACGCGGTGAACTCGGGGCTGGAATTCGTGACGATCTACCTCGGCCCCACGCTGGTGGCGGTTGGCTGGTGGGGCCTGCTGCGCAAGCTGGTGCGGATCGGCCGGTCGCAGCGGATCACCTCGATCGCCGACCTGGTCTCGTCGCGCTACGGCAAGTCGAACCTGCTGGGGGTCTTCGTGACGCTTTTGGCAGTGGTCGGCTCCACCCCCTACATCGCGTTGCAACTGCAGTCGGTGACCCTGTCCTTCTCCGTCTTCGCCGCCGCCGACGGGCGCACGCCGGATTTCGCCGACCTCGATTCCACCGCGCTGGCGGTGGCGGCCGGCCTGACGCTGTTCACCATCCTCTTCGGCACCCGCCGCCTCGACGTGAACGAGCGGCACCACGGCGTCGTCATGGCCATCGCCCTGGAGGCGGTGGTCAAGCTGTTCGCCCTGCTGGCGGTGGGGGTCTTCGTGGTCTGGGGCGTGGCGGGCGGCCCGGCCGAGATGGCCACGCGCATCGCCGCCTCGCCCATCGCCGAATGGCAGCCGGCGCCGGGGCGCTGGGCGGGGCTGATCTTCCTCTCCGCCGCCGCCTTCCTGTGCCTGCCGCGCATGTTCCAGGTGCTGGTGGTGGAGAACGCCGACGAAAGCCACGTCGCCGTCGCCTCCTGGGCCTTCCCGCTGTACCTGTTCCTGATGAGCCTCTTCGTGGTGCCCATCGCCGTGACCGGGCTGGAGCTGCTGCCGCAGGGCAATCCCGACCTCTACGTCCTTACCGTCCCCCTGGCGCTGGAGCGCGAGGGGCTGGCGATGCTGTCCTTCCTCGGCGGCTTTTCCAGCGCCACCTCGATGGTGATCGTCGCGGCCATCGCGCTGTCGACCATGGTGTCGAACCACATCGTCATGCCGATCTGGCTGAGCCTGCGGCGCGACCGGGCCAGCATGTCCGGCGACGTGCGCGACGTGGTGATCCGGGCGCGGCGGCTGTCGATCGCGGGGGTGCTGCTGCTGGGCTACCTCTACTTCCACTTCTCCGGCGGCTCCACCGCGCTGGCGGCGATCGGGCTGATCAGCTTCGTCGGCGTGGCGCAGGTGCTGCCGGCGCTGCTGGGCGGGCTCTACTGGCGCGGCGCGGCGCGGGCGGGGGCGGCGGCGGGGCTGGCCGCGGGCTTTGTCATCTGGGCCTACACGCTGTTCCTGCCCAGCTTCGGCACCAGCTTCGTGATGCCCGCGCAGGTGCTGGCAGAGGGGCCCTTCGGCATCGGCTGGCTGCGCCCGCAGGCATTGTTCGGGATCGAGGGGTTGGACCCGGTGGTGCACGCGGTGCTGTGGTCGATGACCGTCAACACGCTGCTGTTCGTCGGCGTCTCGCTGGCCAGCTTCCCCGGCCCGCTGGAGCGGCTGCAGGGGGCGCAGTTCGTCAACGTCTTCGACCATTCGCGCGCCGGGCGGGGATGGTCGGCGGGCGGCGCCGAGGCCGAGGACCTGCTGATCATGTCCCAGCGCATCCTCGGCGCCAGCCAGGCGCAGGCGCTGTTCCGCGCCGAGGCCACTCGGCAGGGCGGCGGCGGCTACCTGCCCGAGACGACGCCCGATTTCATCGAGACGCTGGAGCGCGAGCTGGCCGGCTCGGTCGGCGCCGCGACGGCCCACGCCATGGTGGCGCAGATCACCGGCGCCGCCGCGGTGTCGGTCGAGGACCTGCTGGCCGTGGCCGACGAGACGGCGCAGATCATGGAATATTCCAGCCAGCTGGAGGCCCAGCGAGAGGAGCTGTCGCGCACCGCCCGGCAGCTGCGCGATGCCAACGAGAAGCTGACCCAGCTGTCGATCCAGAAGGACGCCTTCCTCAGCCAGATCAGCCACGAGCTGCGCACGCCCATGACCTCGATCCGCGCCTTTTCCGAGATCCTGATGACCGGCGGCCCGCTGTCAGAGGCCGACCTGTCGCATTTCTCCACCATCATCCACGACGAGGCGATCCGGCTGACGCGGCTGCTGGACGACCTACTGGACCTGTCGGTGCTTGAGAACGGCCAGGTCTCGCTGAACTGGCAGGAGGCAGAGCTGGGTGCGGTGCTGGACCGCTCGGTCGCGGCGGCGGCGGGGCGGGGCGAGGGGGCGCTGCGGATCCAGCGCGGCTCGCTGGCCGAACGGCTGCGGCTGACCACCGATCCCGACCGGCTGGCGCAGGTCTTCATCAACCTGATCGCCAACGCGCAGAAGTACTGCGACGCCGAGGTGCCGGAGCTGCGGATCGCGGCCGACGTGCGCGGCGCCTTCGTGCAGGTGGATTTCATCGACAACGGCGCCGGCATCCCGCAGCAGAACCAGGCGCTGATCTTCGAGAAGTTCGCCCGCCTCGCCGACCAGACCGGCGCCGGCGGGGCCGGGCTGGGGCTGGCGATCTGCCGCGAGATCCTGGAGCGGCTGGGGGGGTCCATCGCCTACCTGCCGGGGCAGGGCGGGGCGGCCTTCCGGGTGGTGCTGCCGCTGGTCCCGCCGGTTCGGGCGGGCTGACCAGAGGACCGAACCCGGCCCGCCCGATCACCCTGAAGGTCAACGGCGAGCTGCGGCAGGAGGGCGACCTGAACCAGATGATCTGGAAGGTGCCCGAAATGATCGCCTACCTGTCGGAGTACTTCGAGCTGGCCGCCGGCGACGTGATCCTGTCCGGCACCCCCTCTGGCGTCGGCGCGGTGCAGCGCGGCGACCGGATCGAGGTTGCGGCCGCGGGGCTGGGCAGCCTGACCGTCACCGTCGTCTAGAAGCGGTCAGCGGGGCAGGGGCGTCGGCGCTTCCTGCGGCAGGGTGCGGGTCATCCGGTGGCGGGCGTCCAGCGCGTTGTTCAGGTGCTGGCGGAACAGCGCGCGCAGGGTGTCCGCGTCGGCGTCTTCCAGCGCCGCCAGCATCGCGTGGTGGTCCGACCGCGCCCGCAGCAGCGCCTCTGGCTCCTGCACCGCCGCGAAGCGCACGGCGTGGGCCTGCAGCGCCGCGCGCTCGATGGCGTCCACCAGGAAGGGGTTCGGGCACAGGGCGAAGAGCGCCCGGTGAAAGGCCGCGTTGCTGCGGAACACCGCCGCAAGATCGCCCGCGTCGCAGGCGGCGTCGTGGCGGTCCTGGATCGCCCGCAGCTCTGCCATGGCCTCGGGGGCGGGGGGCAGGTCCATCTCGTCCACCGCCGCCGGCTCGATCAATGTGCGGAAACTGAAGATCGCCGCTGATTCGCTGTCGTCGTAGAACCGCACGCGCACGCCGCGGTTGCGCAGCCGCTCCACCAGTCCCATCCGCTCCAGTTCGTCCAGCGACCGGCGCACAAGGTGCCGCTTGGCGCCGAACCGCGCCATCAGCGCGTCCTCCACCAGCCGCTCGCGCGGCAGCAGGCGCCAGAGCACGATGTCCTCCTCCAGCGCCCGCACGATGGTCTCCATGTCGGCGGCGGCCTCGGGCTGGGCGGTGATCTTTTGTTCGTGCAAGCGTTCTCTCCGGCCGTTCCACCCGGTGTTAGCAAAACCGGCGTTTTCCGGCCAGTCGGCTCTGGCCAAGTCCCTCGGGGTATGGCATCTGTATTATCAATAATCTTATTGATACACCCGGCGCGAGCCTTTTTCGGCGCGACGCGGTGTCAGGGGGGCGATAGTCGATGAGCGAGAAACGGGGCCTGCGCAAGAACGTCACCCAGTACGGTGACAACGATTTCGCCTTCTACCTGCGCAAGGCCTTCATCAAGGCCGCGGGCTACAGCGACGACGCGCTGGACCGGCCGGTGATCGGCATCGTCGACAGCGGTTCCGGCTACAACCCCTGCCACGGCAACATGCGCGACCTGATCGAATCGGTGTCCCGCGGGGTCATGCTGGCGGGGGCGATCCCGGTGCCCTTCCCGGTGATCTCGCTGCACGAGAGTTTCGCCAACCCCACCTCGATGTACCTGCGCAACCTGATGGCCATGGACGTCGAGGAGATGATCCGCGCCCAGCCCATGGACGCGGTGGTGCTGCTGGGCGGCTGCGACAAGACCGTGCCGGCCTTGCTGATGGGCGCCGCCAGCGCCAACGTCCCCGCGATCTGCCTTGTCACCGGCCCGATGAGCGCCGGCAGCTGGCGCGGCGAGCGGGTGGGCGCCTGCACCGACTGCCGCCGGTTCTGGGGCATGTACCGGGGCGGCGAACTGGACGATGACCAGATCAACGACGTGACCAACAACCTCGCCCCCACCATCGGCACCTGCGGCGTGATGGGCACCGCCAGCACCATGGCGCTGGCGACCGAGGCGATGGGCATGATGCTGCCCGGCGGCGCCTGCGCGCCCGCCGTCTCCGCCGAACGGCGGCGGCTGGCAGAGCTGACCGGCGCCCGCGCGGTGGGGCTGGCGGCCGAGGGGGTGACGCCGGACAAGGTCATGACCGTCGATGCGCTGCACAACGCTTTCCGCGTGGTGATGGCGGCGGGCGGGTCGACCAACGCGCTGATCCACCTGACGGCGGTGGCCGGGCGGCTGGGGGTCGAGGTCAGCCTAGAGACGCTGGACCGGCTGGGCCGCGAGACGCCGGTGCTGGTGGACCTGAAGCCGGCCGGCAGCGGCTACATGGAGGACCTGCACCGCGCCGGCGGGCTGACCACCATCCTGCGCCGGATCGAGGACCTGATGAAGGGCGACTGCCTGACCGTCAGCGGCCAGACCCTGGCCCAGAACATCGCGGGCGCCGCGCCGGACTGGGAACAGCAGGTGGTGCGCGACCGCGACACGCCGCTGGCCGCCGCCGACGGGCTGATCGTGCTGCGCGGCAACATCGCGCCGGGCGGCGCGGTGATGAAGGCCGCCGCCGCCTCCGAGAAATTCCTGCGCCACACCGGGCGCGCCGTGGTCTTTGACGGGCTGGCCGACATGGCCGCGCGGCTGGACGACCCGGACCTCGACGTGACCGAGAACGACGTGCTGGTGCTGAAGAACGCCGGCCCCATCGGCGGGCCGGGGATGCCCGAGGCCGGGTACATCCCGATCCCGCGCAAGCTGGCGCTGAAGGGCGTGCGCGACATGGTCCGCATCTCCGACGCGCGGATGAGCGGCACCGCCTTCGGGTCCATTGTCCTGCACATCACCCCCGAGGCCGCCGTGGGCGGGCCTCTGGCGGCGCTGCAGAGCGGCGACACCATCACGCTGGACGCCGCGGCGCGGCGGATCGACGTGGATCTCGACCAGTCCGAGATCGACCGGCGCCTGGAAGGCGTGCGCCCCGAGCGGGGCGAGGGCATGCGCGGCTACGCGCGGCTGTATAACCAGAGCGTCCTTCAGGCCGACGCGGGCTGCGACTTCGACTTCGCGCGGCCCCCGATGCGAGAGCGTCTCTGACGCACGACGAAAGGCGCGATGCGCCGGAATAACCCCAGGGAGGAAGTAGAATGACCATTTCCACATTGAAGACCACGCTGCTGGCCGGTGCCGCGGTGCTGATCGGCGCCACCGGCGCGATGGCGCAGGACCAGGACTTCAGCGGCGTCGAGCTGCCGGGCACCATCCGGGTGATCGTGGCCTACAGCGCCGGCGGCTCGTCCGACACGCTGGCCCGCGTGACCATCCCCGCATGGGAAGCGGCGATCGAGGAGCTGTCGGGCGGCAGCACCAACACCGTGATCGCCAACATGCCGGGCGCCGGGGGCGAGATCGGCTGGACCAACCTCGCCGCAGCCAAGGCCGACGGGTCCACCATCGGCATCATCAACCTGCCGGCCGTGCCGCTGGTCGAGAAAACCCGCGAGGTGGCCTTCGCCCCCTGGACCGAAACCTTCGTGCCGCTGGGCCTGAACGTGGTCGACCCCAGCGTGGTGCGGCTTGCCAACAGCTCGAAGTACGAGACGCTGGGCGAGGCGATCGAGGCCGCCAAGGCCAACCCCGGCTCGGTGATCGTGGGCGCTGACGGCCCGCTGTCGGACGACCACGCGGCGATGTACGCGCTGGAGAAGGACACCGGCGCCAAGTTCACCTTCGTGCCCTTCGCCGGCTCGGCCCCGGCGAACCAGTCGTTCATGTCTGGCGAGGTCGACATCGCCATCGGCAACGCCTTCGACCACATCCAGACCGCCGACGCGGCCAAGGAGGCGATGGTGCTGCAGCCGGAGCGCTACGACATGATGCCCGACGTTCCGACCTCGGTGGAACTGCTGGACCTGCCCGAGCGTGACCTCGGCTCCTCGCGCGGCTTCGCGGCGCCTGCCGGCACCCCGGAAGACCTGGTGGCGCTGTACCGCGCCGGCTTCGAGAAGATCTTCAACGACCAGGCCTTCATCGACGAGGCGCGGGCCAAGAACATCACCACCGCCAAGCCGCGCGTCGGCGAGGCCTTCGGTGCGCTGATGATGGACCAGGAGACCCTGGCCACCGACCTGCTGCCCCTGTTCGAAGAGGGCGGCTTCCTCGACTGAGGCCAACCCGCGATCCGGCCCGGCGGCGCCATGCTGCCGGGCCTTTTCCCACCCGCTGCCTGAAGGATCCCCGCGCCATGCGCCGCATCCGCGAAAATCCTGCCGATTTCATCGTCACCTCCGCGATCCTGCTGCTGGGCCTCGTCGGCCTCGCCATGGCGCTGCAGTTTCCCGAGCGGGCCGGTTCCTGGCCCCGGGCCATCATGATCATGCTGATCCTCGGCGCCGGCATCTACATGCTGCTGTTCTTCCTCGCCCGCCCCGTCGCGCCGGACCCGGCCGCGGAAGCCGCGGCGCAGGACGAACCGCCGTTCGAATGGTCGCGCGTGCTGATCAACGTGGCGCTGGTCACCGGCCTCGTGCTCGCCGCCCCGGTGCTGGGGCTGTTCACCTCGGCTGCGCTCTACCTGCTGGCGCACATGCTTTACCTCGGGATCCGGCCCTTGTGGCTGGCGGTCCTGATCGCCGCCGGCTGCACCCTTGTGCTCTACGGCTTCTTCGGCGGCCTGCTGGGCGTGTCGATTTCCGATGTCCTGCTGATCTGAGGCCCGCCCCATGCTTTACGACATCCTCCAGGGCGCGATGGTCGCCTTCCAGCCGCTCAACCTGTCCATCGCGCTTGCGGGGGCGGTGCTGGGCATCCTGTTCGGCGCGCTGCCGGGGGTTTCGGCCACGCTGGGCATCGCGCTGCTGGTGCCGCTGACCTTCGCCTTCCAGCCGGTGCCGGCGCTGATCTTCATCGGCGCGGTCTACTGCGGGGCGATCTACGGCGGGTCGATCTCGGCGGTGCTGCTGAACGTGCCGGGCACGCCGGCGGCGGTGGCCACGATGCTGGACGGCTACGCGATGACGAAGCAGGGCAAGGGCGGCACCGCGCTGGGCATCTGCACCGTCGCCTCGCTGATCGGCGGGCAGGTCAGCGTGCTGGTGCTGCTCTTCGCCGCGCCGCTGGTGGCCAGCGTGGCGCTGGAGATCCGGTCGGCGGAGTTCTTCTGGATCGTGCTGTTTGCCATGTCCACCGTGGGCGCCATCGGCGAGGGCAGCCCGGTCAAGGGGCTGGTGGCGGCAATCCTGGGGCTGGCCATCGGCACCATCGGCGCGCACCCGATGACCGGCACCATCCGCTACACCTTCGGCGAACTGGCGCTCTACGAGGGCCTGCCGGTGGTCTCTGCGCTGGTGGGCCTGTTCTCGATCAGCCAGGTGCTGATCCTGGCCGAGGGCCGGGGCATGGACACCCAGCTGGACATCCCGCGCATCGGCAAGATCTGGCCCGGCGGCGGGCTGCTGTGGTCGCTACGCAAGACGCTGGCGCGGTCCTCGGCCATCGGCACCTTCGTCGGGCTGATCCCGGGGGCGGGGGCGGACATCGCCAGCTTCATCGGGCGCAGCGAGGCGCGGCGCTATTCCAAGAACCCCGAGCAGTACGGCAAGGGGTCCCCCGAGGCGATCGCGGGCGCCGAGGCGGCCAACAACGCGGTGGTGGGCGGCAGCCTGATCCCGATGCTGACGCTGGGCATCCCGGGCAACGCGGTGACGGCGGCGCTGCTGGGCGGGCTGCTGATCCACGGGCTGATCCCGGGCCCGATGCTGTTCACCCAGGCGCCCGACGTGCTGTACCCGTTCATCTTCTCGCTGTTCCTCGCGAACGCCTTCTTCGCCGTCGTGGCGCTGGTGGCGCTGCCCTGGCTGTCGCGCATCGTGCTGGTGCCGCAGGGGGTCGTGGCCCCGGTGGTGGCGGCGCTGGCGGTGATCGGCGCCTATTCCTTCCGCTCGATCAGCTTCGACATCTGGATCATGTTCACCATGGGCCTCGTCGGCTACGCCCTGCGCCGCGCCGGCTACCCGCTGGCGCCGATCATCCTCGGGCTGATCCTTGGCCCGCTGGCCGAGGAGAACCTCGACCGGGTGATGACGCTGGCCTCGGCGCGCGACCTGTCGCTGCTGGGTTACTTCATGCAGCGCTGGGTGACGGTGGTGCTGATGGTGCTGACCGTGGCGACGATCCTCTACTCCTTCCTGCGGGACGTGAAATTCCGTAAACCGGCCAAGGCGGGCCCCGGCGACGGCTAGGCCCGCGCCGGCCCGCCGGGCCAACAGACCGATGAAAAGGACATTCGAGATGAGCATGAACGGCGTTCTGACGCCCGTCGTCACCCCCTTCGATGCCGCGCTGAAACCCGACCCGCAGCGGCTGGTGGCCCAGTGCCGCTGGATGCTGTCGCAGGACGTGGGGCTGGCACTGTTCGGCACCAACTCCGAAGCGACCTCGCTGTCGGTGGCCGAGCGCAAGATGCTGCTGGAAACGGTGGTGGAGGCCGGGCTGCCCGCTGCGCGGATGATGCCGGGCACCGGGCTGTGCAACCTGCCCGAGACGATCGAGCTGACCCGCCACGCGGTGGGGCTGGGGGTGGGCGGCGTGCTGATGCTGCCGCCGTTCTACTACAAGGGCGTCTCGGACCAGGGCATGTTCGACCACTTCGCGCAGGTGATCGAGGGGGTCGGCGACGACCGGCTGCGGATCTACCTCTACCACATCCCGCCGATGGCGCAGGTGGGCATCACCCCCGACCTCGTCGGCCGCCTGCGGGAGGCCTTCCCGGGCATCATCGCGGGGATGAAGGACAGCTCCGGCGACTGGTCCAACACCGCCACGATGATCGAGCGGTTCGGCCCGGACGGCTTCGAGGTCTTCGCCGGCTCCGAGGATTTCCTGCTGCGCTGCATGCGCGCGGGCGGGGCGGGCTGCATCTCTGCCACCGCCAACGTCAACCCGGCCGCCATCGCGGCGCTGGCGCGGGACTGGCAGGGGTCCGATGCCGAGGCGGCGCAGGCCAAGCTGAGCGAGACGCGCGGCATCGTCGCCGGCTTCCCGATGATCCCGGCGCTGAAGGCCACCGTGGCAAGGCATTCCGGCGACGCCGACTGGGCGCGGGTGCGCCCGCCGCTGGTGGCGCTGACCGAGGACCAGAAGGCCGAGCTGGCCAAGCGGCTGGACGCCGTGGGCTTCGACATGCCGGGCCTGTCCGAGCACGCCGTCGCCTGATATATCAGCCACGACCAGAACCCGGGAGGAACCGATGGACGTGATCGCGAGAATGCTGAAGGACGTGCCGCTGCCGCCGCTGCGGCCGGTGCGACAGAAGTTCGACGACACCCGGCTGGAGGATGTCGCCGCCGGGGTGCGCGAGCAGATCGCGCGGCCCGAGATCGCGGGGCTGGTGAAGGCCGGGCAGAGCATCGCCATCGGCGTCGGCAGCCGCGGGCTGGACCAGCTGCCGGTGCTGGTAAAGGCGACGGTGGCGGCGCTGAAGGACCTCGGCGCAGAGCCCTTCATCGTTCCCGCCATGGGCAGCCACGGCGGCGCCTCCGACGAGGGGCAGGCGCAGCTGCTGGCCAAGCTGGGGGTCGACGAGGCCCGCATGGGCTGCCCGGTCCGCTCCTCCATGGAGACGGTGGAACTGGGGCGCCTGCCCAACGGCCTGCCGGTGCTGATGGACCGCGAGGCGATGCAGGCAGACGGGATCGTGGTGATCAACCGGGTCAAGCCGCACACCAGCTTCTCGGGCCGGATCGAAAGCGGGCTGGCCAAGATGCTCACCATCGGGCTGGGCAAGCACAAGGGCGCCGAGAGCTGCCATGCGCAGGGCTTCGGGGTGATGGAGGCCAATGTCACCGACATGGCCCGCATGAAGATCGAGACCGCGCCGATCCTCTTCGGCCTCGCCTCGGTGGAAAACGCCTATGACAAGATCCGCTTCGTCGAGGCGGTGCCGGCGGACCAGATCCTCACGCGCGAGCCGGAGCTGCTGCAGATGGCCAAGGCCAACATGCCGCGCATCCTGCTGAACCCGCTGGACGTGCTGGTGGTGGACGAGATCGGCAAGGAATACTCCGGCACCGGCGCCGATCCCAACATCACCGGGCGGCCCAGCACCCCCTACCTCAAGCCGACGCTGAACGTGGGCAAGATGGCCTACCTGCGCCTGTCGCCCACCAGCGGCGGCAATGCCACCGGCATCGGGCTGTGCGACGTGACCACCCGCGCGATGTTCGAGGCGATGGACTTCGCCGCCACCTATGCCAACGCCATGACATCCACCGTGCTGGCCGGCGCCCGGGTGCCCCCGATGATGGAGACAGAGCGGCTGGCGGTGCAGGCGGCGATCAAGACCTGCAATGCCGCCGACCCCGAGCGTCTGCGGATCGTGCGGATCCCCAACACCCTGCACCTCGGGACGATCCTGGTCTCCGACGCGCTGGTGGCAGAGGCCGAGGCCGAGGCGCGGATGGAACTGGACGGCGCGCCGCAGGACTGGGACTTCGACGCCCAGGGCCGGCTGGCCCCGTTCCACGCGGCGCCCCGCGCCGCCTGAGCCTGAGAAGGAGAGACGCGGACGATGACCGACAGCGCCCAGACCAACGGGGCGGCCCCGGCGCCGCGGCTGGAACCGGCAAACCAGGCAAAGACCTCGCCGCCGCCGAGGCCGCCGCGCCGCCTGCGCGACATGCTGGCGCTGCAGGACTTCGAGCGCGCGGCCCGGCGCCACCTGCCGCGCCCGGTCTTTTCCTACGTGGCCGGGGCGACCGAGACGGGCCAGAGCTTCGGCGCCAACCGCTCGGACTTCGCGTCGATCGCCTTCGTGCCGCGGGCGCTGGGCGGGCACCGGACGCGCGACCAGTCGGTGACGCTGATGGGCCGCGGCTACCGCCACCCCTTCGGCATCGCGCCCATGGGCCTGTCGGCGCTGGCCGCCTACGACGGCGACGTGGCGCTGCACAAGGGCGCCCGCGCGCGCGGTATCCCGGCTCTGGTCAGCGCGGCGGGCCTGACCCCGCTGGAGCGGCTGGCGGACGAGGCGGGCAGCCGGTGGTTCCAGGGGTATCTTGCCGGGGACGAGGCAATCTTCCTGCCGATGCTCGACCGGGTCGAGGCGGCGGGCTACGACACGCTGGTGGTCACCGTGGACGTGCCGGTGAACGGCGGCCGGGAAGAGAACGTGCGCGACGGGTTCTCCACGCCCCTGCGCCCCAGCCTGAAGCTGGCCTGGCAGGGGGTGACCCACCCCCGCTGGCTGCTGGGCACCGGCGCGCGCACCCTATTGAACAGGGGCATGCCGCATTTCGAGAACGGCACCGCCGCCCGCGGCGCCCCCGTCATCTCGCGCAACGCGCAACGGTCCTTCAGCGGCCGCGAGACGCTGAACTGGCGCCACCTCGAGACGATCCGCCGCCGCTGGACCGGCCGGCTGGTGCTGAAGGGCGTGCTATCACCCGAGGACGCGCGGCTGGGGCGCGAGCTGGGGGCGGACGGAATCGTGGTGTCGAACCACGGCGGCCGTCAGCTGGATTGCGCGGTGTCCTCCATTGCCGCTTTGCCGGGGGTGAAGCGCGAGGCCGGCGACATGGCGGTCATGCTCGACAGCGGGGTGCGCCGGGGCTCGGACGTGCTGAAGGCGCTGGCGCTGGGGGCGGATTTCGTCTTCGTCGGCCGCCCGATGCTGTTCGCCGCCGCCATCGCGGGGGAGGTGGGGGTGACCCACGCCATCGACATCCTCGCCAGCGAGATCGACCGGGATATGACCCTGCTGGGCCTGCGTGAGCTGTCGGAGATCAGCCAAGGCCACCTGCGCGGCCACGAGCGGTTCCTGCCGGAGGGGTAGGGCGCGTCAGCTCCCGCGCCGCCCGTGCCCAACCAAGCCGGGCAGCGCCGGCCCGGGGGATGGCGTTGCAGCGGCGGAGCGGGGCGGTTTATGGCAGCCAGGTACTTCCCCGCTCAGGGCTTCGCGCAAACGGCAGCCAAAGCGCCAGCCCGCCGCACGGGCCGGCGCTCGCCCGGCGCCTTCGGCGCTGTTCGGGCGACCATCTTGCCTGAACAGCCCCCGCCCTAGGTCGTGGACTCTTTAGCCTTGATCCAGATGCGGGATGAGGCGAGGTGGAGGGCGGCGAGGAAGTTCGTCGCGGTCTTGAAGTAACGCGTCGCGATGCTGCGGAAGTGCTTGAGACGGTTGAAGA
>JBLXFD010000013.1:0-109198 GCA_048262455.1 Rhodobacter sp.
GCTCCGCCCAGCGGATGCACCGCCGCCACTTCGGGCTCGCCCATTGTGATTGTGCCGGTCTTGTCCATGGCCAGCGCGGTGGTCCGACCCGGTGCCTCGACATAGGCACCACCCTTGATGAGTACGCCCGCCCGCGCCGAAGCGGTGAGCGCCGCGACGATGGAGACAGGAGTCGAGATGACCAGAGCGCATGGGCAAGCGATCACCAGCAGCACGAGTGCATTGTAGAACCAATAATCCCAGGCCCCACCGAAAATGAGCGGCGGCAGCAGGGCAATTGCGATGGCGAGAGCCATGACGATAGGCGTGTAGATGCGGGCGAACTTCGCCACCCACTGTTCCACCGGGGCGCGGCGGGCATGGGCGTCACCGACCATACGAATGATCTTGGCCAAGACCGTGTCCGAGGCGGCCTTCGTGGCCCGCACTGTCAGTGTGCCTTCGCCGTTGATCGTGCCCGCATAGACCTCGTCTCCGGCTTCCTTCGGTATTAGAGCGCTCTCACCGGTGATCGGCGCCTGATCGACCGCGCCCGCGCCATCCGTCACCTCGCCGTCGAGCGGGATACGGTCGCCACCACGCACGACGAAGCGGTCGCCGACTGCGACTTGAGCGGCCGGAACGTCGGCCTCGCTTCCGTCTTCGCGGATCACGCGCGCCGTCGGTGGCGCAAGATCCAAGAGCGCCGAAACTGCGTTCCGCGCGCGCCCGACGCTCCAGCTTTCGAGAAAGAGGGACAACGAAAAGAAGAACGCCACTGTTGCCGCCTCGAAGAATTCGCCAAGCCCGATGGCACCGGCCACGGCGACCACCATCAGCAAGTTCATGTCGGGCGACAGCCGACGTGCGGACGACCATGCCTTGGGTGCCACGAGCCAGACACCGAACAGGATCGCCACAGCGAATAGCCCTGCCTCGGCTAGCGGCATCGGCGCTTCGCCGTGCCCTGCGAAGAGGCCGAGTGCCCCACCCATGCCGGTCTCGATGATGTGCCACAGGAAACCCGCAGCCCAGAAGCCGCCGCTGAGCGCTGTAAACAGTCGCTGCCGGGTAAGATGGGCTGCCTGGTCTACCGACGCGTTTTCGGCATCCCACGGCTTGGCGGTCATCCCGGTGCTTGCGACCAATTCTGCAACTTCGCCGTCCGACACATTCTTGGCGCTGTCGAGAATAGTCATCCGCCCGTTGATCACGTCGAACGCGAGATGCTCAGGCCCGCCGATCTTCGGGCCGACCACCTTGTTCAGGATCGCGACCTCTTCGGCGCAGTCGAGGCCGGACACCTGAAAACTTCGCCCGCCCGTTGACGCGAGATCCGTCGGCGCGATGTCGCCGCAGGTTCCGGCTCTGCCGCTGCAGCTGCTGCCGCTTGCCTGGGCGTCTTCGGCGTGATCGTGGGTGTGATCGTGATGTTGTGGATGGGTGTCGGACGGCATGAATAGACCTCGGGCTTCGGGTGCTTTGCCATGATATAACTCCTACAGCAACTAGAGCTTCAAGAGTAAAATTGATTGGCCTTCCAGACCGATTTTTTGGTAGTTGTGCCAGGGAATAGCTCAGCGCCGCTGCGTGGCCGACGAAATGAAACAGGATAAAGACTCAATGCGTGCGATGAAGAAAAAGCATACCGCAATGTTCGCCACGGCGCTGCTAATTACCTCGGGGTGCACGGTGCAACCCGTCGAGACCGTCAGCGCGTCAAACGAGGTCGGCAACATTCCCGAAGCTGTTGCCGCCCGTGCCGCATCTGGACAGGATCTCTCTTCAGCGCGACTGCTGCCCGAGGATGGCTGTTACTGGTACGAACACCGGGGACCGGTGGAAACGACGCTGGTCCCGCTGCGTACAGTCGGCGGCGCGCCGCTTTGTACGGCGAGCCGTTCCTGACAACTTCGGTCGCGGACCGAACCCGCGCGTCCGCGACGTGCCTGAGGTATGTTCAAACCGCTGCGGACAGGCCGTCGTCGGCAGGATGAAGATGGGCCGTCGAACCAATCCGCACCCGCGGAAAGAGATCATTGACATGCGCCATAATCATGCGGACGCAGCCGGAACTCGCCCGCCCGCCGATGCTTTCCGGCCATGGGGTACCGTGAATGCGCAGATAGGTATCCCTGTTGCCGACATAAAGATAGAGTGCGCGTGATCCCAGCGCGTTCGTCGGGCCCGGTTCCATTCCGTTGGCCATGTCGGCATAGATCTCCGGTTCCCGCCGGATCATGTTCTGTGTCGGCGTCCAGTGCGGCCATTCGACCTTGCGCTTGATGGTGTAGACGCCAGATTCGTACAATCTGCCTCTCGCGATGGCCACTCCGTATCGCATGGCAGTGCCACCAGGTTCGATATGATAGACATATCTGGCCACGGCATCGACATGAACGTCTCCGGGCGTGAGCCCGTCGTTCGCGTAGACGCGCTGGGGAAGGAAACGCGGGTGCACGCCCCAAGGGTTGGACGTGGCCATATCGAAATTGGGCGGTGTCACCTCGGCGTCCCAGGCAGCTTTCTGTGCTGCGGTCGGCCAGGTGCTGGCCAAGGCCATGCCTGGAACGGTCGCCGAAAACAGCGCTGTGGTCGATTGAATGAAGTGTCGTCTTGTCAGCACGCTACCTGTTCCCGCATTTATTTCGATCTCGTCACCTCGCATGCCCCAATGACCCTTTTGCTGCCGAGAGTCTATTTTACGCGGCGCACACTCACATGGGCTTAACTCCTGCAGCCGCTAGAGGTTCAAGGAAAATTTTCGTGACCGGCAATCAAGCTTCTCGCCGCCTGGCCGATTGTGAGCTACTCTCAATCCTTGGACAGTTTCCAGCGTATTTTAAGCTACTCTTCGCTCCTGCTGATCGGGTTTGGCGCGAGGTGTTCGGCAGCGGCGAGGGGATCGAGGAACGCCTTTCCCTGGGTGACGACAGCAAGAGCTACCTGGTGCGCCTGATGCCATACCGCGACCGGGACGACGGAGTCACCGGAGTGGTGATCACCTTGGTGGATATCACCTCGCTCGCCCGAGCCGAGCAATTGCAGAAGGTCTTGATCTCCGAGCTAAACCACCGGGTGAAGAACATGCTGGCGGTGGTCATCAGCATCACCAAAAATACCCTCAACACCTCCATCGCGCCGGAGGATTTCGCTCGCCGTCTCACCGGGCGTCTGCACGGGATGGCCCGGGCTTATTCGCTGTTGTCGCAGGCGGAATGGACGAAAGTTTCGATCCGGCACCTTGTGCAGGCGGAAGCGGACGCGGTTGGGGCCGAGCGGATCGAAGCACATGGAGCCGAGGTGGAACTGGCGCCTGAACAAGCCCTCTCGCTGGGCATGGTGATTCACGAGTTGACCACCAACGCGCTCAAGTACGGCGCGCTGTCCGTGGACGAGGGGCGCGTCGAGGTGGCATGGCAGGTGATAGACGGCCGGCTGGAACTGACCTGGCGCGAGCGGGACGGCCCCGAGGTGGTAGAACCACAGCGCAAAGGCTTCGGCCTAGTGCTGATAGAGGGACAGATCTGCTACCAGAACGAGGGCCACATGGAGGCGCGGTTCGAATCGGGGGGGCTGGTCCTGACACTGGCTTTCCAATTAAAAAGGCAGCCGTCGGCCCGACAGTAGAGAGCGATCTGAAAGGTGCCGCGCGTGCAGGTGGTGTAGTTACAGCTACCAGCCGACCCCTGTGATCTTCGGAGTTGTGGGGCCGAAGTGCAGAACAAACCGAGATCGATGCGGGACATCAATTCGCAGGTTCCTTCTGCACGGATTCCCACCATTACTGCCTGAAATGTGCCGCCAAGGAGCACGGCGTTGGTGAGGAATTTATACAGGATCTGCCCGTAGACTGCAGCCAAAGGGGCTCGCCAGCCTCACCCAAGCAAGTCCCCTGCCCCGACCTTCAGGGCCACTGCCAGCTTTTCCACCACGGTGATGGTCGGGTTTCTCGCCCCACGCTCGAGGTCGCTGACGTAGGTCCTGTGGAGGCCGGCCTCGGCGGCGAAGGTCTCCTGCGACCAGCCCCTTTTCTGGCGCAGGCGGCGCAGGTTTTTCGCAAGACGTTCCCGGATCTCCATGTTGCGCCACAAACGCCGATGTCGCCGATCCGTCTACAGACGAACAGTGACATTCGGCGTTGACTTCCCCACCGCGCCAGGCAGTGGTGTTGTCACCAATCGTCTACAAGAGGCTCTGCGCACATGACCGACCCTTCGGCTTTCTCACCGCCCGCCGTCCGATACATCAAGCTCGGCGAAGGCGGCGCCTTCGTCCCGGAGGCCCTCAGCCGCAGCATACTTCCACTGGCCTTCCCGGATGCGGATCATGAGCTCTGTGCCAGAGGCGAGTGGGAGGCGGTCCAAAAGCAGCTGGTGGCGCGCGGCCGGCCCGCGAAAGAGGCAAGGCAGGATATCCGGGAGCTACGGGACTTCTACGAGCTGCCGGACGGAACCCTCTTCGTCACCACCGCGCACGGCCATCTCTACTGGGCAACGGCCGGGGGCCGTGTAAGCGCCTCAAGAGCACAGGAAGGCGGCCTTCAGCGCGAGCGCCCTGCCGAAGGTGGCTGGCGCCGGGACAGCGTTACCGGCACGCCTCTGGCACTGCACGCCTTGTCCTCAGCTTTGACGCGGACAGCTGCATACCGCCGCACGATCTGCCGCGTCGAAGCAGAGGCTTACCTGCTGCGCTGCATCCGCGGAGAGGCACACCCGCTGCACAGCAAGGCGGTGGCGCTCGGGCAGCAGATGGAGCAGGTGATGGGCCAGCTGCTCCGGGAGCTGCACGCGGCGGACCTGGAGGTGCTGACGGACCTTCTGCTCCGGCACGGTGGCTGGCAGCGCATCAGCCGCCTGGGTGGAAGCCTTCCGGAGGCCGACCTTCTATTGAGCCAGCCTTGCACCGGAGAGACGGCCTGGGTGCAAGTGAAGGCGCGGGCGCGGCAGGGGGACCTGAACGAGTATATCAGACGCTTCAGCGACAATGGCACCTTCGACCGCTTCATCTTCGTCTGCGCGAAGCCGGCAAAGAACATGCAGCTGCCGGTGGGTGAGCCCCAGCTTCAATTATGGAGCGGGGACACCCTCGCACAGCGCGTGATAAACGCGGGCCTCTCGGGCTGGGTCCTCGATAGGACGCGGTAGATCATAAAGGCTCCAATATGCACTCGCGCGACCTCTGCCGATTATAGCAGAAACTCGTGCTGGCGCCTGGCTGGGCCCGTGCGTGCTGTTCGACTTCCTCCAGGCTCATCTCCGGGAACGTCACTCTGTGGACAGGGTTTTAGTCTTTTGCACATAGTCGCAGACCGCGCGGTGGGCCCCCGCGTGCAGTTCGAACTCCTCCATCGTCACCGGCTCCAGATGAACGATGTAGCCGCCGTGCTGTTCCTCGACGTCGTGGGGTGACAGCTGTCGCCGGAAGTCGTCAAGTGCCCGGGTTGCGGTCAGGTTGCCCTCCAGCGAGCGTTTCATCAGCACCAGGAACAGCAACTCGACATTGGTCGCCCTCCGTGGCGCGCCGCCCAGCCGCACGCGCTGTGTCTCGGTGGCGATCTCCCGCAGCACGGTCTTGCTGTTCTTCCGCCCCCGCGGCCGCCCGCGCGGGTTGCCCGAGCGACCCCTTGAGAATTGGCGGTGCTTCGGCGGGCGGTTCCGGCCAACTTCATCATCGCCAGTCATCGAACTCATACCCCACGATATCGTCGTAGATCTTCTGCTCTGGCTCGCGGTTTGCCAGATAGTCGCGGATCAGCGGCCGCAGCCTGGCCGGCGGCCAGGGCGGGCGCCCATGCTTTTCCAGCGCGGCCACGGCCACTTGGTGGGGCAGGTGCTTTGGCAGCTCGACACGGGCGCCATCGTCCGGGATCTCCTTGCGCGTCACCACGCCGTGTTTCACCATCTCCTTCAATAGGTAGACCGCGGCCTTCACATCGCTCTCCGTCAGCGCCCGCTTCAGCATCTGGCGCTTCTCGGCCTCGTAGGCGCCCATGCAGTTACCGGCCTCGCCCGCCGTGGCCGCAAAGGCCTCGTCCAGGAACGCCGACAGATCAATCCTCACCACGCCCTTCTTCTTGCGCGGCCGCCCCTGGGGATTGCCGGACTCCCCCGGCTTGAACTGGTGCTCCTGCGGGGGCCGGCCGTAGCCGGTCCCCGTCTGCTTCTCGTCCTGGGTCACGCCGCTGCCTCCCCGGCCCGGTCTTGGGCAACCTCGGCGTATCCTTGGCCTGTCGCCTCAAGCTGCGCCGGCATGCCGAGCGCGGCCTCGAACCGGCGCAGGATCACGTCGCAGTAAACTGGATCGAGCTCGATGCCGTAACCCCGGCGGCCGGTCCGCTCTGCAGCCAAGAGCGTCGTCCCGGAGCCGGCAAAGGCATCGAGCACGAGGTCCTTGCGCCGCGTCACGTCGAGGATCGCGTCGGCCACCAGAGCTGTGGGCTTCACCGTCGGATGCAGCGCCAGGTCACCCTGCTGCCCGCCGAAGCTGTTGACCCCGGCATAGGTCCAGAGGTTGGTCCGGTAGCGGCCGTTCTTGCCCAGCTCGACGTTGTTGACGTGCCGGCCGGTGCCGGACTTGAAGACGAACACCAGCTCGTGCTGCGACCGGTAGAGCGACCCCATGCCGCCATTGGTCTTGGCCCAGACGCAGAGGTTCTTCAGCTCGCTGTAGCTCCCCTCGCCCGCTGCCAGCATCTCCTTCATATGCCGCCAGTCCATACAGTGGAAGTGTATCGAGCCGTCGGCGCTGGCTGCCACCAGGTTGGTGAACACGCTGCGCAGAAAGTCCGTGAAGGTCGCGGAGGACATTTCGCCGGCCGCCATCGCGAACTCCCGGTGCTTCACCTGCCCCGAGCCGCAAACGTGGCCGTCGATCGGCACGTTGTAGGGCGGATCCGTGAACACCGCCTGCGCCCTCGCGCCCTGCATCAGCGCCGCGTAAATTGACGGCTGCGTGGCATCGCCGCAGATCAGCCGGTGCGGCCCGATCTGCCAGACATCTCCGGGACGGGTCGTCGCCGGCCCCTCCCCCGGTGCCTGAACCTCGTCTGCCGGGTCTGGGCCTTCCGCCGCGCCGGCCTCCTGCAGGACAAGGTCGATCTCCGGCAACTCGAACCCTGTCAGCGTCAGGTCGAATTCGAGATCGAGCTGGTCCAGGTAGGCAAACTCGACCGCAAGCAGCGCCCGGTCCCAGCCGGCCTCCTCCGCCAGCCGGTTGTCGGCGATCACATAGGCCCGTACCTCGGCGTCGCTGAGATCGCTCAGGCAGATCGTCGGCACCGCCGTAATTCCCAGTCTGTCAGCAGCGGCAAGCCGGCCATGACCGGCGATCACGCCGCCGTCACGGTCGATCAGCACGGGGTTGGTGAACCCGAACCGCTCTATCGACCGCGCGATCTTGTCGATCTGCCGGTCGGTATGGGTCCGGGGATTACCCTTGCGCGGGACGAGGTCCCCGGGCGTGCGATAGTCAATATTCAGGGTCATCGAAACCTCCATGGCTTAACCCTGTGACGCCGAAGCGCCCATTCAGGCCACGCACTGCGGGACCCGGTGGCTAAGAGGAACGGGGTTTCTGATGTCCCTCGGATGCGCCGAATCTAGCCGGCGCTCGATTTCCTTACCGCATTAGGTTACCCTGCTCAAAACTAATAATTCGCTGAATCTATAAAAATAGTTCCCTGTAAGCCCCGATTTAATTCCCTGTTCTCGAGTCACGCAAATCCGGCCTAACTGACTGAGATTGCAGGATGAAAAGGTCATCGGGCTGGCAGGAGGCCCTGTTATGGGGGATTCTTCCCTGTTTTTTCCCTGTTATCAGGGAATTTTTGCCCGAGACCAGTTCGCCGCTGACTGCCTCCACCGCCATTAAGCTGTAATGGCAGTATTTTCCCTTGAAAGAACCTGTCGTTCCAAGCCGACAGGGTTTCCTTAACCTCTGCGCGGCAAGGTATCCCGCATGGAGTCCCGCGTTTCGGCGGGATCGTGAGGGGGATAGATACGGTTTCCCAGATGCCCGATCAGGAAATCCATGAATATCCGTGTCTTCGGCGTAAGCACGTTCGTGCGCGGATAGACAAGCCACAGCACCGACCTGTCGTTCATGATCCACCCTGGCAGGACGCGGACCAGTTGGCCGCCCGCAAGCTCGCGGCCCACGTTCCAGAGGGAGTTCATCGAAATGCCGGCCCCTGCCAGCGTGGCCGCGCGTTGCGCGTCGCCGTCGTCCAGGATGGTGCGGCATGTCATCCGGGCCGGGTCCAGCAGCGCCGTCTCGCGCTCGGCATTCACCAGTTCCCTTGGCTCGAGGTTGCCCCAGGCAATAAGCGCGTGCCCGGTAAGATCCGCCGGCGTCCCGGGGGTGCCGCGCCCTTCGAGATAGGCGGGCGAGGCGCATAGGACGCGGGTGTCGTCGGCCAGTTTTCGGCCCTTCAGGCTGCTGTCCGTCAGGGGGGCACTGCGCAGGGCCAGGTCGAAGCTGCCCTCGATCGCGTCGAACCGCGTGTCCGACAGGCGCAGGTCGAGGGTGAGATCGGGATAGAGCCGGTGAAACTCCGGCAGCAGCGGCATGATATGCAGCTGCGCGAAGCTGCTGGGGGCCGCGAAGCGCAGGGTGCCCCTGGCGCCGGCCTCCTTGCCGCCAAGCACGGCGCGTCCGGCATCGGCCTGGGCGAGGATCTCTCGCGCGTAAGGCAGGAAGTCGGCGCCGTCGAGCGACAGCGACACCTTGCGCGTGGTGCGCCGCAACAGCTCCACCCCGAGCTCCTGTTCCAGCTTGGCGAGCCGGGCGCTGGCCACCGCGGGGGCAAGGCCAAGCTCGCGCCCCGCGGCCGAGATGTTCAGCCGCTCCGCCGCCATGACGAAGAGGCGCAGGTTGTCCGTATCCACCGCGATTATATCCCGAAACCGAAAGAACAAATCCGGTATGCCCGGCTTTATCGCGCATCCGCAAGGGATAGCTTGAGGCAGACGCGGCGGCGCCTTGTCAGGTGCCCCGGCCGGACGAGGAGACAGACCATGAAGGACACGGCGCAGCCCCCCGCTTTCGCGCCCCTCAACCAGGGCTACAACGCGACGTTCCGGCCCGGGCGGTTGAGCATCGGGCTGGTCGCGCCGCTGGAGGCGCATGGCAACGATCCCGTGCCCGGCATGGCGCGCCATCTGGATCGGGCGCAGCTGGCGGATCGGCTGGGGTTCGCGGCGCTCTGGCTGCGGGACGTGCCGTTCAACGTGCCCACTTTCGGGGATGCCGGGCAGGTCTTCGATCCCTTCGTCTACCTCGGCGCGCTGGCCACCTCGACCCGCGACATCGCCTTGGGGGTGGCGAGCATCGTCCTGCCCCTGCGCCATCCCGCGCATGTGGCCAAGGCGGCGGCCTCGGCCGATGTGCTCTCTGGCGGGCGGCTGCTGCTCGGCATCGCCTCGGGCGACCGGCCGGACGAATACCCGGCACTCGCCATGAGCTTCGGGGATCGCGGCGCGAGGTTCCGCGACAGCGTGGAGTATATCCGCGCCATGGCCGCCCCGTACCCGCAAGCGCAGACCGCCCAAGGCGACCTGACCGGCGGGATCGACATGCTGCCCAAGCCCTTGGCGGGCCGCCTTCCCCTGCTGATCACCGGCGGCAGCCAGCAGGCGCCCGAATGGGTCGCGCGGAACGGCGACGGCTGGATGACCTACCCACGGGACGCGGCGTCGCAAGGCAGGGTCGTGGGTGCCTACCGCCAGCAGATCGCGGAGGCGGGGCTGCCGGACAAGCCGGTGATGCAATCGCTCTATATCGACCTCGTGGCGCAGGCGGATGCGCCGCCCCGCCCGATCCACCTCGGGTTCCGGTCGGGCACGGACTACCTGCGGCGCTACCTCGAGGAGATCCGCGGCCTCGGCATCAACCACGTCGCCCTGAACCTGCGGTTCAACGGGGCGGAGATCGAAGACACCATGAAGCGGCTGGCGGACGAGATCCTGCCGGACTTCCACGGCTGAGGAGAGACCCATGCCCAAGACGATCCTGATCACCGGCGCCACGGATGGCATCGGCCTGCTGACGGCCCGGACGCTGGCGGCCGAGGGGCATACCCTGCTGCTTCATGGCCGCAGTGCTGAGAAACTGGTGGCCGCTGCCAAAGAGGTGGGCGGGAGACCAGAGACCTACCGCGCCGACCTGTCGGACCTCGAGGCGGTGGCAGCCCTCGCGCAGGAGGTCCGCGCGGGGCACGACCGGATCGACGTGCTGATCAACAACGCGGGCGTGCTGAAGGCGCCGCAGACCCGCACGCAGGCGGGCCTCGACCTGCGCTTCGTGGTCAACACGCTGGCGCCCTGGGTCCTGACCCGGCACCTGCTGCCGATCCTGCCGAAGGGCGGCCGCGTCGTGAACCTGTCGTCGGCGGCGCAGGCCCCGGTGGACATCGCCGCCCTGCGCGGCGAGCGGAAGCTGGGCGACATGGAGGCCTATGCGCAAAGCAAGCTGGCGATCACCGTCTGGACGCAGGAGATGGCCCGCGCCCACCCGGACGGGCCGGTCTTCATCGCGGTGAACCCCGGCTCGCTGCTGGCGTCGAAGATGGTCAAGGAGGGCTTCGGCGTGGCGGGCAACGACCTGGCGATCGGCGCCGGCATCCTGCGCCGCGCCGCGCTATCGGACGCGTTCGCCGATGCGTCCGGCCGCTACTTCGACAATGACGCGGGCCGCTTCGCGCAGCCCCACGCGGCGGCCGGCGACGCAGGCCGGGTAGCCAAGCTGATGGACGCGATCCGCGCGTTGACCGGGGTGGCGGGGCCAGCCTGAAGACTGGCGGCATGGTCTGTGAGACAGCAAAGCGCACCCGCCGCCATTCCGGTATCGGATAACTGAACTCCTGAACGGCCCCGTTATCTTTGCGAGCGCTGGCCTGTATCTCAGTCCCGAACCAGAACACAGGAGAGACCGATGAAAGCCATGACCCTGAAAGCCTACGGGCCTGACGCGTCCTTCGACGAAGCGGACCGGCCGCGTCCGGCGGCGGGGCCCGGGCAGGTGCTGGTCCGGGTGAAGGCCACCAGCGTCAACACCATCGACACGATGATCAAGGGCATGGGCGCGGACCTGCCCCTGTCCCCCGCCCTGCCGGCCGTGCTCGGCATGGATTTCGCCGGGGTCGTGGAAGAGATTGGTGACGGCGTCACCGGTTTCGCGCCGGGCGACGAGGTCTACGGCTGCGCCGGAGGTCTCGCCGATCTGCAGGGCGCGCTGGCGGAGTTCATTCCCGCCGACGCGCGGCTGGTCGCGCACAAGCCCAAGTCGCTGTCGACGCGCGAGGCGGCTGCCCTGCCGCTGGTCGGCATCACCGCCTGGGAAGGGCTGGAGCGCGCGGGCGCCCGCGCGGGGCAGAAGGTGCTTGTGCAGGGCGGCGCCGGGGGCGTGGGCCATGTCGCCGTACAACTGGCGCGCCATCTCGGGGCCGAGGTCTCTGCCACCGGCACCGGCGCCGGCCAGCTTGAGCTGATGAAGGAGCTCGGCGCGCGGCCGATCGACTTCATGTCCGAGGAGATCGAGACCTTCGTGGGCAGCCACACCGGCGGCGCGGGGTTCGACGTGGTCTTCGACAGCGTCGGCGGGGCGAACCTGACCAATTCCTTCGCGGCGGCGGCGCTGAACGCGCAGGTGGTCACCACGGTGGCGCTGTCCGAGATCGACCTGTCCCCCGCGCACTTCAAGGGCCTGTCGCTGCACATCGTCTTCATGCTGCTGCCGATGCTGCACGATCAGGGCCGGGAGGTTCACGGCAGGATCCTTGCCGATCTGGCCCGGCTAGTGGATGCCGGCGCGGTGAAACCGGTTCTGGACGAACCGGCCTTCACGCTTGCGCAGGTCGGCGACGCCTATGCCCGGCTGCAAAGCGGCAAGGCGATCGGCAAGGTGGTCGTCGAGGTCTGACCGAGCGAGCGGGGCCGGGCGGCAGAGTGTCCGGCCCCGTTGCCGCAGCCGCGGCCCTAGACCGGCAGCACCAGCGTGTACCGCGTGCCCGACGCGTCGCTGCTGACGGTCATCTTGCCGTCCAGCTGCTCGGTGAAGGCCTCCGTCAGCTTCTGCCCCAGCCCCGAGTCCACCCGCGCGGACGGGTCGATGCCGGGGCCGTCGTCCCAGACCGTGACCGTCATCGACGCGTCCTCGACCGACAGGCCGATGCCCAGCTGGCCGCCGGAGCGGTCCGTGTAGGCGTATTTCAGGCTGTTGGTCACAAGCTCGTTCACGATCAGGCCCAGCGGCACGGCGATGCGGGTGGACAGGCGCGAGTCGGTGATGTCGAAGCTGACGACAAGGCTTTCGGCGTGGCGCGAGGAGGCGACGATGTTTTCCACCAGCGAGGTCAGGTACTCGCGCGCCGTAACGGTGTCGACAGAGCGGGTGCGCGTCAGGTTGCGGTAGAGGCTGGTGATGGCGTCGATGCGGGCGCGCATCCGGACGAAGGCGGCGCGGCAGGCCGCGTCGGACATGTTGCGGGCTTCCAGCGCGATGATGCCGCCGATCATCGACAGGCTGTTCATCACCCGGTGGTTCAGCTCCTCCAGCAGCCGGTCGGCGTGGTCCAGCGCCGCCGCGCGCTCTGCCTCCAGCCGCCGCCGCTCTGTCACATCCTGCATGGCCAGCAGCAGCATGTGGGTGTTGTTGCCCTCGCGGAAGACCTTGCGGGCGTTCAGCAGGATCACCCTCTCGCCGATCTCGGGGAAGTGGTGGCGGACCTCGAAATCCTCGACCGAGGTGTCGCGCGGCACCACCTCGGTCAGCAGGTCCAGCAGGTCGGGGATGGCCCACTGGCCGTTGCCCAGATCCTTCAGCCGCCGCCCCACGGTCGCGGCGGGATCGACGTGGAAGGTGCTGTAGAACGAGCGGCTGGCAGAGACGATGGCCAGCCGCTCGTCCAGCACCAGCAGCGGCTCCCGCAGGGTGTCGACGATGCCCACGGACAGCAGCCGCTCGCGCTCCAGCGCCGTGGCGGCGTCGCGTTCGGCGGTCACGTCCTCGATCACCAGCAGGATGCGCCGCGAGCCGTTACCGGGCCGCGTGGTGCGGCGCGCGTTCAGGCACATCACCCGGCGGCCGATCTGCTCGAACACGTGGTCGACTTCGTAATTCTCGACCTCCGGCCCGCCGGAGACGATGTTGCCGAGCACCGCGTGCAGGGCCGGGATGTTCCACTGCCCGTTTCCCAGCGAGGCCAGCGACTGCCCGACCGTGTCCTCGGCGGGAACCATGAACGTGCGGAAGAACCGGTCGTTGGCATATTCCACGACAAGGTCCTCCGTCAGCACCAGGAGGCTTTCATTCAGGCTTGCAACGATTTCGGCTGGGTCGATCTGGCGCAGCATGGCAACGTTGATGGTGGCTCCTCCTGGACGAGCGAATCCGGCGATGGGGCCCGAACCACTGGCAGCATACAGTTTATCGTTGCTGTTCAAAACGATGAAGTCGGAACAGCGGTCGCGTCACGGTCGCATCACGGGCCCCCTGCCCCGGGATCCCGCGCGGTCTCGGCAGGTCGGGAGGCAGATCGGGCCGGGCCGTCACTTGGGGTGCCGGCGGGCGGAAAGCCAGTTCCGTTCATCTGTGCAGCACATCCCGGAGGACGCACCGGCATCACGCGGGCATCCGGAACGCGAAAACTGTCTGTTCCTGCGAGGAACTGACTCTGATCTCGCCACCGTGGCCTTCGGCGATCTGCGCGGCGATGTGCAGGCCAAGGCCGATGCCGCTGCCGGTCGCGGCCGGGTCGCCGCGGGCGAAGGGCTCGAACAGGCGGTCCTGCAACTCGGCGGGGATCGGCGCGCCGGTGTTGCCCACCGCGATCTCGAAATGCCCGCCGGTGGTGTGGGCGGTGACCGAGATCGGGCCGCCGCGGTCGCCGTGGGTGACGGCATTGCCGACGAGGTTCGACAGAAGCTGTCCCAGCCGCTCCTGATCGCAGGGCGGGGCATTGTCGATGCGGATGTCCACATCGAACCGGCGGTCCGGGCTGACGGCGCGGATCTCGTCCACCACGTGCTGCAGCGACTGGCCCAGGTACTTGCCGTCGGTCAGATGCACCTCGAAGCCGGTGCCGAACCGCAGCCGCGCGTGGTCGAGGATGTTGGTGATCAGCCCCGACATCCGGTAGGTGGAGGCCCGAAGGAGCTGCACCAGCTCGGCCGAGCGGTCGTCGAGGGGGCGTTTGGCCAGCATCTTCAGACCGGCGCGGATGGCGGCCACGGGGTTGCGCAGGTCATGGCCGAGGATCGCCACCAACTCGTCCTGCAGCCGGCCGAGGTCGCGCTCCTTCTCCAGCAGGTACTCGGTCTCGCGCAGCCGCTCCCCCGTCTCGAGGCTGTCGCCGATGACGCGCGCGAAGAGGCGGAACATGTCCAGCACGCGCGCGTCCCCCACCACCCGGGGCTGGGGGTCGAGGGCGCAGAGCGTGCCGAAAAAGCTGCCGTCCTCCCGGCGGATCGGAACGGAGACGTAGCTGCGGAACCCGTACATCGCGGGGGTGTGGTGATCGCAGTAGTCCTTGTCGGTCTGCACGTCGTCGATCACGATCTCCTGCTCTGACTGGCGGACCTCGTGGCACAGGGTGGTCTGCACGTCCAGCTCGTCCCCAGGGCGCAGGCCGAAGTCCAAGTGGTCCGCCGTCAGGCAGGTCACCCAGCGGCTGTCGGTCACCCGCGCGATGGCGGCAAAACCCATGCCGGTGGCAAGGCAGACGGATTCCAGGATCGTCGGCACCGCGGAATTCCGGCCGATGGTGTCGATGTCGTGCTGAAAGTCGTGCACCGTCGCGGCCGGAAGTTGGGTGCCGGCATCGGGACTTTTGCGTGTGGGAGCGCTTGTCGCGGTCATGCTGCGGGCAGCCTAACGCTACGGTAGAACCTTGTCATGCGAATTACGTCGCGGAATACCGGCCAAGCATTGGAAAGAACAAGTGTTCTTTCCATCGCGCCGGGCGAGAATACCGTCACGTCGCAATTACTTGCCAGTTTCCCCGGCAGCCTTCCGGTTGCGGAACGCCCAGGTAAAGAACGTGGCGTCCGGCAGGGCGCGGACGACCCCGGCGATGGCGGCGGTGGCCAGGACGGCGAAAGCCACCCGCCCGGCCAGCACCCCCCAGGCATCGGCGCCGATGGCCATCATCAGCAGCGTGTCCTCGATGACGGAGTGGGCGAAGCCCATGAACACGCAGGTCAGGAAGACCTGCCGCGGCGACACGGCGCCGGAGCGCGCCTCGCGGATCAGCAGGCCGCCCCCGTAGGTGATGCCAAGGAACAGCCCCACGGCGGCAAGGTGCCCCGCCTCGCGCCGGATCCCCGCCAGTTGCAGCAGCGGCGCCATGGCAGTGATCAGCAGGTCCAGCAGCCCCGAGCGCTTCAGCAGGTCCAGCCCGAAGGACAGCGCCAGCAGGATCGCCAGCATGGCCACCATCGTCTCCAGCAGGCCGGTCAGCACGTCGGTCCAGCCGCCGGCGGCCTCCATCGGGATCCAGACCGGGTTGACCGGGGCCGAGAGCCAGCCGGTGGCCGAGAGCAGCGCGTGCAGCAGGAAGGCATACAGCAGCCCGCCGCCCGCCCGCAGCAGCATGGTCAGGATCATCCCCGGCCCGGCCTTCTGGATGATCTTCTGTTCCAGCGGCAGGGCATGGGCGATCAGCAGCAGCGACGAGAAGACGGTGACGTCGGCGGTGGTCAGTTCCGCCACCGGCACCAGCGCGAAGATGATGGGGATCGCGCCCCAGAGGCCCACCAGCAGCCCCGTCAGCCAGGCCAGCCCCAGTTCCGGCGGCAGGCCCAGCAGGCCCATGACCGGGCCGAAGGCGGGGGCCACGGCCTCGATCACCCCCAGCCGGGACAGCAGTTCGGTCACCAGGATGATCGGCACCATGACGCGGGCGAGGATCCAGTAGATCTCCAGCGTCTCGGTGGTCTTGCGCTTGATGTAGGACAGGATCGGCACGGGGTTCTCCTTGGCCCCCGTGCCATGCCCCCTGCCCGGCCGGAAGGTCAAGGCGGCAACGTGATGGAACGGTGCACGGCAAAGGGGGTTGGTGCGGGAATTCACATGAGGAAAGGGCAGGACATGCAAAGCCGCACCGCGAACGTTCAGGGAGTACAGATGCGCTGGGAGGAAAGCGGGGCCGGCGACCCGGTGGTGCTGGTGCATGGCATTCCCACCTGCCCCGCGCTCTGGCGCCACGTCGCCCCGCTGATCGAGAACCGCCGCGTGCTGGCCTGGGAGATGGTGGGCTACGGCGCCTCGATCCCCGAGGGCGAGACGCATGACATCTCTGTCGCGCGGCAGGCGGACCACCTGGTGGCCTGGATGCGCGACCAGGGGATCGGTCGGGCGGTGCTGGCCGGGCACGACCTGGGCGGCGGCGTGGTGCAGATCGCCGCGGTGCGCCACCCCCAGATGGTCAGCGGCCTGTTCCTGACCAACGCCATTTGCTACGACTCCTGGCCCGTGCCCATGGTCAAGGCGATCGCCGTGGGCGGCTCGATCCTGCAACATGCGCCCGACGGCTCGCTGCACGCGCTGATGAAGATGATGTTCGCCAAGGGCCACGACAATGACGCGGCGGCGCAGGAGGCCTTCGAGGTCCACGCGCCGCATTACGACCGGCACGGCGGCGCCGAGGCCTTCGTGCGGCAGGCGCGCTCGCTGGATGTCGAGGACACCAAGGTCATCGCGGACCGGCTGCCTTCGCTGAAGCTGCCGGCGCGCATCGCCTGGGGCGCGGCGGACGAGTTCCAGAAGATCGAGTACGGCGAGCGGCTGGCCCGCGACCTGGACGCGCCGCTGCTGCGGATCGAGGGCGGCAAGCATTTCACCCCCGAGGACCACCCGCAGAGCATCGCGCGGGAAATCAACGCGCTGGCGCGCACCGTGGCGCAGGGCTGAGGCCGCAAGCCGCCCCGCGCAGATCCCCCAGCAGAAACATACCGCCCCCCGCGCCCCGGATCGTTTCCGCGGCGCGGGGGGAATGCGGGCAAAACCGCGCGATTTCTTGACAGAAATATGACAGACGGGCTGGCTGCTCCGATCAGTCACTCGCGCCGGAGACCGCGCCATGTCCTTTCGCCCCGCCCTTCCCGACTACATGATCGCGCTGTTCATCTTCGCCTTCGTCGGCAGCGCGACGATCTTCCAGATCTACGACGAGCTGCCGCCCTGGCGCGACCGCTCGGCCATCGACATGATGAACGGCGGCATGATCTGGATGCTCTCGGCGCTGGCGCTGGTAATGGCGATCCTGCGGGCCGACCAGCCGATGAAGGCGGGGATCTGGCTGCTGGGCACGGCGGCGCTGGGGCTGGTGGCCATCGACGAGCTGATGGGCCTGCACGAGCGCGCCCGCCACATCCGCGACGACGACGACCCCAAGATCGCCATGGCCGTGGGCGCGGGGATCGCGCTGTACGTGCTGATCCGCACCGAGTCCCTGCGCGGCCGCGCGCTGCGGTTCCTGCTGTTGGGCTTCGCCGTGCACGTGCTCTACCTGCTCAGCGATCTCGGCGACGGCGACTTCTTCACCATCGCCCTGCCGATCGACACCCTGCGCTGGATCGAGGAGTACCTGGAGGTGACGGCCATGTGCTGCTACTTCGTCGCCTTCGTCACCATCGTGGTCAACGCGAAACAGCCGCTGGCGGCGCCGGCGCGGGCGGCGGCCCCGGTCGCTGCACCGGCGGAAGCCATGCCAGGCGGCGTGGTGGCGCGCGGGACCACCTGAGCCGCACCCCGCGTCGGCGTCTCGCCGCTTTCGCCCTCAAGGCCGCTTCCGCCGGCGGCGCAAAGCGGTACACTCCCGGCAAAACCAAGCCGACCGGGAGCCCCATGACACTGTCTCGCCTGGCCTTCGCCGCCGCCCTCTGCCTCGCCCTCCCCGCCGCCCTGCCGCTGCAGGCGCAGGAGACCGTCACCGCCCACGGCATCTCGCCCTTCGGCGAGCTGAAGTACCCGGCCGACTTCAAGTACTTCGACTACGTCCGGCCGGACGCGCCCAAGGGCGGCGAGATGACCTTTCTCGGCACCCTCGCCTCGGGCACCTTCGACAGCCTCAACATGTTCATCCTGAAGGGGGAATCGGCGCAGGGGCTGGAGCGGATCCACGACGCGCTGCTGGTGCGGGCGCTGGACGAGCCGGCCAGCTACTACGGGCTGATCGCGGAAAGCCTGGAGTACCCGGAGGACCGGTCCTGGGTGATCTTCAACCTGCGCCCCGAGGCCCGGTTCTCGGACGGCACGCCCATTACCGCCGAGGACGTGGTCTGGTCGCTGGAGGCCTTCAAGACCAAGGCGGAACCCTACTACCGGATCACCCTGGAGGACGTGGAAAGCGCCGAGGCGCTGGACCCGCACCGCGTCAAGGTGACCTTCCGCGAAGGCGCCGCGACCCGCGACCTGCCGGCGCGGGTGGGCGAGCTGCCGGTGCTGCCGAAACATTACTACGAGACGGTGGATTTCGCGGAATCCACCATGGAGCCGCCGGTGTCCTCGGGCGGCTACCGGGTGGAACGGGCCGACCCCGGCCGCACCATCACCTACTGCCGCGACGACGACTACTGGGCGCGCGACCTGCCGGTGAACGTCGGCAGCGCCAACTTCGACTGCTTCACCTACGAGTATTTCGCCGACCGCACCGCCGCCTTCGAGGCCTTCAAGGCGGGCGAGTACCTGCTGCAGGAGGAATTCACCTCGGCGCAATGGGCCACGGGCTATGACTTTCCCGCCGTCAGCCGCGGCTGGGTGGTGCTGGACGAGATCCCGGACGGAAGGTCCTCGGGGGCGCAGGGGTTCTTCATGAACCTGCGGCGCGAGAAGTTCGCCGATCCGCGGGTGCGCGAGGCGATCGGGATGATGTTCAACTTCGAATGGACCAACGCCACCCTGTTCCACGGGCTCTACCAGCGCACCGACAGCTTCTGGGAGAACTCGGACCTGCAAGCCGAGGGGCTGCCGGAGGGCGAGGAACTGGCGGTGCTGGAACGCTACCGGGGCCAGTTGCCGGAGAGCCTGTTCACCGAGCCGGCCTATGTTCCCCGCGTCTCTGCCGACGGCAGCAAGATCGACCGCAGCGCGGTGCGCGCCGCCTCGGCGCTGCTAAGGGCCGCGGGCTGGGAGGTGGGCAACGACGGCAAGCGGCGAAACGCGGAGGGCAAGCTGCTGGAGGTGGAGGTGCTGACCGACAGCGCCAGCCTGGAGCGGATCCTGCTGCCCTTCGTGGAGAACCTGCGCCGGGTGGGGATCGAGACCCAGCTGGTGAAGGTCGACCCGGCGCAGGAGGTGGAGCGGCAGGAGAATTTCGATTTCGACATCATGGTCGCCCGCATCTCGCTGCCGGTGCGCCCCTCGGTGGAGCTGCGAACGGTCTTCGGCTCGCAGGGAGCGGACAACCCCGGCACGCTGAACCTTGCGGGGGTGGCCGACCCGGTGGTGGACGCGCTGATCGAGGAGATTGTCGGCGCCGCGGACGAGGCGGCGATGAAGGTGCGGGTGCGGGCGCTGGACCGGGTGCTGCGGTCCAAGCACATCTGGGTGCCGAACTGGTTCAAGGGCACCCACTGGCTGGCCTACTGGGACGTCTTCGGGCGGCCCAAGACGAAGCCGGCCTTCGACCGGGGCGTGGATTTCTGGTGGTGGGACGAGGACCGCTACCAGGCGCTGAAGGCGGCGGGGGCGCTGCGGTAGCGCGCCCGCCTGTCCGGGGGCGGACGGCGGGCTGAAGCCCGCCCTACGGCGGTGGCGGCGTGGTGCCCTTGCCCGGCGGGGGCGCGGGCGGGGGGTGCGGAGCCTCCGGCGGGGATATTTGGAACCGGAAGAATTGGGGGTTTGGCGCGCAGTCCGGGGCGTGGCGCGGGCGGCGGCGGATTGGATTGGGGACGGAGTGATTTTGCCCGGCGGCGGTGCGGCTGGTGGGGGCGGAGCCTCCGGCGGGATATTTGGAGCCGGAAGATGCCGGGGGTCAGCCGAGGTAGGTGACGATCATCTCGGCGGCTTTCTCGGCGTGGCCGGCCAGCCAGTCTTCGCCGATCGGGGCGCGGAAGACGGCGCGCAGGGTGTGCATGTTGGAGATCGGGAACCAGCAGACCGAGGCGATGAAGATGTACAGTTCCACCGGGGTGATCTCTGTCCGGAACTGGCCCCGGGCGCGGCCGCGGCGCAGGATTTCCGAGACCCGTTCCAGCAGCAGCGACTGGATCTCGTAGGCGTCCTCCAGCTCGCGCACCGTCTCGCCGCCCATCAGGTTCTCGGTGTTCAGCATCCGGATAAACCAGGGATTGCGGAAGAAGTGGTCCATGGTGAAGCGCACCAGCGCGCGGATCGCCTCGGCAGGGTCGAGCGTGTCCAGCTGCAGCCGCGCCTCGCCCTGGCGGATCTGCAGGTAGGCCTCGCGCAGGGCGGCGGCGTAGAGGGCGTTCTTGTCGCCGAAGTAGTCGTAGATCATCGGCTTGCTGACCCCGGCGCGCCGGGCGATGCGGTCCATCCGCGCGCCGGAATGGCCGGCGTCGGAGAATTCCTCCAGCGCCGCCTGCAGGATCGCCGCCCGCGTCACCTCGGGGTTGCGCTTGCGGTCCTTTCGGATCGGGGAGGGTTCACCCGCCATCACTGCCTTTCGTTGTGGCGCCCCGCCCCCGGCCGGCGGCGGGGCGCGCATGGGCCCTAGCAGACCGTGCGGCCGCGTTCCACCACCGTCGACAGCACCTCGTCCGCGTCGCGGGTCCACCAGTCGAGGGCCGAGAAGATCTCTACCTCGTTGAGGCCGGTGAAGCCGTTGGCCTCTGCCAGCATGCGCAGGCGGGGGATGTCGATCACCCCGTCGCCCATCATGCCGCGGTCGGTCAGCAGGTGCCGGGTGGGCACCAGCCAGTCGCAGATGTGGAAGGCGAGGATGCGGTCCTTGCCGGCGCGCTTCAGCTGCGCCTCCAGCTCGAAGTCCCACCAGACGTGGTAGACGTCCACCGCGCAGCCGATGCCCTCGCCCAGCCGGTCGCAGATGTCGAGCGCCTGGCGCATGGTGTTCACGCAGGCGCGGTCGGCGGCGTACATCGGGTGCAGCGGCTCGATCGCCACCTTGACGCCCTGCTTGCGCGCGTACTCGAGGGTCTTGGCCAGACCTTCCTCCACCAGTTCCCAGGCGCCCGGCAGGTCGCGGCTACCCTTCGGCAGGCCGCCCGCCACCATCACCAGGCAGGCGGCGCCCAGTTCCGCCGCCTCGTCCACCGCGCGGCGGTTGTCGTCGATGACCTGCTGGTCGACAGCGCCGGCCTCTGTGAACATGCCGCCACGGCACAGGCCCGAGACGGACAAGCCCGCCGCGCGGATCGCCTTGGCGGCTTTCGTGGTGCCCATCTCGTGCAGCTTGTCGCGCCAGGGGGCGATGCCGCCGATGCCGTGGCGCTGGCAGCCCTCGATGCACTGCTCCAGCGTCCATTGCTCGCGCACCGTCGCCGTGTTCAGCGACAGCCGGTCCGGGGACAGCCCGGTCATAGCTGCACCCCCCGCGCGGCAAAGACCGGCCGGGCGCGGGCCGCCGCCATTTCGGGGTCGGTGAAGAGGCCCGCGTCGTTGGCCATGCGGATGATCTCCGCCAGGTGCCGGGTGGAGCGGGTGCTTTCCTGCCCGCCGATCATTGTGAAGTGGTCCTGGTGCCCGGTCAGGTAGGCCAGGAACACCACGCCCGTCTTGTAGAACCGGGTGGGCGCGCGGAAGATGTGGCGCGACAGCGGGACGGTGGGGCCGAAGGTGTCGTGGTAGCCCCTGGTGTCGCCCGCGGCCAGCCGGGTCAGCGCCCGGGCGGCGGCGGGGGCGATGGGATCGAAGATGCCCAGCAGCGCGTGGCTGTGCCCCTGCTCGTCCCCCTCGATCAGGTCGGGGTAGTTGAAGTCGTCGCCGGTGTACATCCGCACGCCTTCTGGCAGGCGACGGCGCATGGCGATTTCCTTTTCCGCCGAGAGCAGCGAGATCTTGATGCCGTCGATCTTGTCCGCGCTGGTCTCGATCACCGAGACGGCGGTGTCCATCGCCGCCATGTGGTCGCCCGAGCCCCAGTAGCCTTCCAGCGCCGGGTCGAACATCTCGCCCAGCCAGTGCAGGATCGCCGGCTGCTGCAGGCCCGAGAGCACCCGCTCGTAGACCCGCGCGTAGTCGTCCGGTCCCTTGGCGGCCTTGGCCAGCGCGCGGCTGGCCATCAGGATCACGCGCGAGCCGGCGGCTTCCACCGCCTCGCATTGTTCCTCGTAGGCGCGGATCACGTCGTCCACGGTCACGTCCGGGCCGGGCGCCAGGTGGTCGGTGCCGGCGCCCGAGGCGATCAGGTGGTTGCCGGCGCGGGCCATCTCGGTCGAGCGGCGGATCAGTTCCAGCGAGGTGGGCCAGTCGAGGCCCATGCCGCGCTGTGCCGTGTCCATCGCCTCGGCGACGCCGAAGCCGAGGCCCCAGAGGTGTTCGCGGAAGGCCAGGGTGCGGTCCCAGTCCACCGGCGCGTCAAGCCATGGGTCGCAGTCCGCCAGCGGGTCGGCCACCACGTGGGCGGCGGCATAGGCGGTGCGGTTCCACTTGCCGCCCTTGTCCGGCTGCGGTCCGGCGACGAGGGTGACCTCGCCGCCCGGCAGGTTCAGCTTGGTGCTCATATCCCCAGGTCCTCCAGGTCCACCCAGCAGCGCTTGCGCGAGCTTTCATAGCCCGCCTCGGCCAGCTGCACCCCCTTGGCGCCCTCGGCCAGGGTGTAGGAGAAGGGCGCGTCCTCGACCACGTGGCGCAGGAACTGTTCCCACTGCACCTTGAAGCCGTTGTCGAAGACGGTGTTGTCCGGCACCTCTTCCCAGTGCTCGTAGAAGTCCAGCGCGTTGGGCTCGTCCGGGTTCCAGACGGGTTTCGGGGTATTGACCCGGTGCTGGGCGACGCAGGAATGCAGCCCCGCCACCGCCGAGCCGTGGGTGCCGTCCACCTGGAAGGTCACCAGGTCGTCGCGTCGCACGCGGGTGCACCAGCTGGAGTTGATGTGCGCGACGATGTCGCCGTCCGGCCCGTCCAGCAGGAAGGTGGCATAGGCGGCGTCGTCGGCGGTGGCCTTGAAGCGGTTGCCCTGCTCGTCCAGCCGCTCGTCGATATGGGTGAAGCCGAGGCAGCTGACCGATTTCACCGGGGCGATGACGTTGTCCAGCACGTAGCGCCAGTGGCACAGCATGTCCGAGATCATGCCGCCGCCGTCCTCGGCGCGGTAGTTCCACGAGGGGCGCTGCGGGGTCAGGTCGTCGCCGGTGAAGACCCAGTAGCCGAACTCGCCCTTCACGCTGAGCATCTTGCCGAAGTAGCCCAGATCGCGCAGGCGCTTGAGCTTGATCAGCCCCGGCAGGTCCAGCTTGTCGTGGACGATGCCGTTCTTGACCCCGGCCGCCTTGGCGTGGCGGGCGATGGCGACGGCGTCCTCCAGCTTCTCGCTGACCGGCTTTTCCGAGTAGACGTGCTTGCCCGCGTCGATGGCCTTGGCCAGCAGGCCCGGGCGCATCTGGGTCGAGGCGGCGTCGAAGAAGATCGTGTCCTCGGGGTTGGCCAGCGCGGCGTCGAGGTCGGTGGTCCAGCGTTCCACCCCGTGGCGCTTTGCCAGCGCCTCGATCTTGTCGGCGTTGCGGCCCACGATGATCGGGTCGGGCACCAGCCGGGTGCCGTCCGACAGGGCCACGCCGCCCTGGGCGCGGATCGCCAGGACGGACCGGATGAGGTGCTGGTTCATGCCCATACGCCCGGTCACGCCGTGCATGATGATGCCGATGCGTTGCTGTTTCATTCGATCCTCCTGAAGTAATCTACCGTTTGGTAGGTTACGGGGCGAATTCTGTCAAGCCCCGCGTTGAAACGTTTTACGGGACGGTCAGGCGCTGCCGAACCCCGGCGCGTCCAGCGAGGACAGGTCCACCTGCCCCGCCTCGATCCGCAGCGCGGGGCGGCCGCCGACCAGGGTGTAAAGGCCGGGGTGCGCGGCCAGCAGCCTGCCCCGCTCTGCCTCGGGCACGCCCTGGAAGCCGCCGGCGAAGTGGTGGCCGTTCCGCTCTACATCCGGGACGCCGCAGGCGGACATCATCGCCGCGTCCTGCTGCCAGCACAGGCCCGGCTGGCAGGTCAGGTCCTCGCCCGAGAGAATCGCCCCCGCCGCCCGCGCCCGCGCCATGTTCAGCAGCGCCTTCAGCACCCCCTTGCAGCTTTTGATCGAGGTGCCCGACCAGCCAAGCGCCAGCGCCCGGGCGAAGGCGTCCTCGGTATCGTCGCTTTCGTCGATCACCAGCGGCACCGGGGCGCGGACCGGCGCCGACAGAGCGGTTTCGCGGGCGAAGGGCTGCTCGACGAACCGCAGGGCGGACATCATCGGCGCCAGCGCCTCGTCCTCGCGCAGGGCCTCCAGCAGGTCGGTGAAGGGGCCCGGCGCGTATTGCTCGTTGGCGTCCAGCGTCACAGCGTCCACCCGGCCCGCGCCGATCACTTCGGCGATGGCCCGCAGGCGGCGGTGGTCGGCCTCGGGGTCGCCCTTCAGCTTGATCTTGAAGGCGGCGGTGCCGGTGCGGGCGATGACCTCTTCCAGCGAGACGGGCAGCCCGTCCTCCGGCGCCCCCTGCCCCACCTCGTCCCGGCGCAGCGGCGCGTCGAAGCCGACGGTGTGGCGCAGCACCAGCCGGCGCGGGGCGCCGATGCCGGACAGCGCGGCGGTGACGGCATTCGGCGACAGGGCCTCGGGGCAGCCGGCGGCCAGCCCGAACACATCGTCCCGCGCCGCCTTCCAGAACGGCAGGTCCAGCGCGCGGCACAGCGCGTCCAGCACCGCCATCTCCACCAGCGAGGGGCCGAACCCCAGCGCCAGCGGCGGCACGCCCGGCAGGTGCGTCGCGGCGCGCAGGGCGCGGGTGACCTCCAGCGCGCTGCCCTCCAGCCCCGGGGCTTCGGCCACGGCGGCGGCGGTGACGCGGCGCAGCTCGTCGATGGTGTCGGCGTTGCTCAACTCGGCCCGCTTGTCGAACCAGCGCGGCACCATCAGCTGAGCCGAGCGGCCCTCGGCGCGGGTGCCGCCGGTTTCGATGGTGACATGGCACAGCGCCTCGGCGGTCTCGCGCACCTCGGTATTGCCGAACTGGAACGGCAGGCGCATCTTCACCGGCCGCTCGGACCAGCGGGCCTCGAGGATCCGCAGCCGGGTCATGCCGCCGCTCCTTCGCAGGCGCGCAGGGTGGCGATGCCGGTGGCGGCGGTGACGCGGGCGTCCAGCAGGGTGCGGAAGGGTTCGACCCCCACCGGCCGGTCCCAGCCGCTGTCCAGCAGCGCCGCGACGATTTCGGGGAACGGGTCGGTGCCCATGCCCGGCGCGCCGCGGTTGGTGTCGTTGGCGTGGATGTGCCCGATCACCCCGCGCGGCACCCAGTCGCGGATCAGCTGCGCCACTGGCGGTTCCTGCTGCCCCGCGGCGCTGATGTCGATCATGGTGCGGAAGGCGGGGCTTGCCACCGCCTCTGCCAGCGCGGCGCCTTCGGCGACGGTGTTGATCACTTGGGTCTCCCTGGCCGACAACGGCTCTATGCAATAGGTAAGGCCCCGCGCCTCGGCGGCGGCGGCGACCGGGGCGAAGAAACCGGCGAGGTGGCGGATAAGCGCGTCATCTCCCATCCCCTCGGGCCGCAGGCGCTGGGCGGGCGAGCCGTGGATCAGCACCTTGCCGCCAAGGTCCGCGCAAAGATCCACCAGCCCCAGCAGGATCGTCTGCGTCTTTGCCTGCCGCGCGGGATCGGTGATCGAGGCCTCGGGGTAGCCGCTCAGCAGCCAGTGCAGGCCGGTGACGCGGATGCCGGCATCCTCGACCGCGGCGCGGATCCCGGCGACCTTGCCGGCGGACAGCCGGTGCGGCGCCGCGTCCAGCGTGGCGGGCGCCAGCTCCAGCCCGGCATAGCCAAGCTCCGCCGCCACCCGCGCCTGCGCGGCAAGGTCCATCCCCTCGGCCGCCAGCAACTCGTTACACAGGGTATACTCAAGCATCCCGGCGTTTCCGCACCCAGCGCAGCGGCGCCGTGGCCGCGCGGCGCACCGGGGCGAAGTTCATCGCGATGGACAGCGCGATGACCGCCACGAAGGCGGCAGAGACCGGGCGGGTGAAGAACGGCGCCAGTTCGCCGTCGCTCAGCGTCAGGCCGCGCCGCAGGCTCTTGTCCAGCAGGTCGCCGAGGATGATCCCCAGCACCAGCGGCGCCATCGGGTACTTCATCTGCCGCAGCACGAAGCCGACGATGCCGAAGAACACCATGATCCAGATGTCGAACAGCCGCTGGCTGAGGGCATAGGTGCCGATCACGCACAGCACGAAGACCACCGGCATCAGGTAGGCATAGGGCACCCGCAGCACCTGCACGAAGGCGCGGGTCAGGGTCAGCCCGTAGACTGTCATGAACAGCGTGGCGATCAGCACCATGGCGCTGATGAGGCCGATGAAATGCGGCTGCTCGATCATGATCAGCGGCCCCGGCCGGATGCCGTGAATGAACAGCGCGGCGATCAGCACGGCCGAGCTGGCAGAGCCGGGCACCGCCAGCGTGATCGCGGGGATCAGCGAGCCGGGGACCACGGCGGAGTTGCCCGTCTCGGCGGCGATCAGCCCCTCGTGGCTGCCGGAGCCGAACTTGTGCGCCTCCTTCGAGGACCGGCGCGCGGCGGCGTAGCTGGCCCAGGCGCCGATGTCCTCGCCCACCCCGGGGATGATGCCCACCAGGGTGCCGATGATGCCGGACCGGACGATCGTGAACTTGTAGCGCCACAGGTCGATCAGGTCGGGGATCGTGCGGTCGCTGCTGTCCTTCTTGGCGGCCAGTTCGCCCGCCTTGTTCCACATGGCCGTCAGCACCTCGGCGAACCCGAAGGCGCCCACCATGGCGGGGATCAGCGCGATCCCGGCGTTGAGGTCCCGCAGCCCGAGGTTGAAGCGCACGTGGGCGTGGATCCCCTCGGACCCGATCATCGCCACGGCAAGCCCGAGGATGCCGGCGATGTAGCCCTTCAGGGGCGTTGTGTCGGCGGTCAGCTGGCCGGAGATCAGGATGCCGAAGACGGCCAGCCAGAAGAACTCGAAACTGCCGAAGTTCAGTGCGGCCTCGGCCAGCGGCGGCGCGATCAGCACCAGCATGATGACCCCGGCGATGGTCCCGAGGGCAGATCCCGCGGTGGCCAGCCCCATGGCGTAGCCGGCGCGCCCGGCCTTGGCCAGCGGGTAGCCGTCCAGCGAGGTGGCGGCGCTGGCGGGAGTGCCGGGGATGTTCAGCAGGATCGCGCTGCGCGAGCCGCCGTAGATGGCGCCCACGTACATGCAGATCAGCACGAAGATCGCGGCGGTGGAATCCAGCGAGTAGGTCAGCGTGGTCATCAGCGCCACGCCCATGGTGGCGGTCAGCCCCGGCAGCGAGCCGACGATGATGCCCAGCAGCGTCGACCAGGCGGCATGGAACAGCATCTCGCCGGTCAGCAGCGTGCCGAGGCCGGCGGCGAGGTCGGCCAGCCCGCTCATGGCAGCCGCACCAGGAAGAGTTCCTCGAACAACAGCGCCGAGCCGAAGGCGACGCAGATCCCCAGCACCAGCGCCCCGGCGACCGATATCGCGCGGGCGCGGCCGTCGCCATGCACCGGGAAGGAGAACAGCAGCGTGAAGGCGGCGGTGTAGAGGAAGGTGGCCCAGACGTAGGGCAGCCAGCCCACCAGCCCCAGCGCGTAAAGCACCGAGATCGCGGCGGTCAGCCCCAGCCGCGTCCAGGAGCCGCCGGTGAAGATCGGCGGCGCGTCAGGGTCGTCGGCGAAGGAGGATCGCAGCAGCAGCAGCGCGCAGAGCGCCAGCAGCGCGCCCAGGATCATCGGCACCAGCCCGGGGATCGAGGCGGGATGGATCTGGCGGATCTCCAGCCGGTCCATCGTCCAGCCGCCCGCAAGCAGCGCCATCCCCAGCACGAGAAGCAGGACCGCGGTGACGCGGTCGGCCATGGCCATTCGCATGTCGTCCTCCGGAAAAGGAAACGGACGGGGCAGCGCCTGCCCCGTCCGCGTGGTGCAGGCTTATTCCGCCGGGCAGGTGATGCCGATCTCGGAGGGATCCAGCACCGCCTCGCCGCGGGTCACCCGGGCGCAGGCCTCGGCGATGACCACCGGCATGGCCTTGTCATAGGCTTCCTGGCCGAAGCTCGGGGCGAAGACGGCGCCGCGGTCGTTGGCGTACTTCTTCAGCTCCTCGCTGTTCATCACGTGGTCCTGCCACACCTGGTTCACGGTGTCGTAGACCTCCTGCGGGGCGCCCTTGGGGATGAACACGCCGAAGTAGTCGGCCGCGACCTCGAATTCCGGCATGAAGTCGGTGATCGGCGGCACCGGGTCGATGCCCTCGACTTCCAGCGGGCTGTCGGACAGCACCGCCAGCGCCCGCAGGCGGCCGGCGCGGATCATCTCGGTCTGCTCCACCGCAAGCTGGGTGGTGGCGTCCACCTCGCCGCTGGCCGCGGCGATGACCGCGGGGTTGCCGCCGTCGTAGGTGATCATCCGCGCACCCGCCAGGTCGCCCTCGGCCGCTTCCTTGATCGCCGCCAGCGCCATGCCGCCAGAGGAGTTCACGCCGGCGGTGCCGACCTTCACGTCGCCGTTCTGCATGGCCTCCAGCAGGTCCGGGAAGCTCTGGTACGGGGTGTCGGCGTTGACGCTGACCACCGGCACGTTGGCCACGTGCAGGTAGATCTCGTAATCGTCGATCGAGGTATTCTCGACCAGGCCGGTCACCGAGTAGGTGGCGTTGTTGGCGATCGCGTTGGCGGTCCAGGTATAGCCGTCGCGCGGGGCGTCGAGCGCCGCCTTGGTGCCGGTGGACCCGGAGGCGCCGGGCTGGTTGACCACCACCACCTCGGTGCCGAGCGCCTTCTCGAGGATCGGCGCGACAACGCGTGTCACCTGGTCGGTGGAGCCGCCGGCGGACCACGGAACAATGATGTTGATCGGGCGATCGGGCTTCCAGCTGTAATCCTGGGCCGCCGCGGGAATCGCGGTCATGGCGGCGAATGCGGCCGCAGCGACCGTGGTAAAGCGTAGCATATAAACCTCCTCATTTATCTACTAGATGGTAGGTTAGGTGCCGGATCGCGCAGAGTCAATCGCGATCCTTACCGCTTGCCTTGACCCCTCGCCGTTCTCTGGTAATAGCCCATGAGGCCGGGCCTGTAGCTCAATTGGTTAGAGCAGAGCGCTCATAACGCTTTGGTTGGGGGTTCGAGTCCCTCCGGGCCTACCAACGTGGTTGTTGGGGCTGATACTTTATTGAGATGAGTGACTTGCGGGGCGAAGCTCGTGCTATTGTGCCGCAATTGTGCCGTTCGCCCGGATGAAATCCGCCGAAGGATGGCGGGGTGAACCCCGCCCTACCACTTCTTTCCAACGTTGCGCTGATGCGCCCCGAACAAGCCGAAGGCGCGGGGCGAGGGCCTGCCCGTCCGGGCGGGCTGGCGCTGTGTCATCCTCGTGCATGGTTCATTCTGAGTTCGGATATGGTCGGGATAAAGCGCCTACGCCGGAGGGCAGCAGCGCCACCCCACGGGCAGGCTCACGTTGCGCCAAGGGTGGCGGGGTGAACCCCGCCCTACAGCCTCATATGATTGACGCGCTGATCAGCCCCCGAACAAGCCGAAGGCGCGGGGGCGAGCGCCTGCCCGTTCCGGCGGGCTGGCGCTTTGTCACCCTCGTGCACGGCTCATTCTGCGCGCGGATGTGGCCGGGATAAAGCGCCTAAGCCGGGGGGCAGCGGCGCCACTCCACGGGCAGGCTGGCGTTGCGCCAGAGGCGGGGTGAACCCCGCCCTACCGGCTTTGGCATAACGCGGACCCCAAGGGGCAGGCTGCCGTTGCTCTCCGACCGGCCGCCCTAGTAATCCCAGATCGTCCCGTCCTCCAGACGCACCACCGGGTGGCTGCCCGGCTGGTACTCGTAGCGCGCGGCCTCCTTCTCGTCGAAGTCGACCCCCAGCCCCGGCTCCTCGGACACGTAGAACATCCCCTTCTCCAGGTAATGCTCCGACGGAAACAGCGCGTCGCACTCCGGCGTGCCCAGCACCAGGTATTCCTGCACCCCGAAATTCGGAGCCCAGACGTTCAGGTGCGCCTGCGCCGCCATGGAGATGGGCGAATGGCTGGGCGCGCCGTGGAACCCCGTGCGCACGTTGTGCAGCGCCGCCAGTTCCACGATCCGCTTCACGTGGGTAATGCCGCCCGCGTAGGTGACGGCGACGCGGATGAAGTCGATCAGCTTGCGCTCGATCATCTTGTTGCACTGCCAGATCGAGTTGAAGACCTCGCCGATGGCGATGGGCGTGGTGGAGTGCTGGCGGATCAGCGCCAGCACGTCCTGGTCCTCGGCCGGGGTCGGATCCTCCAGCCAGAACAGGCGCGCCGGCTCCACCGCCTTGGCGAATTCCGCCGCCTCGCGCGGGCGCAGCCGGTGGTGGACGTCGTGCAGGATCTTCAGGTCCGGCCCGAAATGGTCGCGCAGCTCCATCAGCGCGCCGGGCATGTAGTTCATGTACTTGTCGGTATCCCAGATCTCGAGCTTTGGCTCGATCCCGCTGAAATCGGTGATGTAATTGCGGTTGTCGCCCTTCTTGGCCGAGACCCCGTAGCTGGCCGTCGGCATCCCCGGGATGCCGCATTGCACGCGGATCGCCTTGTAGCCTTCCTCGACGTAGTAGGCGATGGAATCCTTCAGGTCCTCCAGGTCGGCGCCGGTGGCGTGGCCGTAGACCATCGCCCCCTCGCGGCTGCGGCCGCCGAACAGCTGGTACAGCGGCATCCCCGCCAGCTTGGCCTTGATGTCCCACAGCGCCATGTCGATGCCGCCGAAGGCCGCCATGGCCACCGGGCCGGCGCGGTTGTAGGCGCCGCGGTAGAAGAACTGCCAGATGTCCTCGGAATTGCGGGGATCTTTCCCGATCAGGTTCGGGATCAGGTAGTCGGTCAGGTACTTCGCCGTCAGCGTCTCGCGGCTTTTCAGCGTCGCGTCGCCCAGCCCGTAGACGCCTTGGTCCGTCATGATCTTCAGCGTGATGTAGGGCTTGCCGGGCCCGCCGACGAACACCTTGGCATCGGTAATCTTCATGGGTCTCCACCTTCGTGTTGGGGGCCGCCCCGCGGGGCCGCCGGGGGATGTCAGGCCAGGCGCGACACGTCCGTCCAGTCGCCGTTCTCGCGGATCCGCTCGATCAGTTGCTGGTAGCGGCGGCCGTCGCGGAAGGTCGGATAGGGCTCCACCGCCTCGCCGCGGATGTCGCGGACGAAGGCGCGGGCCAGGACGTGCCAGCACAGTTCCGTCTCGCCCTGCACCTTTGGCATGTCGGCGGCGATGTCATCCGGCAGCGGCTGCTCGCGCCATTCGCCGTCCTTGTGGAGGTAAAGCGCGCCGCTGCCGTAGTGGCCCTTGAGGTAGATCGCCCCCTCGCGGCCGTAGAAGACGATGTGATCCTCGTGGAACCGCGGCACCAGCCCGCCGTGCTTGAACAGGACGGAGACAGGCTGCTTCGCCAGCGGGCTGCCCATCTTCGCCAGCACGGTGTAGGACCATTCCACGTTGCTTTCGCCCCACTTCAGCGCGGGATCGTCCAGGTCCTTCGGGATGAAGTCGCGCCGGGTGGCGAAGTTGTGCACCCCCTCGACGATCGGGGCGCGGTGCAGGTCGTCGCGCACCTCGCCCATGATGTGGCTGACCTGCGCGCCCACCACCGATTCGACGATCGACAGCGTGTGGGTGAAGTTGTTGTTCAGCCGCCCGCCGCCCTGCTCCTTGCGGTGCGACCAGCCGAAGGGGATCTCGCGCTCGAGGTTGAAGTGCGAGATGCACTCCACCTCGGTCGGCGCGCCGATGGCGCCCTCGTCCACCAGCCGCTTGGCGTGCAGCACGCTGGGGGTGTAGCGGAAGCTGGCGGCATAGGCGGTCTTGACGCCCGCCTCGTCCGCCAGCCGGTCAAGCTCCACCGCGGTTTCGGCGCTGTGGGTTAGGGGCTTGTCGCAGAAGACGTGGCAGCCCCGGGCGATGGCCTGTCGGATCGGGTCATAATGCGCGCCGCCGGGGGTGGCGATGGAGACGATATCGGGCCTGCACTGCTCCAGCGCCGCCTGCCAGTCGGTGCCGGCGAAGGGGATTTGCAGGCGGGAAGCCACCTCCTCCACCACCGAGGGGCTGCGGCCGACGATGCCCACCACCTCGGCCCCGGCGGCGCGGAAGGCGGCGGCGTGCCCCTCGCCGGCAAAGCCGGTGCCCTGCACGAGAACCTTGGGTCTGTCTGTTGCGGCTGGCATCTGTGTCTTCCCCTGTTGCTCGGTACGGGCGGCGGCGGCGCCTCAGGCCATCTGGTGGGCCCGGTCCGGCGGGATCTCCTGCAGCAGCGGCTCGCCGGCGAAGTAGCGGCGCACGTCTTCGACCGCGTTCAGGCCCTGCAGCATGTAGCTTTGCTTCGTGTGGCCCGCGTTGTGTGGGGTCAGGTAGGCACGCGGGTGGTCGAAATGCGCATCGCCCGGCAGGATCGGCTCCTTGTCGAAAACGTCGAGCGCCGCGTAGATGCGCCCGTCCTGCAGCGCCGCAAGCATCGCGCCCTTCTCGATGATCCCGGCGCGGGCGGTGTTCACCAGCAGCGCGTCGTCCTGCATCAGGTCGAAGTGCGCCTTGCGGATCATGCCCTGGGTTTCGGGGATGTTGGGGGCGTGGAGGCTGACGATGGTGCAGTCGCGGAACAGCGGCTCCAGTTCGGACAGGGTGACGCCCAGCTTCGCGGCCTCTTCCTCCGTCAGGAAGGGGTCGTAGACCACCACCTCGCAGCGGAAGGGGCGCAGCAGCTCGCGCACCATGCGGCCGATGTAGCCCATGCCCACCAGCCCCACCTTCTGCATCCGCAGCAGGCCGAAGAGGTTGCCGTGGCGCAATTCGTCCCAGTCGCGGCCGTTGCGCAGGTCGACGTCCACCTCGCGGTGCAGGCGCAGGTGGGCGAGGATCTGCGCGATCGTGAACTCCGCCACCGCCTCGCCGATTGCCGTGGCGGAGTGGCTGACGCGGATCTCAGCCTTTTCCAGCGCCTCGGTGATGTGCAGCAGCCGGATCGAGCCGGCGGCGTGCGAGACGTACTTGACCCCTCCCGCGGGCGCGACGACGTCGGTCAGCGGCGGGGCCTTCCAGCCGGTGATGACCGCCTCGATGCCTTCCAGCCGCGCCCCCAGCCCCTCGGCCACCAGCGCCTCGTCGGGGAAGAACACCGGCTCGGCGAATTTCGACAGCCGCTCCACGGCTTCGGCCGGGAAGATGCGGCCGCGCACTTCCTCTGGCATCAGCACCGCCACTTTCGGCCGGCTGGCGCCGCGGGAGGTTTCGTTCGTGTTCGCGCTCATGGCCATTCATCCTCGTCCTGCTGTTCCGCTTGCGGGGCCGTCGGCGGACCCGTCCGGCGGGGGCATGGGCCCCCTGCCCGGCTTTTCGCGCACAGATAATACGTTTTACTAATCGGCCGCAAGACGTGGCGGAATGGGATCAGACAGGTTCGACTGAATTGTGCGGAGGCATCGGTATATCGATACACCAAATACGCCGGTTGCAGGCGGCTCCCAGCAGGAACGGCCCGCGTCTTCCACCAAGCCCCCGGCGTTGCGGCCCGTCAGATCTCGTCCTGCATGAAGTAGTTGGCGTTGGTCTCGGTGATGTGCCTGATCGTCTCGTCCAGCCGAGACAGGTGGATCATCCCCACGTCCACCGCCCGCTCCGGCGCGTTGGCGCTGACCGCCTCGGCAATGGCGCGGTGGTCCTCTGCCAGCTGCGGCATCCGGTCTTCCTTCGACAGGCCCAGCATGCACAGCCGGTCCACCTTGGACTTCTCCGTCAGGATCACCTCGAAGGCGAAGCCGACCCCGCCGATCTCGCACAGCGTCCGGTGGAATTCGTAGTCCAGCGCGCCGAAGGCCTCGTAGTCCCGGGCCTCGATCATCGCGTCCTGCCGGTCGAGGCAGGCCTGCAGCCGCGAGGTGCCCACCGCGTCGCACATCCGGGCGGCGCGGCGCAGCACCTCGGCCTCCACCGAGGCGCGCACGAAGCGCGACCGCTCGATGGTGCGGACCGAGAAACGCTTTACCTCGGTGGCGCGTTGCGGGCGGATCATCAGCAGGTCGAGGTTGGCGAGCCGGCTGAAAGCGTCGCGTACCGGCTGCCGCGAGACCCCGAACTCGGATGCGATCTCTGCCTCGGAGATCTTGTCGCCGGGGCGCAGCTTCATCGACAGGATCTGGTCGTGCAGATGGTCGAAGATATCATCGACGCTCGTGCGCCGCTCGCTGATACTGTTCACCTGTGCCATTCGCAGATCCCTGTCTTAATCCGGATAAAATACAAAAAATGTCCGGACGCGCACCGATTACCTCACGTGCCGTCCAAGGGCTACCACCTCGGGACCCGCCGCTCGAAGTCCGGCCGGTACTTCAGGATCTCGGCGGTGTCGTCGCGGTCGGCCACCATGGCCTTGTTGTAAAGCGCGTGCAGCTCGTCCACCGCCTCGCGGTCCAGCTCCACCCCAAGGCCGGGGCCGTCGGGCACGTCGAGGGCGCCGTCACGGAATTGCGGGCGGCCGCCCTTCACGATTTCCTTGTCGTACCAGGGGTAATGCGTGTCGCTGTCATAGGTGAGGTTCGGCGTCGCGGCGGCCACGTGGCACATGGCGGCCAGCGAGATGCCGAGGTGCGAGTTCGAGTGCATCGACACCCCCATGCCGGCGGCGGCGCAGGTCTCTCCCAGCCGGACGCAGCCGGTGGGGCCGCGCCAGTAGTGCACGTCGGACAGGATGATCTGCACCGCGTCGCGGCGCACCGCCTCCATCAGGTGCTCGAACTCCACCACCACCAGGTTGGTGGCCAGCGGCATGTCGGTCTGCGCCGAAAGCTCCGCCATGGCGTCGAGCCCGGGACAGGGATCCTCGAGGTATTCCAGCACCCCGGCCTCGGTGCCGCCCAGATCGCGGATCACCTTCAGCGCGGTCTCCACCGTCCAGGCGCCCATGGGGTCGATGCGCAGCGGGTGATGCGGGAAGGTCTCGCGCAGCTTCAGCAGGGTCTCGACCTCGGCGTCCGGGTCCAGCACCCCGCCCTTCAGCTTCAGCGACTTGAAGCCGTAGCGGCCGACGAAGTCCTTCGCCTGCTCCACCAGTGCATCGGGGGTCATCACCTCGCCCAGGATGTCGGGGCCGTAGGTGGTGTCGCGCTTGGCGAACTTGAAGAAGAGATAGGCGCTGAAGCCAATCTGCCGCCGGGCCGCGCCGCCGAGGATCTCGTAGAGCGGGCGGTTCGCCTCCTTGCCGCGGAGGTCCAGCATCGCGATCTCGAAGGCGCTGTAGACCACGTCGGTCACCTTGTGGTCCGCCAGGGCGGTGGGCGCATTGATGCCACCGCCCTCGGGCAGCGCCGCATCGATTCGCCGGCGCAGCTCCCGCAGGTCGTAGACATCCAGCCCTTCCAGCGACGGCGCCGCGCGGCGCAGCCCCTCCAGCGTGCGCTTGGCGCCGTATGTTTCGGACAGGCCGACAAGCCCCGTGTCGGTGCGTAACTCTATGATCGAACGCAGGAAAACGGTGCCGTGGACCCCCTTGAGGTTGGCCACCGGAACGTCCGGCACGGCAATCGGCGTAATCGTTACCTCGGTAATCCGCATGTCTGTCGTGCCTCCCTGCGCCCGTTGATGAAGCGCCACCTACCCGGCGAGAATTAGCTCTAGTATTCCACGAAATTCAACTAGTATACTAGTCGAAAGTTTTGGCGAATCGCCGGCGGCATCAAGATCGCGGCGATGTGCCGGAGGGGGAGGTTGACGCGCAGCGCAACCGGCAAGCAACGACTCGAGGGGTTGGGGGGATAATGTCCGGCGTTCGTTTGGAAGGCATCGTGAAGGTCTACGGAGCGATGCAAGTCGTTCACGGGATCGACCTGGAAGTCCGGGAAAAGGAATTCGTCGTGCTGGTCGGCCCCTCGGGCTGCGGCAAGTCCACGACCCTGCGGATGATCGCCGGGCTCGAGGAAATCTCGGAGGGCGACCTGACCATCGACGGCCGCCGGGTGAACCGCGTCGCGCCGAAGGACCGCGACGTGGCGATGGTGTTCCAGAACTACGCGCTTTATCCGCACCTGAACGTGGCGGACAACATCGCCTTCGGGCTGCGCATCCGGCGCGAGAGCAAGGCCGACATCGCCAGCGCGGTGGAGGAAGTGGGCAACATCCTCGGCCTCACCCCCTACCTTGAACGGCGCCCGGCGGACCTGTCGGGCGGCCAGCGCCAGCGGGTCGCCATGGGCCGCGCCATCGTGCGGCGCCCCAAGGTCTTCCTGTTCGACGAGCCGCTGTCGAACCTCGACGCCAAGCTGCGCACCCAGATGCGGGCCGAGATCAAGCGGCTGCACAAGCGGCTGGGCGCCACCTCGATCTACGTGACCCACGACCAGGTGGAGGCGATGACCCTCGCCGACCGCATCGTGGTGATGAACGACGGGCGGATCGAGCAGATCGGCAGCCCGATGGACCTGTTCCTGAACCCCGCCAACACCTTCGTCGCCAGCTTCCTCGGCTCGCCGCCGATGAACATGGTCCGCGCCACCGTGGTGGCCGGCGACAGCGGCCCGGTGGCCGAGTTCGGCGGCCAGCGCCTGCAACTGGCGCAGATCCCGTCGCTGCAGAACGCCGTGGGCAAGGAAGTGATCCTGGGGATCCGCCCCGAGTTCGTCGAAGTGGCCCTTGAGGACGCGCCGGGCCGCGTGTCCGTCGACGTCGACCTGACCGAGACGCTGGGCTCCGAGGCGCTGATCCACGCCACCCTGAACGGCGAGACCTTCGTGATCCGCACCGACACCGTGGGGCAGATGGGCGTGCTCGAGGGGATCTCCGGCTTCACCATCGCCCCCAGCCTGATCCGCGTCTTCGACGTCGACACCGGCCGGGCGCTTGAAGGGCAGGTGATGGAAAGATGAGCTCTGATCCCAACTTCACCGGCCCCACCACCGAAGAGCTGGTCTTCGACGCCTCGGAGGCCACGCGCCGCCGCCGGCCGAGCCGCATCGTGAAGGTCGGCGACCACCTGAAGCGCGAGTGGCAGCTGTACCTGATGCTGCTGCCCACCATCGTCTGGCTGATCGTGTTCCTCTACAAGCCGATGTACGGGCTGCAGATCGCCTTCAAGGACTATTCCATCTTCCGCGGCGTGGCGGGCAGCGCCTGGATCGGGTTCGAGCATTTCGACACCCTGTTCAACAACGACCAGTTTCTCCGGGCGGTGCGTAACACCATCATCATGAGCGCCTACAGCCTGCTGTTCGGCTTCCCCGTGCCGATCCTGCTGGCGCTGATGTTCAACGAGATCCTGAACCAGACCTTCAAGAAGACCGCGCAGACCATCGTCTACCTGCCGCACTTCATCTCGTCGGTCATTATCGCGGGTATCGTCATCACCGCCTTCTCGCCCTCGGCGGGCATCGTCAACACGATCCTCGAATGGATCGGCGTCGACCCGGTGTACTTCCTGACGAAACCCGAATGGTTCCGCCCGATCTTCGTGGGCACCACCATCTGGCAGGAGGCCGGGTTCCAGTCCATCGTCTACCTCGCGGCCATCGCCGGCGTGTCGCCGACGCTCTACGAGAGCGCGGTGGTGGACGGCGCCAGCCGCTGGCAGATGATGTGGAAGATCACCGTGCCGTCGATCATGCCGACGATCATCATCATGCTGATCATCCGCATCGGCAACCTGCTGGAGATCTCCTTCGAGATGATCATCCTGCTGTACCAGCCGGCGACCTACGCGACGGCGGACGTGGTGAACACCTTCATCTACCGGCAGGGCATCCAGGGCGGCCAGTACGACCTTGCCGCCGCGGCCGGCCTGTTCAACGCGGTGGTGGCCTTCACCCTGGTGATGACCGCCAACGCCATCTCCAAGCGCTATTCGCGCACGTCGCTGTGGTGAGGGAGATCACGCCATGACCAACATGAATCTCTACTCCCGCGGCGACAAGCTGTTCGTCATCGTCAACATGGTGCTGATCGCGCTGTTCACGATCTCGACGCTCTACCCGTTCATCTACATCGCCTCGCTGTCCATGAGCACGGGATTCGAGGCGCGCGCCGGCAACGTCATCCTGACGCCGGTGGGCTTCACGCTGGAGGCCTACAAGCGGGTGCTGAGCGAGCCGCAGTTCTGGATCAGCTACCGCAACACCTTCATCTACACGATCGGCGGCACGCTGATGAGCCTGGCGTTCATCATCCCCGGCGCCTACGCCCTGTCGCGCAAGCAGCTTTACGGGCGGCGGTTCTGGAACCTGATGGTGGCCTTCACCATGTGGTTCAACGCGGGCCTGATCCCGTTCTTCCTGAACATGCGCGACCTGGGCCTGCTGGACAGCTACTTCGGCATCATCATCGGCTTCGCCGTCAACGGCTTCAACATCATCCTGATGCGCAACTTCTTCGAGGCGATCCCGCAAAGCTTCGAAGAGGCCGCGCGGATGGACGGGGCCAACGAGTTCCAGGTGCTCTGGAAGGTCTACATGCCGCTGTCCAAGCCGGCCATCGCCACGGTCGCGCTGTTCTGCATCGTGTCGCGCTGGAACGGCTTCTTCTGGGCCATGGTCCTGCTGCAGGACGAGGACAAGATCCCGCTGCAGGTCTACCTGCGCCACGTCATCGTCGAACTGACCGACGACGTGGCCTTCGCGACCACCCTGATCAACGCGCCCTACTCGATGGAAACCGTCAGCGCCGCGATCATCGTCTGCTCGATCATACCGATCCTGCTGATCTACCCGTTCCTTCAGAAATACTTCTCCAAGGGCATCCTGCTCGGAGGCGTGAAGGAATGACCATTTTCGCACCAAGGGAGGAAACTATGCGAAATCTCACCCTGTCCATTGCCATGCTGGGCACGACAGCCCTGACGGCGCCGGCTTTCGCGGAAAGCCACCTGCCGATCGTGGAAGAGCCGCTTGAACTGACAATCCACATGCACTGGAACCGCGCCCAGGGCTACGGTGTCGGCGGCGACGCCTCTGAAATCTACCCGGTGGAAGAGGTCGCCCGCGAGAAGACCAACATCCACCTGGTCGACGCCACGTCCGGCAAGAACAGCACGGCATCCAACGAGGCGATGAACCTGCTGCTGGCCTCGGGCGACATGCCCGACATCGTCGGCGGCTATCTCATCAAGCAGCCGGTGAACGAGTACGGGCCCCAGGGCGCCTTCGTTCCGCTGAACGACCTGGTGGCAGAGCACGCGCCGAACATCCAGAAGTTCTGGGACGAGAACCCGGAACTGGTGGACTCCATCAAGGCCTACGACGGCAACTACTACTACATCCCCTACCTGCCGGACGGCAAATACGGCCGGGCCTGGTTCATCCGCCAGGACTGGCTTGACGCGCTGGGGCTGGAGCAGCCGCAGAACGTGGACGAGCTTTACGACGTGCTGGTGGCCTTCCGCGACCAGGACCCGAACGGCAACGGCAAGAAGGACGAGATCCCGTTCTTCGTGCGCCAGTGGGAAGAGGTCATCCGCCTCGTGACCCTGTGGGACGCGCGGTCCTCGGGCTCTGACATCTACCACGACTTCTACGTGACCGAGGACGGCCGGGTCTCGCACCCCTACGCCGAAGAGGCCTATCGCGACGGTCTTGCCAAGGTGGCGGACTGGTACGAAGAGGGCCTGATCGACGCCGAGGTCTTCACCCGCGGCTCCTCTGCCCGCGAGTACCTGCTGTCCGAGAACCTCGGCGGCGTGACCCACGACTGGTTCGCCTCCACCTCGGGCTACAACGCCGCGCTGGAAGGCAAGGTCGAAGGCTTCAATTTCATCCCGTTCCTGCCGCCCGCGTCTTCCGGTGGCAAGCGCGTGGAAGAGCATAGCCGGATCCCGGTGAAGGCCGACGGCTGGGCGATCACCCACACCAACGAGCACCCGGTCGAGACCATCAAGTACTTCGACTTCTGGTTCACCGAGGAAGGCCGCCGTCTTGCCAACTTCGGCGTCGAGGGCGTGCACTACGACATGGTCGACGGCGAGGCGATCTACAAGGACGAGATCCTGTCCAGCGACCAGCCGGTGAACGCGCAGATGTGGGCCGTCGGCGCACAGATCCCGCGCGGCTTCTTCCAGGACTTCTCGTACGAGTGGCAGTGGACCGCCGAGGCCGCCCGCGAGGGCATCGACCTGTACGACCAGCATGACCTGCTGTTCGACCAGTTCCTGGGTGTTTCCTTCACCAAGGAAGAGCAGGAAGTCTACGACCGCTACTGGCCCTCGATCCAGACCTACATGCTGGAGCGCCAGCAGGCCTGGGTTCTCGGCTCCGGCGACATCAAGGAAGACTGGGACTCCTACATGAACACCCTCAACAAGATGGGTTTCGAGGACGTCATCCGGGTTCTGAACGACGCCTACAGCCGCCAGTACGGCTGATCCGTCACCGGATAGCCTGACCACAGGGGCGCGACCTTTCGCGGGCCGCGCCCCCCACCTGCCCCCTCCCCCCGTACCTGACCGACTGCCACGAAGGCCCGCATATGCCCGCCCGCGATCTTCCCATGCTTGACGAACCCCGCACCGGCCGCCTGACCATCCAGTACCGGCCCGATGCCGAGAGCGAGATCGTCGAGAACCCGCCGCGCTTCACCTGGCTGCCGGTGATCGAGACCGAGGCGCAGTACGTGCTGCGGGTCTCCTCCGGCAACGATTATCCCGCGGACAAAACGCAGGTCTTCGGCCCGCTGCCGCTGAACTTCTTCACCCCCGACGTCACCTTCGCCCCCGGCGACTACGTCTGGTCCTACGCCGTCTGCGACCCGGCCACCTGCGCCCCGGTCACGGGATGGAGCAGCGACCGCGCCTTCACCATCGCGCCGGACCTGCCCGAAACGCCCCTGCCCGCCCGCGACACCCGTTTCGCCCACGCCACCCGCGCCCACCCGCGCCTGTGGATGACGCCCGATCGCCTTGCCACCTTCCGCAACGAGGTGCAGGCCGACCCCGAGCAGTACACCTGGTCCACCTTCTACGAGAAATCCGTGCTGCCGTGGATGGACCGCGAGATCATGAAAGAGCCCGCCGGCTACCCCGAGCACCGGCGCGTGGCCTCGATCTGGCGGCAGACCTACATCGAGTGCCAGGAGCTGCTTTACGCCATCCGCCACCTCGCCATCGGCGGGCACGTGACGCAGGACGAGGCGATGCTGGAGCGGGCCAAGGGCTGGCTGCTGTCGGCCGCCGCCTGGAACCCCGCCGGCACCACCTCGCGCGGGTATACCGACGAATGGGCCTTCCGGGTGAACCTGGCGCTGGCCTGGGGCTACGACTGGCTGCACGACCGGCTGACGGAGGAAGAGCGCGACAAGGTGCGCACCGCCCTGCTGGCCCGCACCCGCGAGACCGCCGACCACATCATCCGCGGCGCCAGCATCCACCTGTTCCCCTTCGACAGCCACGCCGTGCGCGCCGTCTCGGCGGTGCTGATCCCCTCTGCCATCGCCCTGCTGGGTGACGCGGAGGAGGCCGAGGATTGGCTGCACTACGCCGTGGAATTCATGTTCACCGTCTATTCGCCCTGGGGCGATGCCGACGGCGGCTGGGCCGAGGGGCCGCACTACTGGATGACCGGCATGGCCTACCTGATCGACGCCGCCAACCTGCTGAAAAGCTACAGCGGCCTCGACCTCTACCAGCGCCCGTTCTTCCAGAAGACCGGCGACATGCCGCTGTACACGAAGGCCCCCGACACCCGCCGCGCCACCTTCGGCGACGATTCCACCATGGGCGACCTGCCGGCGGTCAAGCTGGGCTACAACCTGCGCCAGTTCGCCGGGGTCACCGGCAAGGGCGCCTACCAGTGGTATTACGACGAGATCCGGCGCACCAACCCGGGCACGGAGATGGCCTTCTACAACTGGGGCTGGTGGGACTTCAACTTCGACGAGCTGGCCTACCGCACCGACTTCCCGATCATCGAGGCGCAGACGCCCGAGGACGGCATGCGCTGGTTCAAGGGGATCGGCTGGGTCGGCATCCAGCACGCGATGGACGACCCGGACAACCACATCCAGTTCGTGATGAAGGCCTCGCCCTACGGGTCCATCAGCCACAGCCACGGCGACCAGAACGCCTTCTGCCTGTCCGGCTTCGGCGAGGACCTGGCGATCCAGTCGGGCCACTACGTCGCCTTCAACTCCACCATGCACCAGAACTGGCGGCGGCAGACGGTGTCGAAGAACGCCATCCTGATCGACGGCAAGGGGCAGTACGCCGGCAAGGACAAGGCCGCGGCCATGCAGTCCACCGGCCGCATCGTCACGGCCGAGGATCGCGGCGACCACATCTACGTCGAGGGCGACGCCACCGCCGCCTACCGCTCGCTGACCCCCGAGGTGACCTCGGTGCGGCGCGAGGTCTGGTTCGTGAACCGGGAATACTTCGTGATGGTGGACAGCATCGACGCCGAGACCCCGGTGGCGATCGACTGGCTGCTGCACGCCAACGGCCCGATGAAGCTGGGCGAGACCACCTTCCGCTACGAGGGCGAGCGCGCGGGCTTCTACGGCCAGGTGCTCTGGTCCGAGGCCGGGGCGCCGAAGCTGTCCCAGACCACCGGCTTTCCCGGCGTGGACATGAGCGAGATCGAGGGGCTGCCCGTCAGTACCAGCCTGACCGCCAGCTTCCCCAAAGCCATCCGGCACCGCATCGCAACGCTGCTGGTCCCCTACCCGCTGTCCGCGCCGCGCCGCGTGTTCAGCTTCCTCGACGACCAGGGCTACGACTGCGACCTCTACTTCACCGACGCGCGGGACCGCAGCTTCAAGGTGGTCGTGCCCAAGACTTTCGACGTCGGCGCTGCGCCGGCCACCTGAACGCGACAGAAGGACATGACTATGAAACTGAAAGGTAAAACCGCGATCGTAACCGGTGGCGGGCGCGACATCGGCCGGGCCTGTGCCCTCCGGCTGGCGCAGGAAGGCGCCAACGTGGCGATCAGCTACTACGCCAGCAGCGACGGCGCCGACAGCGCGGTGAAAGAAATCACCGACGCCGGCGGCAAGGCCTTCGCGATGAAAGGCGACCTCAGCGGGCAGGAAGGCGTGGACGCGCTGGTCAAGCGCACGGTCGAGGAATTCGGCAGCATCGAGGTGCTGGTCAACAACACCGGCGGCCTGATCTCGCGCAAGAAGATCGCCGAGATGGAGCTGGAGCATTGGCAGGCGGTGATGGACCTGAACCTCACCAGCACCTTCCTGATGGTGAAGGCCTGCCTGCCGCACATGAAATCCGGCGCCATCGTCAACCTCGCCAGCCAGGCGGGCCGCGACGGCGGCGGGCCCGGCTCTGTCGCCTACGCGGCCTCGAAGGGCGCGGTGATGACCTTCACCCGCGGCCTGGCGAAGGAACTGGGGCCGGACATCCGCGTCAACGCCCTGTGCCCCGGCATGATCGACACCGATTTCCACAACATCCACACCAAGGACGAGGTGCGCCGCAACGTCGAAGCCGCCTCTCCGGTCAAGCGGCAGGGCACCTCGCAGGACGTGGCCAACCTCGTGGCCTTCCTGGCCACCGACGATTCCGCCTTCGTGACCGGCGCGAATGTCGACATCAACGGCGGGATGCTGTTTAGCTGAGCGCAGCCAGCAGCATGAGGAACAGCCAAGGATGACCAAACACTCGATCGTCAACGTGGCAGAGGGCGTGAACCGGCAGATCCTGACGGAAACGCCTGACATGATGGTCGTGGCGGTGCACTTCGAGCGGGCGGGCCTCGAGGCCGCGCCGCATTCGCACCCGCACCTGCAGTCGATCTACGTGGAACGCGGCCGCTTCCGCTTCACCGTGGGCGACGAGGCCCCGCGCGAGCTTGGGGCCGGCGAGGCGCTGATCATCCCCTCGGGGCTGGTCCACGGCAGCGAATGCCTGGAGGCCGGAACGCTGATCGACTGCTTCTCGCCCCGCCGCGACGACTTTCTGTGAGCCGGCCGGGGCCGCACCGACAATGACCTGACCACGGGGCGCCGCATTGCCGGCGCCCCTTGGCGTTCAAGGGCCCGCGCCCGGAAGGAATCCCCATGTACCTGGGCACGCAGCAGGTTCCCAAGTCTCCCGACGACCTGAAGGTCTTCGCCCAGCTGGGCCTGACACGGATCTGCAACGATCCCCCCGGCAAGGCCCACGACTGGACCCGCGACGACCTGCGCGCGCACCAGGACCGGCTGGACAGGCTGGGGCTGGTGCTGGAGATGGTCGAACTTCCGATGAGCGCCCGGCCCATTGCCGCGCAGGCCAGCCCGGACATCCTGACCGCCGGCCCGCAGAGGGACGCGCAGATCGAGTCGATCTGCCAGCTGATCGCCAACCTCGGCGCGGTCGGCATCCCGTCGGCCAAGTACAACCTGAACATCCTCGGCGTCGTCCGCACGGAGCCGGAGCCGGGGCGCGGCGGCTCCCGCAACGCCGCCTTCCGCTGGGACGCCACCGACAAGGACGCGCCGCCCACCCTGGCGGGGGTGCTGGACGCGGACACCCTGTGGGAACGCATCGACTATTTCCTGGAGCGGGTCATCCCGGTGGCCGAGGAATTCAACGTCCGCCTCGCCTGCCACCCCCACGACCCCCAGACCCCGCCGGGCTGGCGCGGCATCACCCGGCTGCTGGGCACGGTCGAGGGGCTGAAGCAGTTCGTGGCGATGCACGAAAGCCCCTGCCACGGGCTGAACTTCTGCCAGGGCAGCGTGGCGGCGATGCTGGACGACCCGGACGCCGAGATCGACGAGGTGATCCGCTACTTCGGCACCCGCGGGAAGATCCTCAACCTCCACTTCCGAAACCTCCGCGGCCGCCGCCTGTCCTTCATGGAGACCTTCCCCGAGGAAGGCGACATGGACATGTGGCGCACGCTGCAGGTCTACCACGAGGTGGGCTATCCCTACATGATCATGCCGGACCACGTTCCCACCCTCAGCGGCGAAAACGCGGACATGGTGGCTTTCTCCTATTGTTACGGGTACATACGCGGGCTTCTTCAGGCGCTTGAGGCCGTGAAGGCGGGCGCGCCGCGCTGAGCGGCCGCCGCCCTCGGGTTCATCGGATCAAAGCTGTCGCAGGTCGACCCGGTCCACGAACTCGATCACCACGCCGTCCGGATCGCGGATCTGGCCGATGTTGCCGATGCCGGTGCCGGCTTTCCGGGGGGTGCCGGGCTCGGCCGGGATGCCCTGCCTGCCCACCAGCTCCAGCGCCTCGGCCACGTCGGCCACCCGCAAGGCGAAGTGGCCGAACAGCCGCCCGCCGGTATCGGGCTCGGCGTAGTGCAGCAGTTCCAGCACGTCGTAGCCGTAGTTCAGGTAGGTCATGGTCAGCCCGCGCTGCGGCACCTCCATCTCCTTCAGCACCTTCAGGCCCAGCAGGTCGCGGTAGAAGGCCATGGCGCTATCAAGATCGTTGGCGATCAGAGAGTAGTGGTCGAAGTCCTTGACCACCGGGTGATCCTGCTGCGGCAGGCGCATCTTCAAATCGCGCTCGATCAGCTCGACCCGCGCGCCGTTGGGGTCCTCGACGAAGGAAAGCCGTCCCACGCCGCTGCCGGCGGGCTTGGGCGCCACCAGTTCCTTGTAGCCCTTGCCGACGACCATGGCGTGGTCGGCCTCGAGATCGTCGGTCATGAAGGCGACGTGGGTGATGCCGAAGACGGTGCCCTCCTTCGGCTCGCGCGGGGCCAACAGCTCGATCATGCCGCCGCCGATCTGCAGGTAGCGCACCTCGGTCTTGCTGGCGGGGATGTAGCCGTCATAGACCACCCGGGCGCCCAGCACCCCCTCGTAGAAGTCCAGCGACTTCTTCAGGTCGCGTATGACCAGACCGACATGGTTCAACTCGTGGATCACGTTCCTGTCTCCCTTCGTGACATTCGTAGGGCCGCGCACCCGGGCTTCGCCCGGCAAACGGTCATCCCGCCGGTGCGGCTTTCGGCTTCGCGTGCAGGTACGCGCCGACGGCCGCGACCGTCATGGGCTCACCCCAGCTCTTTCATGAAGCGGGCGAAATGCGGGATCGCCACCTCGGGCGGCTCGATCTCGGGATGCCAGCCGCGCTCCCACTCGAAGTTCAGGAAACCGTCGAAACCATTGTTCCGCAGGATCTCGACGAAGCCCGCCACGGGGATGTTGCCCTCGCCGGTCAGGGCGAAGTCGAAGGCCTCAGGCGTGGCCTTGTTGGCGTCCTTCACGTGCACCAGCCGGATGCGGTCCGCCAGTGCGGCCCATGTCACCTCTCCCGCCTCGCCGTGGCGATAGCTGTGCAGCGTGTCCCAAAGCACCTTGAGGTTGTCGCTGGCGCCCCGGGCGTAGAGGTCGAGCACGCCCTCCGAGGTGCAGAAATCGTCGTGGGTCTCGATCAGCGTGGTGACGCCGCTGGCGGCGGTCAGGTCCGCCACCTCGCCCAGGCCCTCGGCGATGGCGTCCAGCGTCGCCTCGCGGTCCTGGTCCTTCGGGATAGGCCCGCCGAACACCCGCAGGTAGGGGGCGCCGAGGCCGGTGGCGATCGCCAGGTTCCGGCGCGCCAGCTCCATCGCCTCGGCACGTTTGGCCTTGTCGAGCGCGTTCATGCGGACCGAGGTATTGATCCCCACCACCTGCAGCCCCGCGTCCTCGAACCGGCGCCGCGTCTCGGCGATGTCGCTGGTGAACTCGGGCAGCGAGACGAGGTCGATGGTGCCCCGGAAGTGCCGGATCTCGATCCCGTCGAACCCGTTCCCGGTGGCAAGCGCGATCACCTCGTCGACGCCGTAATCGGGGCAGCCGATGGTACTGAAGCCAAGTTTAAACATCGGCCGTCCTTTTCCTTTGAATGGTTCCCGCGGAACAAGGCCAGCATCTGCCGGTGTTGCCGTGCCGGGACCATGTGGCAATAGACACTTACGGGCGGACTATGCCGATCTTCCCCACCCTCGGCCAGCGGGTGCGCCACCCGGCCGAAGGCTGTAACGCTGCGGCAACTAGTGCCCCAGGATCTGGCTCAGGAACAGCTTGGTCCGGTCGCTCTGCGGGTTGTTGAAGAAGGCCTCCGGCTCGTTCTGCTCGACGATCTGGCCTTGGTCCATGAAGATCACCCGGTTCGCCACCTGCCGGGCAAAGCCCATCTCGTGGGTCACGCAGATCATCGTCATGCCCTCTTCGGCGAGGTCGATCATGGTGTCCAGCACCTCCTTGATCATCTCGGGGTCCAGCGCCGAGGTCGGCTCGTCGAACAGCATGATGCGTGGCTTCATGCAGAGCGAGCGGGCGATGGCCACCCGCTGCTGCTGGCCGCCCGACAGCTGGCCGGGGTACTTTGCCGCCTGTTCGGGGATCTTCACCTTCTCGAGGAACTGCATCGCCGTTTCCTCGGCCTGGCGCTTGGGCACCTTGCGGACCCAGATCGGCGCGAGGGTGCAGTTTTCCAGGATCGTCAGGTGCGGGAAGAGGTTGAAGTGCTGGAAACACATCCCGACCTCGGACCGGATCTTGTCGATGTTCTTCAGATCGCTCGTCAGTTCCGTGCCGTCGACCACGATCTGGCCCTGCTGGTGCTCTTCCAGCCGGTTGATGCAGCGGATCAGGGTGGACTTGCCCGACCCCGAGGGCCCGCAGATCACGATCCGCTCGCCCCGGCGCACCGTCAGGTCGATGTCGCGCAGCACGTGGAAGGCGCCGAACCACTTGTTCATGCCGGTGATCTGGATCGCCACCTCGTCGGAAAGGACGGGGGCGGTCCGGGTGGGTGCGGGGGTGTTCATCGGGGCTCGCTTTCACTGCCATGGGGGCCGGACGCGGCCCGGCGCCGGACGCCCGAGCCGGGGCCTTCGGGCACGGGCAGGAACCCTGCCTCGACCTCCAGCCCCTCGTAGGGATCGTCCATGAGATGTTCGAATTCCGCCAGTTCCAGCGGGTAGCAGACCCGCGGCAGGCTGGCGGCGAGGTGGGCGGACTGCGCCGCGATCAGGCGGGGGCCGAAGGCGGTGCCGACCCGGTAGCCGAGCCCCGCCGCCTCGCAGATCCGGGCGGCCAGCGCGGTGTTGCGCAGCCCGCCGAGGCGGAAGACCTTCAGGTTGACGTTGTCGCAGGCCTCGGCGGCGATCACCCGCAGCAGCCCCGGGATGTCGGTCACCGCCTCGTCGGCCTCGATCATCACGTCGGTCATGCCGCGCAGGAAGCGCAGGCCGGCAAGGTCGTGGGCCGCCACGGGCTGTTCGACAAGGTCGACCCCCGCCGCCTCCAGCCCGCGCAGGACCGGCAGGAAGGGCTTGGCGCGGTAGGACTGGTTGGCGTCCACCGACAGGCGCATGTCCTCGCCGCAGGCCGCGCGCACCGCGGCGGCCCGGGCCACGGCCATGTCGCCGTCGCCGTCGATCTTCAGCTTCAGGCAGCGATACCCCTGCCCCATCAGCGCGCGCGCCTCTTCCGCCAGCGCCTCGGGCGGTTTCAGCGGCAGGATGCGCTGCAGCGGCAGGCGGTCGTGGCGGCGGCCGCCGAACAGGCGGTTCAGCGGCAGGTCCAGCTGCCGGGCCAGAAGATCGTGCAGCGCGCAGTCGATCCCCGCCTTGACCGCGAGGTGGGCCGAAAGCGTGCGGTCCATCAGGTCCAGCAGCGCCTCGGTCTCGCCGGGGTCGCGGCCGATGAACTGCGGGCAGACCTCCTCGGCCGCGGCGCGCGCGCCGGCGAGGCTGTCGGAATAGAAGGCCATCGCCTCGACATGCCCCTCGCCGCGCCGGCCCGCCTCGTCGGTCAGGGTCACGATCAGCCCGTCCAGCCGGGCGATGCCGCCGCGGGCGTTGGTCCAGCCGGGATCCTGCTGCGGCTGGATGCAATCCTCGATCGTATAGCTCGCGATGCGGCAGCCCGTACTCATTCCCGCGCCCCCAGCCGGTCCTCGACGCCCCGCGCATAGCGGGACATGGCGCTGCAGAAGATCCAGTAGATCGCCCCGGCGAAGACGAACCCCTCCATCTCCATGCCGATCCAGCGGGTGTCGTTGACCCCGGCGTTGATCATGCCCAGCAGGTCGAACAGGCCGATGATGATCACCAGCGAGGTGTCCTTGAACACCGCGATGAAGGTATTGGCGATGCCCGGAATGGCGATCCGCAGCGCCTGCGGCATCACCACCAGCAGCGTCAGCCGCCAGTAGGACAGGCCCAGCGAGCGCGCGGCCTCGGCCTGCCCCGTGGGCACCGCCTGCAGCCCTCCGCGCACCACCTCGGCCATGTAGGCCGAGGCGAACAGCGCCACGCCGATCAGCGCCCGCACCAGCTTGTCGAAGGACACGTCCTGCGGCAGGAAGATCGGCAGCAGCACCGAGGCCATGAACAGCACGGAAATCAGCGGCACCGCGCGCACCAGCTCGATGAAGCCGACCGCCAGCATGCTGACCGCGCGCATCTTGGACCGCCGCGCCAGCGCCAGCAGGATGCCCAACGGCAGCGAGGCCGCGATGGCGGTGAAGGCGATGGTCAGCGTCAGCATCAGCCCGCCCCACTTCGAGGTGGGCACCTCGGGCAGGCCGTAGCCGCCGTGGATCAGGCCGATCATCAGCACCGGCACCGCGATCACCATGCCCACCGCCAGCGTGCCCTTGCGCGGCGCGCCCGGCACCCGAAACCAGACGAAGCAGGCCAGCAGCAGCAGCGCCACCACGTTCACCCGCCATTGTTCCTCGGGCGGGTAGAAGCCGTACATGAACTGGTTGAACCGCGCCCGCACGAAGGGCCAGCAGGCGCCGTCGCCGGTGCAGGCCTCGCGGGTGATGCCGGTCCAGGTGGCCGAGAAGACCGCCCAGTCGAGGAAATTCCACAGCACGTAGACCGCCAGCAGCGTCACGGCCAGGCTGATGCCCAGGTGCAGCGGCGTGCGCCAGAGGTTCTGCTGCGCCCAGTCGCCGACGGTGCGCTTTTTCGGCCGGGCCAGGGGGACGACGTCCTCGTGGGTCACAGCGCCTCTCTTCCGACGAGAGCGACCCGCCTGTTGTACCAGTTCATGAAGGCCGAGATCATCAGGCTGATGGCAAGGTAGAACAGCATGGTGATGGCCACGATCTCGATCGCGCGGCCGGTCTGGTTCAGCGCCGTGCCGGTGAAGACCGACACGATGTCCGGGTAGGCGATGGCCACGGCCAGCGAGGAGTTCTTCAGCAGGTTCAGGTACTGGCTGGTCAGCGGCGGCACGATGATCCGCAGCGCCTGCGGCAGCATCACCAGCCGCATCACCCGCCAGGGCCGCAGCCCCAGCGCCACCGCGGCCTCGCGCTGGCCAGAGGCGACGGCGCTGATGCCGCCGCGCACCAGTTCCGCGATGAAGGCGCCGGTGTACAGCGTCAGGCCCAGCAGCAGCGCCACGAATTCCGGCGGCAGCCAGGCGCCGCCCTTGAAGTTGAAGCCGGCCAGCACCGGCAGGCTCCACTCCGCCGGGCGGCCGAAGACCAGCACCGCCAGCCCCGCCAGCAGCACCAGCGCGGCCACGCCCAGCCGGTGCCCGGGGCGCGACACCCCGGTGGCGATGCGCTGCTGCCGGGCGCGGCGGGCCAGCACGATCCAGATGGCGGTGCCGACGAAGACCGCCAGCGCGAAGGGCCCCGAGCCCGCGGTGCCCTCGGGCCAGGGAATGAACAGGCCGCGCACGTTCAGGTGCAGCGCATCAAATAGCGACAGCCCCTCGCGCTGGTGCGGCAGCGTCGCCAGCACGCCAGAGTACCAGAACAGCAGCTGCAGCAGCAGCGGCACGTTGCGCGCCAGTTCGATGTAGGCGCGGCACACCCGGGTCAGCGGCCAGTTGTTCAGCAGCTGGAACACCCCCACCGCCACGCCGATGATGGTAGCCAGCACGATGCCCAGCACCGACACCGCCAGCGTGTTGGTGATGCCCACCAGCAGCACGCGGAAGAAGGACGAGCTTTCGCGGTCATACGGGATAACCGTGAAGGAAATGTCAAAGCCGGCGGTCTGGCCAAGAAAGCCAAAGCCGGTGGCCAGCCCCATCGCCTGCAGGTTCGCCGCGGCGTTGGACGCGAAGTACAGCGCCAGCAGGCCGAAGCCGAGGATCACCGCGACCTGGACGGCCATCGATCTGAAAGAATCGGTCGTCACTGTTCCTGCCTGCGTTCGGTGTCTCGAAAACGCGGACGGGAGGCGCGGACAAACCGCGCCTCCCCTTCCATTGCGTCGGCTCAGTTCGCCGGGGGCGAGTACTGCAGGCCGCCGTCTTTCCACAGCGCGTTCATGCCGCGGCTGAGACCGACAGAGGACCCCTTGCCGAGGTTGCGCTCGAAGCTTTCGCCGTAGTTACCCACATTGGCGATGATCTGGTAGCCCCAGTCCTGCGGCAGGCCGAGGAAGGTGCCGAACTCGCCGTCCACGCCCAGCAGGCGCTTGACCTCGGGGTTGTTGGTGCTGTCGCGCTTCTCGGCCACGTTGTCCTGGGTCAGGCCGTGCTCTTCGGCCAGCAGCAACGTGTTGAACGACCAGCGCACCACGTTGTCCCACTCGTCGTCGCCCTGGCGCACCGCGATGGCCAGCGGCTCTTTCGAGATCACCTCGTCCAGCACCACGTGCGCTTCGGGATCTTCCAGCTGGCTGCGGCGGATCGCCAGCTGCGCGCGGTCGCCCGACATCACGTCGCAGCGGCCGGCGGCATAGGCCTTGCGGATCTCGTCGCTCTTGTCGAACACGACCGAAGAGAATTCCATCCCGTTGGCGGCGAAGTAGTCGGCCAGGTTAAGCTCGGTGGTGGAGCCGGAGCGCAGGCAGACCGTCACGCCGTTCAGTTCCTTGGCGCTGGTGATGCCCAGGTCGGCGCGGATCATGATGCCCTGGCCGTCGTAGTAGTTCACGCCCACGAAATCGATGCCCAGGCTGGTGTCGCGGGTCAGCGTGTGGGTGGTGGTGCGGGGCAGCAGGTCGACCTCGCCGGACTGCAGCGCGGTGAAGCGGTCCTTGCTGTTGAGCGAGATATACTCGACCTTCTCGTCGTCGCCGAAGATCGCCGCGGCGACCGCGCGGCAGACGTCCACGTCCAGCCCTTCCCACTTGCCCGCGTCGTTGGGCGCCGAGAAACCGGCCACGCCTTCGCTGATGCCGCAGCGGACCATGCCGCGTTCCTTGACGTCGTCAAGCGTTCCGGCAAAGGCGGCGCCGGCAAGGCAGGTGGTGCCGGCCAGTACGGCGCCGGACAGGATCTTTTGGTTGAACATCATGTTTCCTCCCTGATGATCGTCTTGTGGTTCGTTGTCGGTGTCACGCCTCGGCGAGACAGGCCTGGATCGCCCGGGCCAGCCCCGCGATCCCCGCCTCGATCTTCTCGGGCGTGGGGATCGAGTAGGACAGGCGCATGGTCTCGCGCCCCGAGCCGTCGGGGTGAAAGGTCTGGCCCGGCACGTAGATGACCTTCTCGCGCTCGAAGACCTGCGGCAGCATCGCCGCCGCGTCGGCCCCCTTGGGCAGCGTCAGCCAGACGAACATGCCGCCCGCCGGCCGCGTCCACTGCACGCCCTGCGGCATATGTGCGTCCAGCGCCGCCAGCATCGCGTCCCGCTGGCGGCCGTAGAAGCCGCGCAGCACCGCGCCGTGGCTCTCCAGCGCCGCGCGCGCCACGCGGTCCACCACGATCTGGTTCAACGTGCCGGAGTTGAGGTCCGAGGCCTGCTTGATCGAGACCAGTTTCTCGATCTGCCGCCGCGGCGCCACGATCCAGCCCACCCGCAGCCCGGGGGTCAGGGATTTCGAGAAGGTGCCGAGGTAACTGACCACGCGCTCCGCCTCGGGCTGGGCGCGGTCCAGTTCCAGCAGCGTCGGCAGCACCTCGCCGTTGAGGTTCAGCTGGTCGTAGGCCTGGTCCTCGATTACCGGCACCGCGTACTTGCGCGCAAGGCGTAGGATCTCGTGGCGCTGCTCGAGGTTCAGCGAGGTGCCGGTGGGATTGCCGCTGTCGGGCATCACGTAGAAGAACCGCGCGCCGCGGGCGAATTCGTGCTCCAGCCGCTCGAGGTCAAGCTGCTCGTCGCGGAACGGCACCCCCACCACCTCGGGGCCGCAAAGACCGAAGGCCTGCAGCGCGCCGATGTAGGTGGGGCTGCCGGTGATGATCCGGTCGCCCGCGTCGATGAACAGTTTGCCCATGAATTCCAGCGCCTGCTGGGCGCCGCTGGTGACGAGGATCTCCTCCACCTCCACCGGCTGCCCGCCGCGGGACAGATGCCCGGCCAGGAACTCGCGCAGCGGCAGGTAGCCCTCGGAGGGGCCGTATTGCAGCGCCTGGGCAAAGCGCGCCTGGTCGGCCATGACCCATGTCATCGCCTCGCGGATCGGGTCGTAGGGAAACTGGCCCGCATTGGGCGCGCCGGCGGCGAAGGAGACGACGCCGGGCAGGCCCGCCTGGGCGGCCATGGCGCGGATCGCCGAGGGACGCAGGCGCATGGCCCGGTCGGCAAACTCGGCCTCGAAACGGCTCATTCGCAAGCTCCCCGTCTGCCCGGCCGCGTGGCGGCAGGGGCAAAAATTTCCCCTGCGACAGGGGCTTGAGTGTATGATATGGTTTATTGACTTTTAGAGGGGGTGTCAACCGCACCCGGAAGGTTCACCGAATAATCGTTTCGTGATCCGCCGCCGCCCCGGCGGGCCCCGGCATCAGCCGCGCCGCACCTCGTCCAGCAGCGCTTCTACCGGGCCGCGGCGGAAGGCCGGGCCAGAGGCCCGCGCCACCCGGCCCAGCCCCTCCAGCACCACCGCGCGCCCCGGCCCCGCCGCCCACCACAGCGGCCCGCCGCGCCAGCGGGGGAAGCCGTAGCCATGTACGAAGGCCACGTCGATGTCCGAGGGCCGCTGCGCGATGCCGTCCTCCAGCACGCAGGCCGCCTCGTTTACCAGCGCGGCGAGGGCGCGGGCGGTGATTTCGGCCTCGGCCACCGCGCGGCGTGGGCGACCGGCCTCGGCCGCGTCGTCCTCGATCAGGCGCGTGACCTCGGGGTCGGGGCGGCGCTGACCGTCCTCGTAGGCGTACCAGCCGGCGCCGGTCTTGCGCCCCAGCCGCCCGGCGTCACAAAGCAGGTCCGGCAGCCGCACCTCGCGCGGCGCCGGCGCGGCGGGATCGCGGGCGGCGGCGCGGCGGCGGCGCATGGCCTGCGCGATGTCCAGCCCCGACAGATCCGATACCGCGAAGGGGCCCATGGCAAAGCCGAAGGCCTCCAGCGCCGCGTCCACCTGCCATGGCAGCGCGCCGTCCTCCACCAGCATCTCGGCCTGCGCGCGGTAGGCGGCGTAGATCCGGTTGCCGACAAAACCGTCCCCCGCCCCGGCGACGATCGCCTGCTTGCCCAGCCGGCGGCCCAGCCGCAGCGCCGTGGCCAGGGTGGCATCATCGGTCCCGCGCCCGCGCACCACCTCCAGCAGCTTCATCACGTGGGCCGGGTTGAAGAAATGCAGCCCCACCACCCGGCCGGGCCGGGCGCTGGCGGCGGCGATCTCGTCGAGGTCGAGGTAGGAGGTATTGCTGGCGAGGATACACTCCGCCCCCACCACCGCGTCGAGCCGCGCCAGCAGGTCCTTCTTGACCTGCATGTCCTCGACCACCGCCTCCAGCACCAGTTGCCGGTCGGCGCAGGCGGCGATGTCGTGGAAATGGGCCAGCCGCGCGCCCATCGCGGCGGCCTCTTCTGCGGTGACGCGCCTCCTGCCCTGCCCCTCGGCGATCAGCCGCTCCACCGCCGCGCGCCCGGCGGCGGCTGCGGCCGCGTCGCGCTCCACCAGCAGCACCTCCATGCCCGCGCGCAGGAAGGCAAAGGCGATGCCGGCCCCCATGGCGCCGACGCCCACCACGGCGGCGCGGTGCAGCGGAAGCGGGGCGGCGGTCAGCCCCTCGACACGGCCCGCCACCCGCTCGGCGAAGAACAGGTGGCGAAGGGCGAAGGCCTCGTCGCTCATGCGGATCTGCTGGAACACCTGCCGTTCCTGCGCCAGCGCCTCGGCCGCCGGCAGCGCGCGCCCCGCCTCCGCCAGCCGCGCCGCCTGCTGCGCGGCGGGACGGTCGCGCCCCAGCCGCAGCGCCGCGCGGCGCGCGTCGTCCAGCCCCTCGGGCGGAACCTGCGCCGGCGGCACGTCCGACAGCCGGGACCTTCGCCCGCCAAGCCCGCGCAACTCCTCCACCGCCGCGGCGCGCAAAGCGCCCTCGGCGATCCGGTCCACCATGCCCAGCCTCAGGGCCTCCGCAGCGGGCACCCGGCGGGCGCCGCAGATCAGCGGCAGCGCCTGCGCCACGCCCACCAGCCGCGGCAGGCGCACCGTGCCCCCTGCCCCCGGCACCAGTCCCAGGCCCACCTCGGGCAGGCCCACCACCGCGTCCGGCGCGCAGACCCGGCGGTCGCAGGCCAGCGCCAGTTCATAGCCGCCGCCAAGCGCCGCGCCGTCCAGCGCCGCCACCACCGGCACCGGCAGCGATTCCAGCGCCGCGATCACCTGCGGCAGCTGTGGCTCCGCCAGCGGCGCGCCGAACTCGCGCAGGTCCGACCCGGCCACGAAAGAGCCCCCGGCGCCGCAGAGCAGCACCCCGGCAAGGTCCGCCCCGCCCTTCACGCGCGCCGCGATGTCCTCGATGGCTTCAAGCAGCCCGGCACGAACGTGGTGGTTGCTGGCGTTGACCGGCGGGTTGCGGATCTCCGCGAAGGCGACGCCATCCGCGACCCAGAGGGCGACATGGCCTTCCCCGTACAAAACCTCGTCCGACAAGTGCCATTCCTCCCGCGTCGCAGCGGAATGGCCATTAAGCTACATGATTGATCTTTGCAAGGCTACTCTCCCGCCGCCCGCGCCTCGGGATTGCGGCGGTTCCAGCGCAGCGAGGACCACAGGGCCACCAGGATCAGCCCGGCGCCGATCAGGCCGGTGATGACCTCGGGGATGTGCCACAGCGACTGCGCGAACATGATCAGCGACAGCGCGAAGATTGAATAGAAGGCCCCGTGCTCGAGATATCGGAACTCGGCCAGGGTCTTCTTTTCCACCAGCATGATGGTCATGGACCGCACGTACATCGCCCCGATGCCAAGGCCGATGGCGATCAGGAACAGGTTCTGGGTCAGCGCGAAGGCCCCGATCACCCCGTCGAAGCTGAAGGACGCGTCCAGCACCTCGAGGTACAGGAAGGCCCCCAGCCCGCCGGTGGCGCCCACCGCCGTCGCCTCTTCCTGCCGGTCAAGCACGTGGCCGAGGATATCCACCACCGTGAAGACCACCAGCCCGAACAGCCCGGCGAACAGGAACTCCGCCCGCCCCGCCGCGTCCTGCTGGGTGGCGAAGGCCAGCAGCAGCGCCAGCACCAGCGCGTATTGCAGCCCGCGGATCGGCGCCCACTTGGAAAGCTGACGTTCCAGCGCGCCGATCCAGTGGATCTCCTTCGCCTCGTCGATGAAATAGGTCAGCGCCACCATCATCAGGAAGGCCCCGCCGAAGGCCGCGATGCTCAGGTGCGCGCCCTCCATGATGTGGGCGTACTGGTCCGGGTCCGTCGCCGCCAGCTTCAGCGCCGCCCATGGGCCGATCTGCGCCGCCACCGCCACCACCGCCAGCGGGAAAACGATGCGCATGCCGAAGACGGCGATCAGGATGCCCCAGGTCAGGAAGCGCTTCTGCCAGACCGGGGTCATGGTCTTCAGCTTGTTGGCGTTGACGATGGCGTTGTCGAAGCTCAGCGAGATCTCGAGGATCGCCAGCACCCCGCCCACCATCAGGAAGGTCAGCGTGCCCCCCAGCGTGCCGGTGGAGGCCCAGCCAAGCCAGCCGGCGAGGACGAGACCGAGGAAAGTGACGAGAAAAGCCCAGCGGAAATAATGCAGTGCCGTGCTCATGCGGGTCCTCTCCTGTCGCTGAAGCTCACCAGTTAGTGATGGGAGCGGGCAATTCCAACGGGCGCGGGGAAATTTGCCCGCGGCCTGTGGCGCGTCAGCCTTCGGCCTTCTCCTCCAGCCGCAGCCATTCCTCCTCGGCCGCCGAAAGCGCCGCCTGCCGCTCTGCCAGCATGGCGGTGGCCTTGTCGAATTTCACCGGCGCGCTGCGGTAGAGATCGGGGTCCGACAGCAGCTCTCCCAGCTTGACGATCTCGGCGGAGAGGCGGTCGATCTCGGCCGGCAGCGCCTCCAGCCGGTGCTTTTCGGTAAAGCTGAGGCCGGCAGGTTTGGCGGCGGGCTTTGGCGCAGTTTTATCCTTCTGCGCCGTAGGTTTGCGCGCCGTTCCTGAAGTGCCGTCCGGCGCCGGCGCGCCGCGCTGCGCCTGATAATCGGTCCAGCCGCCGGCATAGACCGTGGCCCAGCCGCCGCCCTCCATCGCCACGGTGGTGCTGGCCACGCGGTCCAGGAAATCCCGATCGTGGCTGACCAGCAGCACCGTGCCGTCGTAGTCCGCCAGCAGTTCCTGCAGCAGGTCCAGCGTCTCGATGTCCAGGTCGTTGGTCGGCTCGTCCAGCACCAGCAGGTTCGACTGCCGCGCCATGATCCGCGCCAGCAGCAGCCGCGCCTTCTCGCCCCCCGAGAGCGAGCGGACGGGGGCGCGGGCCTGGGCCTCGGAGAACAGGAAGTCCTTCAGGTAGCCCACCACGTGCCGCGGCGCGCCGCGCACCATCACCTGGTCGGACTGGCCCGACACGCCCATGGCCGGGTCCAGCGTCAGGCTGTCCCAGAGCGTGGCGTCGGGGTCCAGCCCGGCGCGGTTCTGGTCGAAGACCGCCATCTCGACGTTGCTGCCCAGCACCACGCTGCCCGCGTCCGGCGCCAGTTCGCCGGTCAGCATCTTCAGCAGCGTCGTCTTGCCCGCCCCGTTCGGCCCTACCAGCGCCACCCGGTCGCCACGCAGCACCCGCAGCGAGAACGGCCGCAGGATGAGGTTCCCGCCGTAGTCCTTTGAAATTTCACGCGCCTCGATCACCCGCTTGCCGCTTTGCGGGCCCGGTTCCAGCGCCATCTCGGCCGCCCCCTGCCGGCGGATCATCGAGGACCGGTCGGCCCGCATCGCCTGCAGCGACCGCAGCCGGCCTTGGTTGCGCTTGCGCCGGGCGCTGATGCCCTCGACGGCCCAGCGGCCCTCGGACTTGATGCGGCGGTCCAGCTTGTGGCGCTGCATGTCCTCGTCTTCCCAGACCTTGTCGCGCCAGGCCTCGAAATCCTCGAACCCCCGCTCCTGCCGCCGCAGCTCGCCCCGGTCCAGCCAGAGCGTGGCGCGCGTCAGGTTGCGCAGGAAGGCGCGGTCGTGGGAGATCAGCACGTAGGCGGCGCGGGAGGCCTTCAGCTGCGCCTCGAGCCAGAGCACCGCCTCGATGTCGAGGTGGTTGGTGGGCTCGTCCAGCAGCATCAGCTCGGGCGCCTCGGCCATCAGCTTGGCCAGCGCCGCGCGCCGCCGCTCGCCCCCCGAGGCGGCGGAGGTGGCGGTGGCGGGGTCGAACTTCAGCCCCTCGGCGGCCATCTCGACGCGGTAGGCGTCCTCGGGCCCCAGCGTGCTGGCGGCGAAGTCCCCGAGGGTGGCGAAACCCGACAGGTCCGGGTGCTGCTCCATGTAGCCCGCGCTGACGCCGGGGGGCAGCACGCGCTCGCCCGCGTCGGGCTCCACCAGCCCCGCCATGACCTTCATGAGGGTGGATTTGCCCGACCCGTTGCGCCCCACCAGCGCCACCCTGTCGCCGGGCTGCACGGTCAGGTCGATGCCCTCGAACAGCGGGTTGCCGCCGAAGGTCAGGGAGATCGAGGAAAGCTGGAGAAGCGGTGCCTTGGCCATGGCGCGCAGCTATATCCGGGCGCGGGCGCCGTCAATGGCCGGGGATCAGCGCGGGCGCTTCGCCCTCCGCCACGGCGCGCAGGGCGCGGGCGCGGGCGGGCGGGACGGCGGCGGTTTCCAGCCCGCAGAAGACGTGCAGCGTGCCCAGGTCCTCGTCCACCACCGCGTGGTCGCTGACCCGCCCGCCCATGGCCAGGTAACTGCGCAGCAGCGGCGGCATCGCCTGAACCGCGGCACGGCGGTCCAGCGGACGGCGCAGATGCCCGCCCAGCGGCACCCGCCCCTCGCCGCGGGTGCCCGGCCGCCACAGGTCCGGCGCCAGGTGCCGCGCCTCCAGCAGCGCGAAGGTGTCGTGGTAGGCGGCCGGCTCGGTGCCCCGGAACGAGGCGCAGCCGAACAACATCCGCACGCCGCCCTCGTCCACCAGCCGGGTCATCGCCCCCCAGGCCACGCGCAGCACGTCCGGATCCAGGCTGAAGGCCGGATCGATGCAGAAGCGCCCCAGCTCCGCCATTGGCCCCGGCAGCCGCGACAGAGCGGCCAGGTCGTAGAACTGCGCGGCATAGCTGCGCCCGATCCCGGCGCCCGCGGGCAGGATCAGCAGCCGGAAGCAGGCCGCCAGCCGCCCGCCCGCCTCTTCGACCAGAACGTGGGTGCAGGCGGCGTCGAAGGCGTCGGAGTCCAGGCCCCCGGCATTGCGGAAGGCGCGCTGGCGCAGCCGCTGTGCCGCGGCAAGATCGCCCGGCCCCGCCGCCCGCCGCGCCTGGTATCTGCCCCTTTGCAGGATCATCCCCGTCCCATCTTCGCGCCGCGTGCTGCCGGCTTCGCCCGCCCGGTCTAGCATGCTACCTCATCGGGTGTACAAGATGCGCCTTTGAGGCGCGGCCGCAAGGGAGACGCAAGATGAACAAGCTGACGAAGACCGACGAGGCGTGGCGCGCGCAGCTGGACCCGCTGGCCTACAAGGTGACCCGGCGCCACGGCACGGAACCCGCCTTCAGCCACGAGGATTTCCCCGAGGGCCCCGGCCTCTTCGCCTGCATCTGCTGCGACGCGCCGCTGTTCGACCGGGCGCACAAGTTCGACAGCGGCACCGGCTGGCCCAGCTTCTTCCAGCCCCGCAGCGCCGAGGCGGTGGGCGAAAGCGAGGACCGGGGCTGGTTCATGACCCGCACCGAGGTGCACTGCGCCCGCTGCGACGCGCACCTCGGCCACGTCTTTCCCGACGGGCCGAACCCGACGGGCCTGCGCTATTGCATCAACGGCGTGGCGCTGCGGTTCCGGCCGGAGGGCGAGGATCAGTCGAGCAGCTGATCGGCGGTGAAGTTGCCGAAGCTGCCGAACAGCTGCCGCAGGAAGCCAACGCCCTGCACGTTGCTGTCGGTCACCCGGCGCGAGATCGTCACGACGCGCCCCTGCTCCAGCCCGAACCGCTCGATATTGGTGATCACGCCGCGCTGGTCGAAACTGATCGCCACCACCTGGCGGTCGACCTCCCGCGGCTCGCGGAAACCGTAGGCGCGGAACTTGCTTTTGACGTAGTACCAGCCGCCCACGTCCAGCACCCCCGAGGCCGAGGGGCGTCCGACCACTTCCTCGACGGTCTCGCGGGTGTCGCGGCCGACGGCCAGCCGCTGCAGGTCGGCGTCGGTGGGCACGTAGCCATGGGAACGGTCGATGTTCGAGCAGGCGGCGACAAGGCCGATCAGCCCGGCCCCGATAACCATCCGCATCCAGACGCTGATCCTGCTCATCCTGCCCCCTCTTGCCACGGTCCGGCCGAGCTTCTATCCCGCTTACATAAGGCAGGCTGAAGGTTCAAGACAATGGCAGATCCCGCCTCGGACGGCCCCTCCCCCCATCGCCTGCGCCTCGCGGCGCTGCGCAAGAACGGTGCGCAGGATTTCCTGCTGGAGCCGGGAGCCGAGGCCCGCGCCGCCATCGCCGCCGATCTGGACCTGTCGGACCTGCGCAAGCTGCGTTTCGCCGGCCGGATCGAGCCTTCGGGCCGCGAGGACTGGCGCCTCGTGGCAGAACTCGGCGCCACCGTCGTGCAGCCCTGCGTGGCAACGCTGGCACCCGTCACCACCCGGATCGACACGCCCGTGACCCGGCTGTATGTCGCCGACCTGCCGGAAGTGCCCGAGGGCGACGAGGTGGAGATGCCGGTGGATGACAGCGTCGAGCCGCTGCCGGCGACGCTGGACCTGCACCGGCTGATGACCGAGGAACTGGCGCTGGCGCTGCCGCTTTACCCGCATTCCGGCGAGGGCGCACCGGTGGAGCACAGCTTTGCCCCGCCCGGCGCCGCGCCGCTGGCCGAGGAGCCCGCGCGAAAGCCCTTCGCCGGGCTGGCCGTCCTGCGCGACCGGATGGAGGGCAAGGGCGAGGACGAGGAGTAGCCTAAGGTTTCAGTCCTCAGGCCTCGGGCGCCATGATCTCCACCTCTTCGCCATCGCGCACCGCGCCGTAGAAACAGCTGCGCCGCCCGGTGTGGCAGGCCGGCCCGGTCTGGCGCACCAGCACCAGCAGGCAGTCGCGGTCGCAATCCACCCGCAGTTCCACCAGCTCCTGCACATGGCCCGATGTGGCGCCCTTCTCCCAGAAGGCCTGGCGCGAGCGGCTCCAGTAGGTCACGCGGCCGGTGGCCAGGGTGCGCTCGACCGCCTCGGCGTTCATCCAGGCCAGCATCAGCACCTCGCCGGTCTCCGCCTCCTGCGCGATGACGGGCAGCAGGCCCCGGTCGTCGTACCGCAAACCCTGTGGATCGAATGCCATCGCGGTCCCTTTCCTCATGCGCGCCGGCGTCCTATGTAAAGGGTCCGAAGCAGCGGGAAAACCCCACGACATGGCCGATTCCGACCTTATCAAGCTTTACTCCGGGCGGATCCTGGAACTGGCGGCGGAGATCCCGCACGCCGGCCGGCTGGACGCGCCCCGCGCCACCGCCAAGAAACGCTCGCCATTGTGCGGGTCGACCGTCACGGTGGACCTCGACACCGAGGATGGCCGCGTCAGCGCCTATGCGCAGGACGTGAAGGCCTGCGCGCTTGGCCAGGCGGCGGCGGCGGTGGTGGGGGGCGGCATCCTCGGCTGCACCCGCCAGCAGGTGGAAACCGCGCGCGATCAGCTGAAGGCGATGCTGAAGGAAGACGGCCCGGTCCCCGACGCGCCCTTCGACGGGCTCGAGGTGCTGCTGCCGGCGCGCGAGTACAAGAACCGCCACGCCTCGATCCTGCTGACGCTGGAAGCGGCAAGCGAGGCCTTCGCCGAGGCCGACAAGGCCGCCTGCGCCTGAACAGGATCTTCCAGAAGATCCTGCGCTTTGGAATTTTCCAGAAAATTCCCTCCCCCGGCCTTGGCGCCTGCCCCCGATTGTAAAAAAAACCGCCGCGCTCCGGTGAGGGAGGCGGCGGCAAGGGGCGTCCGTCAGAGCGGGGGCCGGTTCCGAGGGGATTGAGGCACCTCGGGCCATGGACAGGCAATGGCATCGCGCAGAGGTCGGGACAGGCGCGCGATGCACCGGTGGAACGGAACGCAGGCAGAAACCTTCAGAGAATGACGGGCAGGTTGAGCGCGGTAACCAGCATCAGCACCAGCGCGGCGGCCCCCGCGAAATCACCCAGCAGCGTGGGGGTGGAGCGGGACAGGACAAGTCTGAGATCGCGGATCATGGGGGCCTCCTCTCGACAGTTGTTGCACCTTTGTTCTCAAATCGGGAGGGGTATGTAAAGAACTTTTTGAGAACATTTGAGAACAAATTGATTTTGGGTGGTGAGGACAGGGTGTGCGGCTTGCGCGGGACCTCGTTCGTAGGGGCTGGCGGAAGCACTCCTCAGGAGGATTGTTGCTCGGTGAATCCGACTGATCGTTGCGCATTTGCAGAGGAGCGAGAGAGGAGCGAGCGCGGGCGATTAAGCGAGGCCGCGCGTAGAACGGTAGAAGCAGTGGGCTGTCCGCACCAACATCTACCCCAAGAGAGTCGAGCCCCCACCCCGGCACCCGGATCGTACAGCTTAGATGAATACTCAAGAACCGCACGACAAGGCGGACCGCCGGTCCGCAGGGACGCCGCGTCTGGAAGCCGCCTTGCTTCTTCGGTCCCTCTGAGACCCGTGCCTTGCCCTTTCCCACCGCCCTCGTGCCGCGATGTCGAGCGGCGGGCGTCTGTACGGAACGTGGCTCGCCCACAGCGAACGACGTTGCCCTCAACGCTGCTCGCTTAAATCCGCCAGCTACGCTCTACGGCACTTGGCAGATCGTTAGTGTCCAATGGTCAGCTTCGACTAATCCCAACGGCCACCCCAACCGCTGCACCTGCTCTACCCGACCCCGATCAGCCGGATCGCCTTCTCCTGCTCCATCAGCCAAAGCAGAACCCGCGCCGCCTGCCCCCGCGGCCCTTCCAGCTTCGGATCCTGCGCCAGCAGCCGCCGCGCGTCGGCCTGGGCCACCTCCATCAGCGCCGCCTGCCGCTCCAGGTCCGCGATCCGGAACTTCGGGAGCCCCGATTGCGCCGTGCCGATCAGGTCGCCCGCGCCCCGCATCGCCAGATCCTCCTCGGCGATGCGAAACCCGTCCTCGGTCTCGCGCAGCACCTCCAGCCGTCGCCGCGCGCTGTCGGTCAGCGGCGGCTGGTACATCAGCAGGCAGGTGGAGGCCGCCGCGCCCCTTCCCACGCGCCCGCGCAACTGGTGCAGCTGCGCCAGCCCGAAACTCTCCGCCCGTTCGATCACCATGATCGTTGCCGCGGGCACGTCCACCCCCACCTCGATCACCGTGGTCGCCACCAGCACGGAGGTCTCCCCCGCCACGAAGCGCGCCATGGCCGCGTCCTTGTCACGGGGCGGCATCTGCCCGTGCACCAGTCCGACGCAGCCCTCGCCAAGAGCCGGCGCCAAGGCCGCGCTCAGGGCGCGAAAGCGTTCCTCGGCGGCGGTCATGTCGACCGTCTCGCTCTCTTCCACCAGCGGGCAGACCCAGTAGGCCTGTGCCCCTTCGGCCACCACGCGGCGCAACCGCTCCACCACCTCGTCCAATCGCCCGGCCGACACGAGGACGGTGGTGATGGGCTTACGCCCCGGCGGCTTCTCGTCCAGCACCGCGACGTCCATGTCGCCGTATTGCGCCAGGCTCAGCGACCGCGGGATCGGCGTCGCCGTCATCACCAGCACGTCCACGGCGCGGCCCTTCGCGCCCAGTTCCATCCGCTGCGCCACGCCGAAACGGTGCTGCTCGTCGATCACCGCCAGCCGCAGATCGCGAAAGACCACGTCCTTCTGGAATACCGCGTGAGTACCTACCAGAAGGTTAATTTCCCCCGCCGCCAGCGCTGAAAGTTTCGCCGCCCGCTCCGCCCCCTTGTCGCGCCCCGTCAGCAGCTCCAGCCGCACGCCGGCCGCCGCCGCCAGCGGACGCAGCCCCTCCAGGTGCTGGCGGGCGAGGATTTCCGTGGGCGCCATCATCACCCCCTGCCCGCCGGCCTCCACCGCCACGAGCAGCGTCGCCAGCGCCACCAGCGTCTTGCCCGCCCCCACGTCCCCTTGCAGCAGGCGGTTCATCTTCACCGGCCGCGCCATGTCCGCGGCGATCTCCTCCATCGCCCGGGCCTGCGCCGAAGTCGGCTGGTAGGGCAATGAGTCCAGCACCTTGCGGCGCAAGCCCCCGTTCCCCTCGCTGGTCACCCCCCGCCCCTTCCGCAGCGCCTGGCGCGCCAGCGCCATGGTCAGCTGGTGCGCCAGCAGCTCGTCGTAAGCCAGCCGCCGCCGCGCCGGCGCGGTTTCCGACACGTCCGCCAGCGCCTGCGGGCGATGCGCAGCCTGGAGCGCCGAGGCCCAGTCCGGCCACCCCTCGCGCTGGCAGAGCGGCGGGTCGATCCACTCCGTCAGGGCCGGCAGACGCGCCAGCGCCGCCTCGGCCCCGCGGGCCATCTGTCGCTGCGTGACACCGGCTGTCAGCGGGTAGACCGGCTCGAACACCGGGATCTCTTCCGCCTCCTCCAGCGGCAGGACATGATCGGGGTGAACCATCTGGCCCACACCGTCGAACAGCTCCACCCGCCCCGAAACCAGCCGGCGCTGGCCTGTCGGCAGCTGTTTCGCCAGCCAGTCGCCGCGGGCGCGGAAGAAGACCAGCTGAAAGCTGGTCTGGGCGTCCTGCACCTCGACGCGGTAAGGCGCACCGCGGCTTCGGCCCGGCAGGTGGCGTCCGATCTCCACCTCCACCGTCAGCACCTGCGGCAGGTCGGCGCCCCGGATGGTGGTGCGGCGGCGGCGGTCGATGCCCCCGTGGGGCAGCGTGAAAAGCAGATCGCGCGGGCGCGTGATCGCCAGCTTTTCCAGCGCCTTGGTCGCCTTGGGACCGATCCCCTCCAGCGTTTCGATCCCCGCGAACAGCGGAAACAGGCTGGCCGGCCTAGTGCTCATGCCGCGCCGATCAGCGTCAGCCAGGCGTCCTCGTCCAGCGTCTCGACCCCCAGCTCCGCCGCCTTCTTCGCCTTGGAGCCCGCGCCGGGGCCGGCCACCAGGATATCCGTCTTCGCGCTGACGCTGCCGGAGACCTTCGCCCCCAGCGCCTCTGCCCGCGCCTTGGCCTCTGCCCGCGTCATCCGTTCCAGGGTGCCGGTAAAGACCACCGTCTTGCCCGCCACGGGGCTGTCCACCGCGCCGCGAGCGGCGACGTCCTGCACGTCCAGCTGCGCCACCAGCCGGTCGATGGAGGCGCGTTCGGCCGGCTGCTGGAACGTTTTCACAAGCGACCCGGCCATCACCGCGCCGACACCGTCGACGGCGATGAGTTCGTCCCATTCCGGCCCCTCGCCCACACGGGCGGCGGTCATCGCCGCCTCGAAGGTCGGCCAGCTGCCGTAATGGCCGGCAAGCAGCTGCGCGCCGCTTTCCCCGACATGGCGGATGCCGAGGGCGAAGATCAGGCGGTTCAGCGGGATGGTCCGCTTTTCCTCGATCGCGTCGAACAGGTTCTGCGCGCTCCTTTCCCCGTAGCCTTCGCGGTTCTTCAGCTTCGTCATGTTCGCCGAGTCGCGTTTCGAAAGGGTAAATATGTCTGCGGGTTCGCGGATCGGCAGCTGGTCGTCGCGGTAGAACATCTCCACCTGCCGGGCGCCCAGCCCCTCGATGTCGAAGGCGGCGCGGGAGACGAAGTGCTTCAGTTTCTCGACCGCTTGGGCGGGGCAGATCATGCCGCCGGTGCAGCGGCGCACCGCGTCGCCCTCCTCGCGCACCGCGTCGGAGCCGCATTCGGGGCAGCGGGTCGGGAAACGGTAGGGCACGGCGTCGCCGTGCCGCTGGGACAGGTCGACGTCGGCGATCTTGGGGATCACGTCGCCGGCGCGGTAGACCTGCACCCAGTCGCCCTCGCGAATGTCCTTGCCGCCGCGGATCTCGCCGCCGCTGGCGTCGCGGCCGGCGATGTAATCCTCGTTGTGGAGGGTCGCGTTGGCGACCACCACGCCCCCCACGGTCACCGGCGTCAGTCGTGCCACGGGGCTGAGCGCGCCGGTGCGGCCCACCTGGATCTCGATCTTTTCCAGCCGGGTCCAGGCGAGTTCGGCCGGGAACTTGTGCGCGATGGCCCAGCGGGGGGTGGTGGAGCGGAAGCCGAGGCGGCGCTGCAGCTCCAGGTCGTCGACCTTGTAAACCACGCCGTCGATGTCATAGCCGAGGGTCGCGCGCTGCGCCTCGATGTGCTGGTGGTGCGCCAGCATGGCGTCGATCCCGTCGCAGACGCGGGTCAGGGGATTGGTCTGAAAGCCGAGGGCGGCGAGCCTTGCGATGGCGCCGCTTTGGGTTTCCGCCAGCGGGGCGCTGACCTCGCCCCAGGCATAGGCGAAGAACCGCAGCGGGCGCGCGGCGGTGATCTTCGGGTCCAGCTGGCGCAGCGAGCCGGCTGCGGCGTTGCGCGGGTTGGCGAAGGTCTTGCCGCCGGCGTCGGTCTGGCGCTGGTTGAGGTCGGCGAAGTCGGCGTGGCTCATGTAGACCTCGCCGCGCACTTCCAGCACATCCGGCGCATCCTTCAGCTGCTGCGGGATGTCGGCGATGGTGCGGGCGTTGGCGGTGACGTTTTCGCCGGTGGCGCCGTCGCCCCGGGTGGCGGCCTGTTTCAGCCGCCCCCCCTCGTAGCGCAGGGACAGGGACAGCCCGTCGATCTTCGGCTCGGCCGTGTAGGCGAGGCCGGGGTCGCTGTCCCGCAGGCCGAGGTAGCGGCGCACGGTGTCGTTGAACTCCGCCACATCCTCGCCCGAGAAGGCATTCGCCAGCGAGAGCATCCGCACGGAGTGGCTGACCTTGGCAAAAGCCTCGCTGACCGGCGCGCCCACCTGTTCGCTGGGGCTGTCGTCCCGCTTGAGGTGGGGAAATGCCGCCTCTATCGCCGCGTTGCGCCGTTTCAGCGCGTCGTAGTCGGCATCGCTGATCCCCGGCGCGTCTTCCATGTGGTAGGCGCGGTTGGCACGGGCGATGGCATCCGCCAGCGTGGCCAGTTCCAGGGCCGCCTGGGTTTCGGTCAGGTCCGAGACCGGAACTTCCTTTTGCACGCGGGCCTCCCGAGGTGGTTTCCCGCAGTCTTAGGATCGGCGCCGGGTGAAATCCAGCCCCGGCCCGCCGCTCAGGCGCCGATGGCGATCTGGTCGTCCATCTCGGAGGGTTCGGGATCGCGCAGCACGTAGCCGCGGCCCCAGACGGTCTCGATGTAATTGTCACCGCCCGTGGCAGTGGAAAGCTTCTTGCGCAGCTTGCAGATGAAGACGTCGATGATCTTCAGCTCCGGCTCGTCCATGCCGCCGTAGAGGTGGTTCAGGAACATTTCCTTGGTCAGCGTGGTGCCCTTGCGCAGGGACAGCAGTTCCAGCATCTGGTACTCCTTCCCCGTAAGGTGCACCGACTTGTTGGAGACCTCGACGGTCTTGGCGTCCAGGTTCACCTCGACCATGCCGGTGCGGATCACCGATTGCGAATGCCCCTTGGAGCGGCGGATGATCGCGTGGATGCGCGCCACCAGTTCCTCGCGGTGGAACGGCTTGGTCAGGTAGTCGTCGGCGCCGAAGCCGAAGCCCTTCAGCTTGTTTTCCGTGTCGTCCGCGCCCGAGAGGATCAGGATCGGCGTTTCCACCCGTGCAATGCGCAGCTGGCGCAGCACGTCGTGGCCGTTCATGTCGGGCAGGTTGAGGTCCAGCAGGATCAGGTCGTAGTCGTAGAGCTTCGCCAGATCGATCCCTTCCTCGCCCAGGTCCGTCGCGTAGACGTTCAGGTTGGCATGGGACAACATCAACTCGATGCTGCGGGACGTTGCGGGATCGTCTTCAACCAGCAGGACACGCATCGGGTACACTCCACTCTCGACCTTACGGGTGGGTCAACATTGACCAGAAAAGGTTAACCACCCGTTACCAATACCGACCCTTTATAGCATCGTCCGCCCTGCTTTTGCAGATTTTCGTTAATTTTCATTAGGCTTAACAGGAGGCGCTTGTTAACCATTTAGCTAGCCTTGCCAGCAATATTCGGGGGAAGTGTCAGCCCCCGTGACAGCCAAGTATCGGGGGCGCAAGGAATTGCCTGACGCGGCCGCAGCGCCGAAACAGACACTTTCCTGTCAGATTCAGTCGCGGTATTTTTGTAAAGACGTCGCCTTCAGCGCCGCCTCGCCATGGGATTCGACCGCATTCTGCCAACTGTCCAGCTCGTCCCCGGACAGCCCGTACATCTGCAACGCCTCGTCCCGTTCCAGCAATCCCGCCGCGATTCCCCGCACCACCGCAGCCTTGCGACTGGCGACCCAGCGCATGGTGTCCGCAGAGGGCAGATCCGCCCGGGAGATCGTGGTACCGTCGGGCAAAGTAGCGGTGCGCGGCCCGTTTACCTTTCGTAAGAACATTTCATTTTCCCCAGTTCATCGTGGGGGAACCTGCCGCAGGCGCCTTAATGGCGGGTGAAGCAAGGGCTTGTGAATAGATTGCATTTTCCTATATTCCCGCGATCCCGAAGGAGCGCACCATGCCACTCGACGCCGAACTGAACTCGCTGGGCCTGCCCAAGGCCCCGGCCGACACCCGCGTGGTGGTGGCGATGTCGGGGGGCGTGGACAGCTCTGTCGTCGCCGCCGAACTGGCGCGCGAGGGCTACGACGTGGTGGGCGTGACGCTGCAGCTGTACGACCACGGCGCGGCGCTGGCCAAGAAGGGCGCCTGCTGCGCCGGCATCGACATCCACGACGCCCGCCGGGTGGCCGAGGAGATGGGCTTTCCCCACTACGTGCTGGACTACGAGAACATCTTCCGCGACGCGGTGATCGACGAGTTCGCCGACAGCTACCTTGCCGGCGCGACCCCGGTGCCCTGCATCCGCTGCAACGAGCGGGTGAAGTTCAAGGACCTGCTGGAGACGGCGAAGGACCTCGACGCCGACTGCATGGCGACCGGCCACTACATCCAGCGCAAGATGGGCGCGGCGGGGCCGGAGCTGCACCGCGCCGCCGACCATGCGCGGGACCAGAGCTATTTCCTGTTCTCCACCACGCCGGAGCAGCTGTCCTTCCTGCGGTTCCCGCTGGGGCACCTGCACAGCAAGGCCGAGACCCGCGCGCTGGCGGAGCGGCACGGGCTGGCGGTGGCGGACAAGCCAGACAGCCAGGACATCTGCTTCGTCCCCGACGGCAACTACGCCGCGGTGATCGAGAAGCTGCGCCCCGGCGCCGCCGATCCCGGCGAGATCGTGCATGTCGACGGGCGGGTGCTGGGCTCGCATCCCGGGGTGATCCACTACACCATCGGCCAGCGGCGTGGGCTGGGGATCGGCGGGCTGGAAGAGCCGCTTTACGTGGTGCGCCTCGACGTGGCGGCGCGGCAGGTGGTGGTGGGCCCGCGCGAGTTGCTGGCCACCCGCAGCGTGCCGGTGCGCGAGATCAACTGGCTGGGGGATGCGCCCTTCACCTCGCGGGACGAGTGGACGCTGTCGGTCAAGCTGCGCTCCACCCGCCCGCCGCGCGAGGCGGTGGTGCGGCCGCTGTCGGAGACCGAGGCGGAGGTGGTGCTGCTGCAGCCGGAGGAAGGCGTGTCGCCGGGGCAGGCCTGCGTGTTCTACGCGCCGGAGGGCAGCCGGGTGTTCGGCGGGGGCTGGATCCACCGGGGGTAGGTGCGGGCTGCCATTGCTGGCAAGGGCACCCGGCCCGGAACAAGGCACGGAGTGCCGCCGGGCCAGCGCCCGTCCGCCCCCTGGGCGGGCGCTTCGTTACCGTAGGCGCGGGGGTCGAGCGTGGAGGTGGCGGTGGGATAAATCGGCGACCACCGGCGGCAGGAACGCCCACCCACGGACGGGCGCTGGCCCTCTGATGGTGCTACCTTTCCGAATTTTAACCGGACCGTGCAGTCTCTCCGGCAAGAGCACCCGGCCCGGAACAAGGCACGTAGTGCCGCCGGGCCAGCGCCCGTCCGTCCCCCGGGCGGGCGCTTCTTCACCGTTTGCGCGGGGGTGGAGCGGGGATGTGGCGGTGGGATAAAGCGGCGACCACCGACCGCAAGGCCGCCCACCCACGGACGGTCGCTGGCCCTCTGCCCCGCTACACCCTCAAGCCCGCCGCAGCGCCAGCACCGCGTTCAGCCCGCCGAAGGCGAAGGCGTTGGAGATCACCGCGGTGACCTCCGCCTCGCGCGCCTCGTTGGGGACCACGTCCAGCGCGCATTCCGGGTCCGGCTCCTCGTAGCCGATGGTGGGCGCGATCACCCCGTCGCGCAGCGCCATGATGCAGGCCAGCAGCTCCACCGCTCCGGTCCCGCCGATCAGGTGCCCGTGCATCGACTTGGTGGACGAGATCATCAGCCGGTCCGCGTGGGCGCCGAAGACATCCGCCACCGCCGCGCACTCGGTCTTGTCGTTGGCGGCGGTGCCGGTGCCGTGGGCGTTGATGTAGCCCACCTCCTCCCGCGCCATCCGGGCGTCCGCCAGCGCCGCGGTGATGGTGCGCGCCGCCCCCTGCTTGGAGGGCATGACGATGTCGGCGGCGTCGGAGCCCATGGCGAAACCCGATACCTCGGCGAGGATCACGGCGCCCCGGGCGCGGGCGTGCTCCCATTCCTCGAAGACGAAGATCCCCGCCCCCTCGCCCTGCACCATGCCGGAACGGTTGGCCGAGAACGGCCGGCAGGCGTCCTTGGACATGACGCGCAGCCCCTCCCACGCCTTGACCCCGCCGAAGCAAAGCATCGCCTCGGAGCCGCCGGTGACCATGGCCTCGGCCATGCCGCAGCGGATCATCTGGAAGGCCTGCCCCATGGCGTGGTTCGACGAGGCGCAGGCGGTGGCGACGGTGAAGCCGGGGCCGCGCAGCCCGTATTGCATCGACAGGTGGCTGGTGGCGGCGTTGTTCATCAGGCGCGGGACGATGAAGGGATGGACCCGGTTCTTGCCCTCCTCGTAGACCGCTCGGTAATTCTCGTCCTGCGTCGACAGCCCGCCCCCCGAGGTGCCCAGCACCACCCCCGCGCGCAGGCCCAGCTCGCCGGAGAAATCCAGCCCCGCCTGCCCGATCGCCTCTGCGGCGGCCAGCAAGGCGAACTGGGTGAACCGGTCGTAAAGCGCGATCTGCTGGCGGTTGAAATGGGCGTGTTCGTCGTAGCCGCGCACCTGGCCGCCGATCTTCACCGCCAACCGGTCCACGTCGCGGATCTCCAGCGGGCCGATGCCGCAGCGGCCCTCGCGCATGGCCGCCAGCGTCTGCTCCACGTTCAGCCCCAGCGCGTTGATGGTGCCCGCGCCGGTGATCGCGACGCGCCTCATCCGTGCCGGTCTCGCACCAGCTGCTCCACCGCGCGCACGATCGCATCCACCGAGGAGATGTCGAAGTCGCTCTTTTCCGGCTCGTTGGCGTTGAAGGGCACCTGGATGTCGAAGGCTTCCTCGATGGTGAAGATCGATTCCACCAGTCCAAGGCTGTCGATGCCGAGATCCTCCAGCGACTGCCCGCCGCTGACATCCTCCGGCTCGACCATCGCCTGTTCGGCAATGATCGCGATGACACGTTCGCGCACTGTGCCGGTCATCTCATCCCTCTCAGCCCATCGCCTTCATCTAAGCGCTGCGGGCGTGAGTTTAAACCCGTTTCTGCGAGGCCGCGAGGTCGCGCAGCACCCGCGGCAGGCGGCGCAGCGCCTTGTACATCTCGACATGGGTTTCCATCTTCACCGCCGGGTAGCCAAGGATCACCCGGCCCGCCGGCACGTTCGACATGATGACCGTGGCGCCGCCCGCCACCACCCCGTCGCCGATGAAGATGTTGTCCACCACCCCCACCTTGCCGCCGAGGATCACGTTGTCGCCCACGGTGACGCTGCCGGCGATGCCCACCTGCCCGGCGAACAGGCAGTCGCGGCCGATGCGGCAGTTGTGGGCGACGTGCACGAGGTTGTCGATCTTGGTGCCGCTGCCGATCCAGGTGGGCCGGATGGTGCCCGCGTCGATGCAGGTATTGGCGCCGATCTCGATGTCGTCGCCCATCACCACCGCGCCGAGCGAGGCGATGCGCTGCCAGGCCTGCGCCGCCGCGCCGCCGGCGTCTCCCATGGTCTCGCGCGCGGCCTCGGCGCGGGATTTCTCGGGGGTGGCATAGCTGAAGCCGTCGGCGCCGATCACCGCGCCGGGCTGCACTAGCACCCGGTCGCCGATCCGCACCCGCGCGCCGATCCGGGCGCCGGCGTGGATCATCGCGTCGCGCCCGATCTCCGCGCCCTCGGCAATACTGGCGTGTGCGGCGATGCGCGCGCCCTGCCCCAGCTTGACCCCCGCGCCGATCGCCACGAAGGGGCCGATGGCGGCGCCCGCGCCGATTTCGGCCGAGGGGTCCACCACCGCCGCCGGGTGCACGCCGGGGGCGATCTGCGGGCCGGGGTCCAGCATCCCCGTCAGCGTCACCAGCGCCCGCCGCGCCCGCGCCACGGGAATCGCCGCCTCCAGCCCCAGCGCCTGCCAGTCGGCGCCCTCCCAGACCAGCGCGGCGCGGGCCGATCCCTCTGTCAGGCCGGGGGCGAACTTCGGGTCCATCGCCAGCGCCAGTTGCCCGGCCGTGGCAGAGGCGGGCTCCGCCGCGCCGCTGACGGTCAGGGTGCCGTCGCCCAGCACCGGCGCGTCCAGGGCGGCGGCGATTTCCGCGATGGTCAGACGGGACATGGTCTTTCCTCCTGCACAAACGCAAGCGGCGCGGGAAACCCCCGCGCCGCCCACCCGAAGATATCGGGAGCCTTAGCTGCCGGTGACGTTCAGCGCCACCCCGGCGCGCAGCAGCGCGTCGAAGATCCGCGCGTCGCGGTCATAGACGTCGTGGCGGAAGTTCAGCCGCCCCTTCGGCGAGGTGAAGGCGGTCCGGTAGACCAGGTGCACCGGGATCGGCGTCTCCAGCGGCACCTGGGTATTCTCGCCCGACTTCAGGATGGTCTGGAAGTACTCCACCGGGTTCGCCACCTGCTTGGCCAGCAGGTGATAGGCAAACTCGAACGGGTCGTTCAGCCGCACGCAGCCGTGGCTGAAGTCGCGCCGGTCCCGGGCGAACAGCGATTTCGCCGGCGTGTCGTGCAGGTAGATGTTGTGCCGGTTGGGGAACATGAACTTCACCAGCCCCAGCGCGTTGCCGTTGCCGGGCGCCTGGCGCAGGTTGAACGGGAAGGTGCGCGGGCTGTAGGCGCGCCAGTTCACCGCCCCGCGCGAGACCACGTTGCCCCGGTTGTCCACCAGCTGCAGGTGCCCCGCGCCGTAGCCGCCGGAGCCGAGCATCTGCGGCAGGTACTCGTTCATGGCGATCGACCGCGGTACGTTCCAGTACGGGTTGATCTCCATGTACTCCATCATGTCGGAGAACTCGGGCGTGCGGCGGTCGGCGTCCTTGGCGCCGATGACGGAGCGGGTGCGGAAGGTGACCTCGCCCTTGTCCACCACGGTGGCGGTGAAGTCGACGAGGTTGACCCAGATGTGACGCTCGCCACGCGGGATGTTCATCCAGCGCTCGCGCTCCATCGCCACGAGGATCGAGGGCAGACGGTCCTCGATCTGCACGTTGATCTCGGTCATCGTGGTGGGCCCGGCGACGCCGTCCTGGTTCAGGCCCTGGTCTTCCTGGAACTTCTGCACCGCGCCCTGCAGTTCCGAATCGTAGACCATGGAAGCCGACCGCTCCATGTAGCCCATGGCAATCATCCGGTTGCGCAGCGCCACCACGGCGTTGCCCCGGTCGCCGGGCTTCAGCGAGCCCGCAGGCACCGTCGGCCCCCAGCCGCCGCGCACCAGGTCCTTCTGCAGCTCCAGCCGCGCCTTCATCAGGCGGGCGTACTCGGGGAACTTCGGCGGCAGGCTGCGCAGGAAGGTGACCGGGTTGTTCTGGGTCAGGCTGCGCAGCAGCTCGGTCCCGTCGCGGCGCGGCACGTCGCGGACGATGGTGGGGTCGATCTCCTTCGGCGTCAGGATGCCGCTGGAGACGTCGTGCGCGTACTTGAGGAAGGTCTTGGACAGCAGCACCTCGACAAGGCCGAGGTCGCGCTGCGAGGTGATGCCGCGCATGGCCGCGCGCAGCTCGTCCAGCCGGTAGCTGCCAACCGGCAGCGCGTGGTCGCCCGCCCGCTCCAGCGCCATCAGCAGCGCGGTGCGCCGGGCTTCCTGCGCCGCGTCGTCGCCGGTCCAGATCGGCTGGTAGCCGTTCGCCTTGTAGAAATCGGAGATCTCCGAATCCATGGCCGCAGCCTCGGCGATCGCCGCCATGAAGGGCGTGACCCGGGGCTGCACCTGAACCTCGGCCGTAGCCTGGGCATGGGCGGGAATCGCCGTCATGGCCGCCGCCGAGGCCAGCACGGCGGCAATTGCCGTCTGGCCGATATGTCTTCCGATCTCTGAAATCATTCCCTGATCCTTTCGCACTCGCTCGATCCCGCGCATGGGTTGTTGACGCGAGAGTAGCGGTTTCCGTTCACGAAGGAACGTTCACGATTAGGTCAGGATCGGCTCCTGTCTCCCTGATGCAACAGCGGAAAAACTCCTCGAGGGATGGAACCGATTAACGTTGTTTCAACCTCTGTTCAGCAGAATTCCGCCGATTCCCGGGCTTCTGTGGAACCCGTGCCGGGGCGGGTATTGGAATAAAACGGATGGTGTGGCACAACCACCATGCGCCTAGGGATGAGGCAGCACAGCCGCGGAAACAGCGGCGACTTTGGACGGACACAACGGCCGCGGAAACAGCGGCGACAAACGGCAAGCGACGGGACGCTTTTATCATGACGACTAGCTCGACGAGCCTTTCGAGGCGTGCGCTTCTGGGTGCTTTCGCGGCGACGGCGGTCACCGCTGCCCCCACCTTCTCGCACGCGGCAGGTTTCCTGCGCGGCGCCGGCGACATCCGCCGGATCCGCATGTACTCTGGCCGGACCGGCGAGATGCTGGACAGCATCTACTGGATCGAAGGCCAGTACATCAAAGAAGTCATCAAGGAAATCAACTACTTCATGCGCGACTGGCGCAATGACCAGACGATGAGCATGGACATGCGCACCGTCGACGTCATGGCCGCTTCCTACAAGCTGCTGGATGTGTCGGAGCCCTACATGCTCTACTCCGGCTACCGGTCGCCGGCCACCAACGCCATGCTCCGGTCCCGCTCCAGCGGTGTCGCGAAGAACTCCCTGCACATGAAGGGCCAGGCGGCGGACCTTCACCTCGACAGCCGCTCGGTCGACCAGATGGCCCGCGCTGCCGAAGCCTGCAAGGGAGGCGGGGTTGGTCGCTACTCGAGCTCTGATTTCGTGCACATGGATTGTGGCGCAGTACGGTCTTGGGGCAGGTAGGAAACTTCCACACCCACCGAAAAGTTCCATGGTCGTCCTTCGGGACGGCCTTTTTTTTTCGATAAGAATTTTTCGTTGTTTTTCCTGGCAACGAGAAGCTTCCGCCCGTCACAAGCCACTCGTGCTGCTTCCGAAGCCGCCTGAATACGGGAATCGCCGCCGGCCTCAGCCCCGGCCGAACAACTGGAACGGCAGGAATCGCACCGGATCCCCCGGCGCCACCTCGCGCCCGCCGTCCTCCAGTTCCACCAGCCCCGTGGCCCAGGACAGACCCGAGATCCGCCCCGATCCCTCGGAGACGAAAACCTCTGCCGCGCCCTCCGGCGTCAGTCGCGCCCGCAGGTATTCCCGCCGCCCCGGCTTCTTGCGCTTCGAAAAGGCCGCCGGCACCGTCACCCCCTGCACCAGCCGCCAGCCGCCCCCCGCCAGCCGCCGCAGCGCCGGTTCCGCGAAGATCAGCGTGCAGGTGAAGGCGGCGACCGGGTTGCCCGGCAGGCCGAAGACCGGCATCCCCTGCCAGAGCCCCAGCGCCAGCGGGCGGCCCGGCTTGATCGCGATGCGCCACAGTTCCATCGTGCCGGTTTCGCGCAGCAGGGCCGAGACGTGGTCCTCGTCCCCCGCCGAGGCGCCGCCCGAGGTCAGCACCACGTCCGCCACCTCCCGCGCCGCGTCCAGCCGCGCCCGCAGCATCGCGCGGTCGTCGGGCACCTGCCCCAGGTCCACCGGCACGCAGCCCCACTCCGCCAGCAGCGCCAGCAGCATCGGCCGGTTCGCGTCGAAGATCTGGTCGGCCCGCGCCGCCTGCCCCGGCGCGCGAATCTCGTCGCCCGTGGACAGCACTCCCACCCGCAGCGGCGCGTGCACCGCCACCTCGTGCACCCCGGTGGCCGCCAGCAGCGCCAGTTCCTGCGGCCGCAGCCGGGTGCCCGCCGCCAGCAGCGGCGCGCCTTCTGCCACGTCCTCGCCCGCGCGGCGGGTGTTGGCGCCCTGTTTCACCGGCCCGCGAAAGGCGACGCGGCCGGGTTCGGCGGTGACGTCCTCTTCCAGCACCACGGTATCGACCCCCTCGGGCAAGGCCGCGCCGGTCAGCACCCGCAGCGCCTGGCCTTCGGGCAGGTGCCCGGCAAAGGGCACCCCCGCCGCCGCCCGCCCCTGTGCCAGGGGCAGGACGTGCACCCCCTCGGCGCGCGCGCCCGCGAATCCATAGCCATCCACCGCGGAGTTCGGCAGCGGCGGGTTGGCCCGCGCCGCCGTCACGTCCTGCGCCAGGAACAGCCCCGCCGCCTCGGCCAGCGGGCGCCGCGAGACCGGCGTCACCGGCGACAGCCCCGCCCGCAAAAGCTCCAGCGCCTCCGTCACCGGGGCCCAGCGGGTGCCCGGCGGCAGGGCGAAACAATCGTTCTTCAGCGGCGGCGGCTTCATCGGGCGAGCCCCGCCGCGCGCAGCACGAAGTCGGCGATCCCGGCGGTGTCGTCCAGCGCCAGCACCGGCCGGTCCAGCCCCGGCAGCGCCACGTCGCTGGCCACCGCCAGCACGGTCTCGTCCCCCGGCGCGATCAGCGGCTGCCCGGCCGCGGCCCGGTGCGCCTCGATCTTCGGATGTCGCTCGCGCTTGAAGCCCTCCACCAGCACGAGGTCCGCCGGCGAGAGCCGCGCCAGCAGCGCGTCCAGCCCCGGCTCCGGCGCGTCCCGCAGCTCGTGCATCAGCGCCCAGCGGTCCCGTGTCGCCAGCAGCACCTCGCGGGCCCCGGCCACGCGGTGGCGGTGGCTGTCGGTGCCGGGGGTGTCGACGTCGGCGGCGTGGTGGGCGTGTTTCACGGTCGAGACCGCCAGCCCGCGCCCGGCGATCTCGGTCACCAGCCGCTCCACCAGCCCGGTCTTGCCGCAGTTCTTCCAGCCGACCACCCCGAAAACCGCGCTCACGGCTGCGCCTTCAGGATCGCCTCGGCCTGGGCCATGTCCTCGGCGGTGTTGATGTTGAAGAAGGGATCGAAGGGCTCGTCGGTGAACTGCGCCGCCGCCGCGCCGTGGCGGTCGGTCCAGGCGAGGATCTTGCGCAGCCCCTCCTCCAATGCCCGGCGCAAGTCGTCCCGCAGGTCCACCGGCCAGAGGCCGAAGGTCGGATGCATGTTCAGCCCGCCCCCCGCGCGCGGCGTGGCGGCGAGGGCGATCGGTGTGCCCTCCCGCTGCGCCGCTTCGGCCAGCCGCGCCGCAAGGTCCGGCGGGAAGAAGGGCGTGTCGGCGGCGGCCGTGACGATGTGCGAGGCGCCCTGCCCGGCCGCCCATTCCATCCCCGCCAGCACCCCGGCCAGCGGCCCCGGGTGATCCGGCAGGGTGTCGGCCAGCACCGGCAGGCCGAACTCGCCGAAACGCGCCGGATCGCCGTTGGCATTCAGCGCCAGCCCCGTCACCTGCGGGTCCAGCCGTTCCACCACGTGCGCCAGCACCGGCCGCCCGCCAAGCGCGCGCAGCGACTTGTCGCCGCCGCCCATGCGCCGGGCCAGCCCGCCGGCCAGGATCACCCCGGGCGCGTCACGCATCCTGCCGGCCCTTGCGCCCGTGCCGCCGGTCCTCCTCGGGCACGGCGGCGGGGTCGGCGTCCCACTCCAGCCGCTCGGCGCCGGAAAGGCAGACAAAGCGCCGCCCGCGCATCCGGCCGATCAGGGTCAGCCCCACCTGCCGCGCGATCTCCACCCCCCAGGCGGTGAAACCGGAGCGCGAGGCGAGCGCCGGAATGCCCATCTGCGCGGTCTTGATCACCATCTCCGAGGTCAGCCGCCCGGTGGTGTACAGCAGCTTGTCCTCCGCGCCCTCGCCCTCGCGGAACATCCAGCCGGCGATCTTGTCCACCGCGTTGTGGCGGCCCACGTCCTCCATGTAGACCAGCGGGCGGTCCTGCCGGCACAGCACGGTGCCGTGGATCGCCCCGGCCTCGAGGTAAAGCGAGGGCGCGGTGTTGATGCGGTGGGCCAGCGCGTAGAGCCAGGACGTGCGGATGGGTGAAGAGGGCAGCACAACCCCCTGCAATCCCTCCATCATGTCGCCAAAGACAGTCCCCACCGCGCAGCCGGAGGTGCGGGTGCGGCGCTTGAGCTTCTCCTCGTAGTCGGTGGCGCGGGCGGTGCGGACCACCGCCACCTCCAGCTCCTCGTCGTAGTCGATGCCGGTCACCTCGTCGTCGCGCCGCAGCATCCCCTGGTTCAGCAGGAACCCCAGCGCCAGGTACTCCGGGTGGTCGCCGATGGTCATGGCGGTGACGATCTCCTGGGCGTTCAGGTAGATCGTCAGCGGCCGCTCGGTCACCACCCGCAGCGAAACCGGGCGGCCCTCGTGGTCGACCCCCTCGACGCCGCGGGTCAGGCGCGGGTCGGCGGGATCGGGGGCGATCAGCATGGGCTGGGTCAAGCGCGGGTCCTTCGGGCGATTCCGGCGGGGCAAAGCATCGGGCGAAGCCTACCCCCCGGCCACCGCCTTGCCCAGCCCCGCCCGCCGCCCTACCGTCTGCCCGGAACGGGACACGGAGGGAGGAACGACATGGTGCGAAGCGTGGTGATCGAGCGGACCGGAGGGCCGGAGGTGCTGCAGCTGGTGGATCGCGAGGTGGGCGATCCTGGACCGGGAGAGATCCGGATCCGGCACAAGGCGGTCGGGCTGAACTACATCGACACCTATTTCCGCACCGGCCTCTACAAGATGAACCTGCCCGCCGGCATCGGCATGGAGGCCGCCGGCGTGGTCGAAGCGGTCGGCCCCGGCGTCACCCACCTGAAGGAGGGCGACCGCGCCGCCTATGCCTCGCACCCCCCCGGCGCCTATTGCGAGGCCCGGGTGATGCCCGCCGCACAGGTCTGCCCGCTGCCCGCCGGCGTCTCCTTCGAAGAGGGCGCGGCGGTGATGCTGCAGGGGCTGACGGTGGAATACCTGTTCCACCGCGTGGTCAAGATCGGGCTGGGCGACCGGGTGCTGTTCCACGCGGCGGCCGGCGGCGTTGGCCAGATCGCCTGCCAATGGGCGCGGTCCGAGAAGATAGAGCTGATCGGCACCGCCGGCAGCGACGCCAAGTGCGCGCTGGCACGCGAGGCCGGCGCGGCCGAGGTGATCAATTATTCCAGCGAGGATTTCGTCGCGCGGGTGAAGGAGATCACCGGCGGCGAGGGTGTGCGGGTGGTGATGGACGGGGTGGGCAAGGACACCTTCGACCGCTCGCTCGACTGCCTGAAGCCGCTGGGAATGATGATTTCCTTCGGCAATGCCTCGGGCCCGGTGCCGCCGGTGAACCTGCTGGACCTCGCCGCCAAGGGCTCGCTTCAGCTGACGCGGACCACGCTTTTCACCTTCATCTCGGACCACGCCCGCTGCCAGGAGATGGCGCGGCACCTGCTGGACAAGGTGGTCTCGGGCGAGGTGAAGGTGAATATCGGCCAGACCTACCCGCTGGAACAGGCGGCGCAGGCGCATCGCGACCTCGAGGCGCGCAAGACCACGGGCTCGACGATCCTGACGCTTTAGAAACGCCGGCCAGAGGCCAGAATTTTCTAGAAAATTCTGCCAGGCATGATCTTCTGCGAGATCATGCCTGGCCGTAGCCCGCGAAGCGGTCCAGCACCCGGGCGATCTCGTCGTCAGGCAGCAGCGGCGGCTCGCCGAAGGGCAGGCAGCCAAGGTACTGCCGCGCCAGCACCTCCACCTCCTCGGCCAGCCACAGCGCCCGCGACAGCGAGGCGCCCGCCGCGATCATGCCGTGGTGGGCCAGCAGGCAGGCGTCGCGCCCCTCCATCGCCGCCAGCGCGTGTTCCGACAGCTCGGCGGTGCCGAAGGTGGCATAGGGCGCGCAGCGGATGGTGGGGCCGCCCGCCGCCGCGATCATGTAGTGGATCGCGGGGATGCCGCGCTCCATGATCGCCAGTGTGGTGCAGGCGGTGGGATGGGCGTGGACCACCGCCTCCAGGTCCTCGCGGCCGCGCAGGATGTCGAGGTGAAAGCGGTACTCGGTCGAGGGCTTGCGCGCCCCCTCGCGGCTGCCGTCGAAGCCCAGCCAGACGATGTCCCCGGGCTGCATCACGTCGTAGGCCATGGCCGAGGGGGTGATCAGGATGCCGGCGTCGCAGCGGACAGAGACGTTGCCCGCCGTGCCCTGGTTCAGCCCGCTGGCGTTCATCGCGCGGCAGGCGTCGATGATCGCCTGCCGGGTGCGCCGGCTGCCGCGCATCAGGCGCGCTCCAGCACGATGGCGATCCCCTGCCCGACGCCGACGCACATGGTGCACAGCGCATAGCGCCCGCCGCCGCGGTGCAGCTGGCGCACCGCGCTCAGCACCAGCCGGGCGCCGCTCATGCCCAGGGGATGGCCGATGGCGATGGCGCCGCCGGTGGCGTTCACGTGGGGCGCGTCGTCCGGCAGGCCCAGCTCGCGCATCACGGCGAGGCCCTGGGCGGCGAAGGCCTCGTTCAGCTCGATCACGTCGATCTGCTCCAGCGTCAGGCCCGCGCGCTCCAGCACCCGGCGCACCGCCGGCACCGGGCCCACGCCCATGACCCGCGGCGCCACCCCGGCCGAGGCCATGGCCACCACCCGCGCCATGGGCGTCAGCCCCTGCGCCGCCGCCTGCGCTTCCGACGCGATCAGCAGCGCCGCCGCGCCGTCGTTGATGCCCGAGGCATTGCCCGCCGTCACCGTCAGGTCCGGCCCGTTGATCGGCCGCAGCCGGGCCAGCGCCTCGGCCGTGGTCTCGGGGCGCGGGTGTTCGTCGGTGTCCACCACCTTCGGATCGCCCTTGCGCTGGGGGATCGTCACCGGGGCGATTTCCTCGGCGAAGACCCCCTGCGCGTGGGCCGCCGCCCACCGCTGCTGGCTGCGCAGCGCGAAGGCGTCCTGGTCCTCGCGGCTGACACCGTAGTCGCCGGCCACATTGTCGGCGGTCTCGGGCATCGAGTGGCTGCCGTGGGCCGCCTGCATCTTCGGGTTGACGAAGCGCCAGCCGATGGTGGTGTCGTAGATCTCGGGGGCGCGGGAAAAGGCGCTGTCCGGCTTGGCCATGACGAAGGGCGCGCGGGTCATGCTTTCCACCCCGCCGGCCAGCATCAGCCCGGCGTCGCCGGCGCGGATCGCCCGGGCCGCCTGCCCCACGGCCTCCATTCCCGAGCCGCAGAGCCGGTTCACCGTCACCCCCGGCACTCCCACCGGCAGCCCGGCCAGCAGCGCCGCCATGCGGGCGACGTTGCGGTTGTCCTCGCCCGCCTGGTTGGCGCAGCCGTAGATCACGTCCTCGACCGCCTCCCAGTCGACACCGGGATTGCGGTCCACCAGCGCGCGGATCGGCACCGCCGCCAGGTCGTCGGCGCGCACCTGCGCCAGGGCGCCGGCGTAGCGGCCGACGGGGGTGCGCAGCGCGTCGCAGATAAAGGCTTGGGTCATGGGGTCCTCCGACAGTTGCGCGTGGTGTGGGTCAGCGGCGGGCCGGGGTCAAGGCCGGGCCGGTCACGCTTGGGGGGCAGGCGTTGCCGCCTGCCCCCCTGTTTGCTTCCGCCAGGCCCCTTCGGGGCCGGCGCGTTTGCCTCAGCCGCCGCAGGCGCAGGCCGGGTCCTCTTCGGCCGGCACCGAGAAGGGCGAGTCCTCGACCAGCCAGTGCTCGGTGAACCGCACCAGCCCCTCGTAGGTATGGGCCGGGTCCGGCGTCACCACCGGCACGATGTGCGAGCCGGCGAAAACCTGCAGCTCCAGGATGAAGCTGCTGCCCTCCAGCTGGACGAAGACGAAGCTTCCGCCCTCGAAGACCACGGTGGCCCCGCCCAGCGGCAGGATCGGGCTTGCAAGGTCGGCCGGCTCGCCGTCGATCAGCACCATCGGCTCCGGCGCGGCGTGGACCTCCAGCACCGAGCCGTCCACCTCCACCGAGAAGGCGGTGAAGACGACGCTGCTGCGGTCGGCGGTCCAGATGTCGCGGCGGGCGTGGATCTGCACCGCGCCGTCCAGGCTGCGCAGGAAGACGAAGTCTCCGCGCGCCGGGATGTCGACCTCCAGCCCGTCCTCCGAGAAGGCCCGTGCGTCGGGCGACAGCGGCGGCAGTTCCGGCACCACCTCGGTGTCGCGCTCGGGCAGGCACTGCTGCGGCTCCGGCTGGGGCTCGGGTTCCGGCTCGGGCTCCGGCTCGGGCTCGGGCTCGGGCTCCGGCTCGGGCGCGCAGTTCGGATGTTCGATGAGCGTCTCGATGGCCGCGGCCGCCAGCAGCGAGATCGCGCTTTCGGCAAAGCCGCCTTCCTCGTCGCGGCAGATTGCCGAGAGCAGGAAGTCGTCCTCGGTCTCGGTCATCGCGATGCTGGAGCAGACGTCCTGGAACTCGCTTTCCTCGCCCTCGACGTAGTCCAGCAGCCCCGCGACCACCTGCAGCTCCTCGAGCGGCACGTACTCGCCCTCCATGCACTGCGAGGTCAGGCCCGGCTCCGGCTGCAGCCGGAAGTCGAAGCCCACCGGCACCTCTTCCTTGGTCACCCGTTTCACCGTCTCGGTGATCTGGATGTCGAAGGCCGTGGCGCCGCCGAAGGTGGTGGTCTCGACGGTGCGCACCGCGGTGCCCACCAGCTGGCAGGGCACCATCACCGGACCGGCGGCGCGGGTGTTGCCCTCCGCCGCCGCCTCGCACTGCTGAAGCGCCTCGCGCAGGGCGATTTCCAGCGTCTCGCCCACCGAGGCCCGCCATGTGCCGCCCCGCGCATGGGTGGCGCAGAAGATCGCGACGCCCCGTGCAAGCGGCTGGCTTTCCAGGATCTCCCTGGGATGCGGGATGTTCTCCTCGAGGCAGAGGCCGGCGTTGAACTCGCTGGTGATGTTGCCCACCACCTCGACCTGCAGGGTCTCTTCCTCCTGCACCACGTAGAACACCGGCGGGGTGGTCACGGTCGAGATGATCTCCACCACCCGGGTCTGCGGCAGCACCACCTGCTCCACGTAGACGGTGATCTCGTTGGTGGCGCCGATACGCTCGGACACCTCCAGGGTCTCCACCGTCTGCTGGAAGGTGACCGCGCTTTCCACGTAGGTGGCATCCTCGGTCATCGTCACGTCGACGATGCAGTTGGCCAGCGCCAGCGGGTCCTCGACCCCCGCGTCGGCGCAGGACTGCTGGGCGAAGGCGCGCAGCTCGACGTCCAGCGTCTCGATGTCCGTGGTGGTCATGCGCTCGGCGTAGACCTCCACCACCTCGCGCAGCACCGTGACCTCGAAGGTCTGGGTGACGGACTGCAGCCGGGTCTCTCCGAACACCACCTGCAGGGCGTAGAAGGCCTGCGCCTGGGTGATGCCGTAGCGGACGGAGACTTCCTCCACCACCACCTGGATCGACAGCTCGCTGCGGTCGGTCTGGCGCAGGACCACGTCCAGCGTCTCGAAGACCGCCGTCTCCAGACTGACGCGCATGCCGGTTTCGTCGGTGACCAGCAGCCGCTCGTCCGTGTCGGGCAGTTCGGCCCGCAGCAGCGTCTCCTCGGCCGTGACGCGCCAGCTGTCGCCGAAGCGCAGCAGCTGGCCGGGGGCTGCCACCGGGCAGATCAGCGCGTTGCCGCCGCGCGGCAGCATGTCGTTGCTCGGGTTGCCGTCGAGGTTGCCGATCAGGCCGGAGTAGACCCCGCCGTCCTGCCTCGCCAGCACGCCGACGTTGAGGAAACCCTGGTACAGGTTCACCCGCGCCTGGAAGCTGCCACCCGGCCAGCTGACCACGTAGCGCGGCCCGCTCTTGCCCTGGCCGTCGGGGTCGATGCCCCCTCCGCCTTCCAGCACCAGCGGCGCGCCGGGCAGGCCGACGGACCTGCCGTTGACGTAGAAACGCTGGCCGTCCTTGTCGGAATAGAACTCCAGCACGTCGGGGCCCACCTGGAAGGCCACGGCGGTGTTGGACGACACCGCCGGGTTCTCCACGTGCACGGTCTGGCGCGTGTGCACCATGACCGAGTTGTCCTGCGAGGCCACCAGCACGAACTCGCCGCCGGCCTGGAAGTCGTAGGTCAGCCCGTCCGGCGTGAAGATGTGCACGTCACCGTGGGAGTTGGTGGGAACCTCGCGGTCGCCGAAGCCGCCGTTGCCGCCGGGGCGGCCGCCGCAGGCCATCAGGTCGACCCGCGACATCGCCTGGAAATGCGCGGCGAGAAAGCCGACGCCGACCGAGGCGGTCACTGGCGGCTCGCCCCCGATGCGCAGGTCCGGCAGCTCGGCGCCAAGGTCCAGCGCCAGGAAGGTGGCGTCGCGCCGCTCGAGGCTGGAGGACGTGGCGTCCATGGTGTCCAGCCGCAGCCGGAAGCCGGAGTGGCGCAGGAACATGCCCGGGTAAGCCTGGGATTCGAAGCTGACAAAGCCCATCCCGGCCGCCGATTCCTCCAGCGGCGACCGCATCAGGAACCACGCGCCGTCCCCCGGCGCCGGCTCGAACCGCGCGCCGTCGGGGTAGCCGTTCAGGAACAGCGGCCCGTCGGCGGTTTCCAGCACCAGCGCCAGCGTGCCGTCCCCGGCCCCGAAGACCAGCATGGACCCGGCCTGCGCCGCCCCTTCGACGATGCCGGCGTCGTCGCCGCCCGTCAGGGCGACGAAGTAGCCGGTGGGCCCGGCGTTGGTGTCACGGGTTCCGTCGTTGATCGAGTAGGCCAGCAGGTTGAAGGGCGGGTAGTTGCCCTCGGGGTCGATGGGTTCGTCGGCGGTGAAGATGGCGCCTTCGCCGGAGTAGTCGGAGACGGCGGGCCCGGGTGCGGGTGCCGGAGCAGGCGCGGGGGCCGGTGCAGGCGCGGGTGCCGGGGCCGGAGCAGGCGCCGGCGCATTGGTGTTGGTCGCCGGGGGCGGCGTGACCCCCTCGGTGCGCGAGATGGCGCCGCCGCGGTACACCGCTTCCTCCACCAGGTAGCAGTCGATCGTCACCCCCGGGCCGCGGTTCTGCGGGTCCTCGGTGGCCGCCTGCCGGCAGGCCTGCTGCGCCGCGTTGTGGGCCTGTTCCCGCGTGGAACCGGAATTCCACTGCACGTACCAGCCGTTCTCCATCTGCACGCAGTAGCTAGCGAGATAGGGAAAGTTCGGGTTGGCGGGGGCGTAATTCTCGAACCACTCGATCGCCTGGAAGGGCGCGTCGGTGGCGCAGCTGGTCTCCAGCTCCTCGTTGTCCGCGTTGTCGGCTGGCACCGGAACGCCGACGAATTCGGCGCGAGCAAACAGAACGCAGTCCTCTCCGACAATTTCGCCGGCGCCGCCGGAATGGTGTTCAAAAAATTCCCGGCACCGTGCTTTCGCCGCGTTCTCAGCCTCGGGCAGCGATGTGCCCAAGCTCCCCCCCTTGGTATGAATACCCTGCTCGAACTCCAGGCAAAAATTCGCATAACCGGATATGGAGTTGTCTCTCTCTATCACTCGCAGGATGTCCCCCGGCTGCACATCCACTTCGGGTCCATTGCACTGAAGGTCGGACTTTTCCAGCACCACCCCCGTCCGCGCTTCCTCCGCCGACAGCCGCCGGCCGTCCGGCAGCACGGCACCGTCGCCTGTCATCTGCGTACCCGGAGGCAGCATGAAGCCGGGAACATCCAGCATCTGCGCCTCGGCGGCGGCGCCGAGGCTGAGCGCGGCCAGCAGGGCCGGCAGGGTCATGCGGAGGTGTGCGAACATGTCTCTACTCTCGTTCGAAGGGAAGACGGGAGCAGCCCGTGCGGGACGGGTCCTCCGGCGGCCATGACAGCGAAAGAGAGAGCGGCGGCGCTTTTGCGCCGTGCCGGGCATGTACTGCGGTACCGCAGAAACACTGCACGCCTTCCCCCCCAAGATGTCGCTAAGGCGTAGATAGCCCTCGCAAAAGAGCGGCCTGTCAACGAAAGTTTTCAGGGGGGAAGGCGCGGCCGGACCGGCCGGGACACGCCAAAGCGTGGCTACACTGGCACGCGAGGTCCGTCGCAAGGTTAATCACAAAAAGTTTATCGCGCCGGCAGTCCCCCAAGTAACCTGGGCGACACGGGGCGGCGGCGCCCGCAGGGCGGATAGTGACTCGGGAATAAATGGTGCGGTCGAGAAGACTCGAACTTCCACGGGTGTTACCCCACAGCGACCTCAACGCTGCGCGTCTACCAATTCCGCCACGACCGCACACTTGAATTGGTGCGCGGGGTCTAACCGAGCCTCAAGGGGAAGGGAAGCCCGATTTTCGCCCCGCGCGGAAGAAACCCGGAGGCCGCCGCGTCAGCGCAGCGGGCCTTGGCTGAGACGGTAGACGGCGGCGTCCACCAGCTCTGCCTGGCGGGTGTTGCGGCCAAAGCCGGGATCGGCGCCGGCGGCCACCTCGTCGGTGCTGTAAAGCCACCATTCCAGTGCCTTGGGCTCGCTGCGCGCCACTCCGAAGCCGTGGTAAAGGTGGTGTCCCAGCAGTTCGCCGTAGGCCGGCTCGTCCAGCGCCACCAGCAGCAGCGCGGCCCCCAGCGCCACCTCCAGCTGCTCGTCATCGTAGCCGGTGCCAAGGCAGATCCGCGCGGTGCGCGCCAGAGCCTCGCGGTCGGTGCCGCTGGCCTGCGCGAACTCCCGCACGCCCGTGACCACCCGCGCGCGCGATTCCTTCTCCAGCGCGGCAAGGTGCGGCTCCATCACCGGGCCCAGCTGCGCGCATTGGCCGGCGATCTGCCGGGCGCTGACATTGGCCACCTCGCGGGCCAGCGCGTCCGACCGGGCGATCGCGGCGGCGCGGGCCTGGCAGAACGACTGGTCCAGCGCGTCGCGCGGGTCGTTCATGGTGGCCAGCGTGACGTTCAGCCCCGCCACCGAGGGATGCGCGCAGAACCCGGCGAGAGAGCCGGATTCGGCCTGCGGCGGCGGCAGCACGCTGACCTCGGTGCCGCCGGTCGCGGGCGCGGGTGCAGGGCTGGGCGCGGGCCCGATCTCGCGCGGCGGGGCGGGCAGGTTACGGCCGGGGCCGGTCACCACCGGCGGCGGCACCACGGGCGCCGGCGCCGCCTCCGGCGGGTTGTTCAGCGCCTCCAGCCGCGCCGGCTCCAGCAAGGCGCGCGGCCCCATGGAATCGTAGTAGATCCGCGCGCCGACGCCCGCCCGCGCCTCGGACCAGGCCGCCAGCAGCGCCGCGTGCCCGCGCTCGGACAGCCGGCCGGTGACCGGGTAGCCCATCCACTGCTGGTAGCCGCGCACCGCCGCCTCGGTCTGCGCCCCCAGCACCCCGTCCACCGGCCCCGCGTCGAAGCCGAAGAAAGTCAGCGCCCGCTGCACGTCGCGCACGCCGCCGATCCCGCCCACCGCGGGGCCGGTGACGCTGAACTCCGGCGGCGCCGGGCGCAGCGGCCGATTCTGGGTCGAGAAGACATCGATATCCCGCTCCCGGCCGCGATCCCGGTCCCGGGTCAGCTCGTTCACCACGATGCCGGTGATCACCCCGCCGACGATCGCCTTGAGCAGCGTGTTGCCGTCCTGCGCCGCGGCGGGCTGCACCGGGCTCAACGCCAGCAGCGCGGCGGCGGGAAGGGAAAGGTAGCTGGACTTGCGCATCTTGAGGGTCCTTGTCTGTCCTGGCCGGATCTTCAGCATGGATGTCTAGCACGGGCGCGGCGGCGCCGAAGCCCCGCCGTAAGCACCGGCGGGTCGAGCGGCGATGATACGCCGACGCCGGGCGCGGCGGAAGGGCGGCGCGGGGTGACGCGGCGTGCTGGACAATCCGCGCGGGCTGGGCAACATCCGCGCCATGGTGGAATGGATCACGACCCCCGGCCTGACCGGCCACGCCGAGGCCGTCGCCTTCATGGAGGCCCGCGCCGCCGCCATCGCCGAGGGCACCGCCCCCGAGGCGATCTGGCTGGTGGAGCATCCGCCGCTCTACACCGCCGGCACCTCGGCCCGCGCCGCCGACCTGAAGGACCCGCACCGCTTCCCGGTGATCGAGACCCGGCGCGGCGGCCAGTACACCTACCACGGGCCCGGCCAGCGGGTGGTCTACGTGATGCTCGACCTCGGCCGCCGGGGCCGCGACGTGCGCGCCTTCGTGCAGATGCTGGAGGCCTGGGTGATCGACACCCTCGCCACCTTCAACGTCACCGGCGAGATCCGCCCCGGCCGCGTCGGCGTCTGGGTCGCCCGGCCGGAAAAGCCGCCCCTGCCGGACGGCAGCCCCCGCGAGGACAAGATCGCCGCCATCGGCATCCGCCTGCGGCGCTGGGTCAGCTACCACGGCATCTCGATCAACGTGGAGCCGGACCTGTCGCACTTCGACGGCATCGTGCCCTGCGGCATCGCCGGCCACGGGGTCACCAGCCTTGTGGACCTTGGCCTGCCGGTGACCATGGAGGACCTGGACGTGGCGCTGAGGACAAGTTTTCCCGGCTGACCCGCCGCCACGCATTTCCTGTGGACAAGGCCGGGCGGTGAAAAAACTTTAACCTCCGTGCAACCTTTCGCTGTTTGCCTGCGTTCATTGTCCAAGCAGCAGATGGAGGCCTACGACATGTACGCCAACACGCTCTTTCTGACGATGGTAGGTATCGGCATGACCCTCCTCGTCATTACCGCCGCGGTGGCCGGCTAAGCCACCTCATGCCAAGGGGCCTCATCCCGGCCCCCGTCCCTGTCCCTTGCCTGACGCCCCGGCCATTGGCCGCGGGCGTCTTTTTTTGCCTTTCGCTCCCCCTGCCCCCGGCCCAGCCCCGCTTCGCCCCTGCCCCGCGCCCGCCCCCGCGGCGCCCGCCTGCGACACCAAGGCACCCTTCCCGAAGCCCCGCGCGCGCAATCCGCCATTGCCCCGCCCGTGGGCTGCGCATAAAACCGCCTGCAAAACCGGCAGATCCGGGGTGACTCGGCCCCCTGCACCAACACTTAACGGGAAATCCAGGAGGCACGCATGGCCGACGCCGCCATCCATGGCCACGACCACGAGGACAACCGGTCCTTCTTCGTCCGCTGGTTCATGTCGACGAACCACAAGGACATCGGGATCCTCTATCTCTTCACCGCCGCGGTCTTCGGCTTCATCTCGGTGGCCTTCACGGTCTACATGCGGCTGGAGCTGATGGAACCCGGCGTGCAGTACATGTGCCTCGAGGGCGCGCGGTTCATCGCCGATTCCTCGTCGCCCTGCTCGCCCAACGGGCACCTGTGGAACGTGATGATCACCGGCCACGGCATCCTGATGATGTTCTTCGTGGTGATCCCGGCGCTGTTCGGCGGCTTCGGCAACTACTTCATGCCGCTGCAGATCGGCGCGCCGGACATGGCCTTCCCGCGGATGAACAACCTCAGCTACTGGATGTTCGTCGCCGGCACCATGCTGGCCATCATCTCGGTGGTCTCGCCGGGCGGCAACGGGCAGCTGGGCTCTGGCGTGGGCTGGGTGCTCTACCCGCCGCTGTCCACTTCCGAGGGCGGCTATTCCATGGACCTGGCGATCTTCGCGGTGCACCTGTCGGGCGCCTCGTCGATCCTCGGCGCGATCAACATGATCACCACCTTCCTGAACATGCGCGCCCCCGGGATGACGCTGTTCAAGGTGCCGCTCTTCGCCTGGTCGATCTTCGTGACCGCCTGGCTGATCCTGCTGGCCCTGCCGGTGCTGGCCGGCGCCATCACCATGCTGCTGACCGACCGCAACTTCGGCACCACCTTCTTCCAGCCGGAAGGCGGGGGCGATCCGATCCTCTACCAGCACATCCTGTGGTTCTTCGGGCACCCCGAGGTCTACATCGTGATCGTGCCGGCCTTCGGCATCATCAGCCACGTGGTCGCCACCTTCAGCCGCAAGCCGGTCTTCGGCTACCTGCCCATGGTCTGGGCGATGATCGCCATCGGCGCGCTGGGCTTCGTGGTCTGGGCGCACCACATGTACACCGTCGGCATGTCGCTGACCCAGCAGAGCTACTTCATGCTGGCGACCATGGTCATCGCGGTGCCCACCGGCATCAAGATCTTCTCGTGGATCGCGACCATGTGGGGCGGCTCGGTGGAGTTCAAGACGCCCATGCTCTGGGCCTTCGGCTTCATCTTCCTGTTCACCCTGGGCGGCGTCACGGGCATCGTGCTCAGCCAGGCCGCGGTGGACCGGGCCTACCACGACACCTACTACGTGGTGGCGCACTTCCACTACGTGATGAGCCTCGGCGCGGTCTTCGGGATCTTCGCGGGCATCTACTACTGGATGGGCAAGATGAGCGGCCGCCAGTACCCCGAGTGGGCGGGCAAGCTGCACTTCTGGACGATGTTCATCGGCGCGAACATCACTTTCTTCCCGCAGCACTTCCTGGGCCGCCAGGGCATGCCCCGGCGCTACATCGACTACCCCGAGCAGTTCGCCTACTGGAACTACGTCTCCTCGATCGGCGCCTTCATCTCCTTCGCCTCCTTCCTGTTCTTCATCGGCATCGTGTTCTACACGCTTTTCGCCGGAAAGCGGGTCACCCAGGCGAACTACTGGAACGAGCATGCCGACACGCTCGAATGGACCCTGCCCTCGCCGCCGCCGGAGCATACCTTCGAGACCCTGCCGAAGCAGTCCGACTGGGACCGTACCCCGGCCCACTGACACCGGACCCGAAGGGCCGCCGCATCCGCCGGCGGCCCTTCTTCCTTTCCCCGTTCTTCTTGTCGGCAAATACCTCGGGGGGAGGCCCGGCCAGGCCGGGACGGGGGGCAGCGCCCCCCTCCGCCGCCGCCATCCCGCACTGCCTCCCGGACCAAAGCCCGGACTCACCCTCCCAATCGCCACCCGCAAGCCCATGCCCTACCGCTGGACCCGGACCACCACGCCCGACGGCTGGCGCCTGACGCTCTGGCCGCACCGCTCCATGACGCCCGAGGGCTTCGCGGGCTTTCTCGGCGCCAGCTTCGCCATGGCCGCGGTGCCGCTGCTGGCCGTGCTCGGCTCGCCGATCCTCTGGGGCCTGCTGCCCTTCGCGCTGGGCACCCTCGCGCTGACCTGGATGTTCCTGCGCCGCAGCCTCACCGACCGCGCCCTGACCGAGGTGCTGGTGCTGACCCCGGACGCCGCAAGCCTGACCCGGACCGAGCCCCGCGCCGCCCCCCGCCACTGGCAGGCCAATCCCCACTGGATCCGCGTCGAACTGCACCCCGAGGGCGGGCCGGTCGAGAACTACCTGACCCTCGCCGGCGGCGGCCGCACCGTCGAACTGGGCGCCTTCCTCGCCCCCGAGGAACGCGCCCTGCTGCACCGCGAACTGCTCCGCCATCTGGCGCAACTGCGCGCGCCGGGGCATGACGGGGCATGACCGCCCTGCTGATCCTCGCCGCCGCTCTCCTCCTCGCCCTGCTGGGCCTCTGGCTGCACCACCTGTTCGAGGGCGAATGCCTGCCCGCCGACCTCTGGCGCGAATGGCGCCTGTCGCGCACCCCGCTGCAGCGGCTCGACGCCCGCTGGGCCGCCGCCACCCATCGCTCCGCCATCACTGTCACCCTGACCACCACCCCGGACCGCATCACCCTGCTGGCCCCCACCCTGAAAAGCCTGCTGGACCAGCACCGCCCCCCCGCGCGCATCCTGCTGCAGGTGCCCCACCATTCCCTGCGCGAGGACCGGCCCTACCAGATCCCCGCCTTCCTCCAGGGCCTCGCCTCCACCGAGATCCGCCGCAGCCCCGACCTCGGCCCCGGCACCAAGCTGATCCCCGCCGTTCAGTCCGAACCGCCCGACACCCCGCTGCTGGTGGTGGACGACGACCGGATCTACCCGCCCTGGCTGATCGCCCGCTACGAGACCGCCTTGCGCGAGATGCCGGACCGGGCGCTGACCATGGCCGGCTGGGTGGCACCCGCCGACCTGACCGACCGGCAGACCACCGTCTTCAGCAACCTCTTCCTGCGCCCCCCCGCCCCGGTCCGCGCCTCGCGCCTGCGCCGCCCGCGGCAGGTGGACGTCTTCCAGGGGGTCATGAGCTATCTCGTCCGCCCCTGCTTCTTCGATGCGGCGGAACTGGCGGACTTCACCGGCCAGCCCGAGGCGCTGCGCTACGTCGACGACGTGCGCTCCAGCGCGCTGTGCCGGGCGGAGATCTGGGTGATCCCCGCCCCCTCTCTCAGCTTCGTGCCGCGCGCCCAGGCGGCACGGCTGCAGCAAAGCCGCCTCGGCCTGGTCAACCGCCGCCCCGGCGAAAGCCACAACCGCAACAACACCATCGCCCTGCGCCACTACGCGGACCGCTGGCGCGTGGGCGGCCCCGGCGGACAAGACGGGAACTGACCGCTGGAATCTCCCGCCGCGCCGGGGCAGTGTCGCGGCGATGACGGCGAGGAGAGACGCGATGTTCCAGAGCTTCGAGGCCACCACCCGACCCGACCAGGGCCCGCCCCGGCTGGCCGCGCTGCGCCGCCGGATGGCCGACCAGGGCCTCGCCGGTTTCCTCGTCCCCCGCGCCGACGCCCACCAGGGCGAATACGTGGCCGACTGCGACGCGCGGCTGGCCTGGCTGACCGGCTTCACCGGCTCGGCCGGCTTCTGCGCGGTGCTGGAGGACCGGGCGGGGATTTTCGTGGACGGCCGCTACCGCGTGCAGGCGCGCGCCCAGGTGGCCCGCGATTTCACCGTGGTGAACTGGCCCGAGACCCGACTGGCCGACTGGCTGCGCGAGGCGCTGCCGAAAGGCGGCCGCGTCGGCTACGACGCCTGGCTGCACAGCCGCACGGAGATCGAGCAGCTAGAGGCCGCGCTGGAGGCTTCCGAGATCGCGCTGGTAGCCGTGGACAACCTGGTGGACGCGGTCTGGCCCGACCGCCCCGCGCCCCCCGCCGGCCCGATAGAAATCTTCCCCGAGGAGATCGCCGGCCGCAGCGCCGCCGAGAAGCGCGAGGCCTGCGCGGCCGCCCTGCGCCGCGCCGGGCAGCGGGCGGCGGTGCTGACCCTGCCCGACGGCATTTGCTGGCTGCTGAACATCCGCGGCACCGACATCGCCCGCAACCCGGTGGTCCAGGCCAACGCGATCCTGCACGAGGACGGCGCGGTGCAGCTGTTCATCGCGCCGGAGCGGCTGACCCCGGACCTGCGCCGCCACCTCGGCGCTTCCGTCCACGCCGCCGCGCCCGACACCTTCCCCGCCGCGTTGAAGGCGCTGCAGGGCAAGGTGCGCATCGACCCCGCCAGCGCCCCCGCCGCCCTCTCCGCCATCGCCGCCGACGCGGGCCTGCAGGTCGACTGGCAGGAGGACCCGACGATCCTGCCCAAGTCCCGCAAGACCCCGCAGGAAATCGCCGCCACCACCGAGGCGCACCTGCGCGACGGCGCCGCCATGGTGGAATTCCTGGCCTGGCTCGACGCCGAGGCGCCCAAGGGCACCCTGACCGAGATCGACGTGGTGCGCCGGCTGGAAGGCTTCCGCCGCGCCACCAACGCCCTGCGCGACATCAGCTTCGAGACGATCTGCGGCGCCGGCCCCAACGGCGCCATCGTGCACTACCGCGTCACCGAGGCCAGCAACCGGCCGGTGCGCCCGGGAGAGCTGCTGCTGATCGACTCCGGCGGCCAGTACCTCGACGGCACCACCGACATCACCCGCACCGTCGCGGTGGGTGGCGATCCGACCGAGGAACAGCGCGCCTGTTTCACCCGGGTGCTGAAAGGGATGATCGCCATCTCCCGCGCCCGCTGGCCCAAGGGCCGCGCCGGCCGCGACCTCGACGCGCTGGCGCGGATCGCGCTCTGGCAGGCCGGGCAAGACTTCGACCACGGCACCGGCCACGGGGTCGGCGTGTACCTGTCGGTGCACGAGGGCCCGCAGCGGCTGTCGCGGGTCTCCGAGGTGCCGCTGGAGCCGGGGATGATCCTGTCGAACGAGCCGGGATACTACCGCGAGGGCGCCTTCGGCATCCGCATCGAGAACCTGGTGGTGGTGCGCGAGGCCCCCGCCCTGCCCGGCGGCGACGCGCGCGAGATGCTGGACTTCACCACCCTCACCCACGTCCCCATCGACCGCCGCCTCATGGACCCGGCGCTGCTGGACAGCGGGGAAAGGGCCTGGCTGAACGCCTACCACGCCGGCATCGACCCGCTTCTGGGCGAGCGCCTGACCCCGTCCGCCCGCACCTGGCTAGCGCAAGCGGCAGCCCCGGTCTAGGCCCGCCCCCCGCCCCCGCGAATTCGCCATGGAGCCCCCCCTGCAAGCCTGCTAGCCTGCGCCCCGAACCCCTTGATGCGAGAACCGCCATGGCAGACAACATCACCACGCGCCGCGCCCCGGGTCTCTGGGTCGTCCGCGCCGGCGGCGCTGTGCTGGGCGAATCCGAGCGCGCGCTGGAACTGACAGAGGCGGGCAAGGCCCCGGTCATCTACTTCCCGCGCGAGGACCTGGCCATGGCCTTCCTCGAACCTTCGGGCAAGACCAGCCACTCGCCGCTGGGCGAGGCCACCCTCTACTCCGTCGCCGCCCGCAGCGGCCCGATCCCCGACGCGGCCTGGAGCTACGAAAGCCCGGCCCCGGGGATGGAGGAGATCACCGGCCACCTCGCCTTCCACCCCGGCGACCGCGTGCAGGTCGAGCAACTCTAGCCGCCCGCGACCTCCCCTCATTCTTCTGGTTCCAAATATCCCGGGGAGCGCGAGGGGCAGCGCCCCTCGCACCGGTCGGATCGCCGCAGGCGATCCGATCCGCACCAAGAAAACCTACCGATGCTCCTCCGCCGCCGTCGCCGCCAGCGCCCGGTTGTAGGCCTTCAGCGCGTCCACGTGGTGCAGCGCCCCAAGGATCTCCGGCGGCCGGCCGTCGCCCCAGAGCGTGACCACCGGCAGGAAGTTCACCCCGCCCTTGTCGAAGACCGGCATCGCCGCCTTCAAAGTCGAGGCGCCGTCGATGTAGATCCCCTGCTCGATCAGCCGCCAGCAGGCCTCTTCTGTGGCGCCGCCCTTGTCGGACAGGTCCCGGGTCAGGCTGGCCACGCGCATCATGGTCAGCAGGTAGGCCTGCGGCCCCTCCGCCAGGTGGATGTTGCGGTTGTATAGCTGGGTCAGGAAGAAACTGCGCCGCACCAGCCGGCTGGCCAGCGTGGTGGACATGGACACCGCCACCATCACCGCCAGCCCGGTCTGCCAGTCGCCCGTCAGCTCGAAGACGATCAGCGTGGTCGAGATCGGCGCCCCCAGCACCGCCGCCGCCACCGCGCCCATCCCCGCCAGCGCATACAGCGTCTCGGACCCCGAGACGTCGGGGAAAATCCCCGTGGCGATCAGCCCGAAGGCCAGCCCGGTCAGCGCCCCCATCATCAGCGAGGGCGAGAAGATCCCGCCCCCCATGCGCCCGCCGAGGGTGATCGCCAGCGCCGCGGTCTTCAGCACCGCGAAGATCACCGCCTCGTTCAGCAGCAGCTGCCCCGTCAGCGCCGCCGAGGTGGTCTCGTAGCCCACCCCGATGATATGCGGATAGGGGATCGCCAGCGCCCCCAGCAGCAGCCCCGCGCAGGCCGGGCGCAGCACCCGCGGCAGGCGGGCGCGCTCGCTGGCCCAGGTGCCGATGCTGTCGGCCCAGAACACCGCCCGCATCAGCGCCACCGCCACCAGCCCGCAGACGAGGCCGAGGATCAGGAAGGCCGGCAGCTCCACGTAGAACTCCAGCGCAGTGGAGGTGGGCAGCCGGAACTCGGTCACGTCGCCGAAGGCCAGCCGGTTGATCACCGTGCCCGCCGCCGAGGCGATGACGATGGGGGCGAAGGCGTTCACCGCGAAATGCCGCAGCACCACCTCCATGGCGAACAGCGCCCCGGCGATGGGCGCGTTGAACGAGGCAGAGACCGCCGCCGCCACCGCGCAGCCCAGCAGGTCGCGGCCGGTGACGCCGTCGGCGTTGATCCGGTTGGACACGAAGGTCGAGATCACCGCCGCCAGGTGCACCACCGGCCCCTCGCGCCCCGAGGAGCCGCCGGAAGACAGGGTGATCCACGAGGCCACGGCCGAGGCCCAGCCGGTGCGGGTGTCCACCCGCCCGTCCGACAGCGCGGCGCCCTGAATCACCTCGGCCACCGCGTGCACCCGGCCGTCGCGGCTGAACCGCTGCATCAGCAGCCCCACCGCCAGCCCGCCGGCCACCGGGATCAGCAGCACCCAGTACCAGGGCAGCTGCCCCGCGAAGGTATGCAGCCGCAGCAGGTCGTCGGTGCCGTAAAGCGCCGATTGCAGCGCCTCGATGGCCAGGCGGAACCCCATGGCCGCCAGCCCCGCCGCGATCCCCAGCGCCAGCGCGATGAACCAGAACTGCACCTGCCCCGGCCCGCGCTCGCGCAGCAGCGCCCAGGCGCCGGCGGTTCCCTCGCGCGCCCGTCCCAGCAGCGCCGCGCCCTGCCCTGCCAGCCGCGCCGACAGACGCGGCCGCGCCGCCTCGGGCGCCTGCGGGTTCGCGGGCGCGTCAGTCGGCTCCTGGCCGGGCCCGGGCGCTTCGCTCGGTGGGCGGTTCCGCACGGCTGGGCTTTCCTCTATACGGCTGACTGACGCGTCAGGCAGGGGGTGACAGATGCGCTACGAAACATGTTTCGCCGAACTGGCGTCGTTCCTAGGCAATCGGCTGGGCCGATCCAAGTCCGATCTGGACCTTCACGGCCGCTCCGAGTCGCACTTTCCGCTGACGCCGCCCGATGCGGTAGCCTATCCCGAAACCACCGCCGAGGTGCAGCGTATCGTCGCCACCTGCGCGGAGCACGGCTGCCCGGTGGTGCCATGGGGCGTCGGCACCTCGCTGGAGGGCCACGCGTTGGCCCTGCGGGGCGGGCTGTCGGTGGACTTCACCCGGATGAACAAGATCCTGCAGGTGAACGCCGAGGACATGGACGTGGTGGTCCAGCCCGGCGTGACCCGCGAGGCACTGAACGAGGACCTGCGGGCCACGGGCCTGTTCTTCCCGGTCGATCCCGGCGCCAATGCCACGCTGGGCGGCATGGCGATGACCCGGGCCAGCGGCACCACCGCGGTGCGCTACGGCACCATGCGCGACAACGTCATGGCGCTGGAGGTGGTGCTGGCGGACGGCCGGGTGATCCGCACCGGAACAAGGGCGCGCAAGTCCTCGGCGGGCTATGACCTGACCGGGCTGATGGTGGGCTCGGAGGGCACGCTGGGGCTGGTGACGGAACTGACGCTGAAGCTGCAGGGCCAGCCAGAGGCGGTTTCCGCCGCCGTCTGCGCTTTCGCGGACATGGAAAGCGCGGTGAACGCGGTGATCGCGACGATCCAGTCGGGGGTGCCCATGGCGCGGATCGAGTTCGTGGACCCGGCCACCGCCGCCGCCTTCAACGCCTATGCCGGGTCGTCCTTCCAGGAGGTGCCGCACCTGATGGTGGAGTTCCACGGCTCCGAGACCGGGGTGCGCGAGGACGCGGCGCGGTTCCGCGAGATCGCCGACGACTTCGGCGGCTCCGGCTTCGAATGGGCGACCAAGCCCGAGGACCGCCGCGCGCTCTGGTCCATGCGGCACAACGCCCATTACGCCTGCCTCGCCTCGCGCCCCGGCGCGCGGGCCATCGTCACCGACATCTGCGTGCCCATCAGCCGCCTGGCCGAGGCGGTCGAGGAGACCCGCGCCGACATCGCCGCCGCCAGCATCTCGGGCCCCATCGTCGGGCACGTGGGCGACGGCAACTTCCACTCGGTGCTGCTGTTCCACGAGGACCGGCAGGGCGAGCGCGAGGAGGCCAAGGCGCTGGCCCACCGGATGGTGGAGCGGGCGCTGCGGCTGGGCGGCACCGCCACTGGCGAGCACGGGGTGGGCGCGGGCAAGCTGGACTACATGGAGGCCGAGCACGGCGAGGCCTGGCAGGTGATGGGCGCGATCAAGGCGGCGCTGGACCCCGGCAACCTGCTGAACCCCGGCAAGGTGGTGCGGCAGGGCTGAGGTCCGAGGGGGGCGCCGCCCCCCGCCGCCTGCGGCGGCCCCCCCGAGGTATTTTCCGACAAGAAGAAACAGGGGGCGGCGTCTTGTCCCGGCGGGTTGGCCCGGGGCAAGGGGCGTCCCATATCTCTGGCAATGACGGCGGAGGCGCGATGATCCGGAAGGCACTGACCCGGGGCTGGGACACCGGCCGCACCCTGACCCTGCGCGGCCAGGGCTGGGCCGAGCGGCGCCTGCCGCCGGGGGTGCGGTTCGTGGTGGGCTTCCTGCTGATCTGCGGCGGGTTCCTGGCGATCCTGCCGGTCTTCGGGCTGTGGATGCTGCCGCTGGGCATGGCGATCGCGGCGCTGGACGTGATGGCGCTGCTGCGCTGGCTGGGCTGGGTGGCGCCGCTGCGCCCGCCGGAGGCGCCGCCGGGCCGGGCCCCCGAGGAAGACAAGCCGCGGGACATCGGTGCGCCCTAGCCCTTGTGGTCCTGCCGCCTTTCGCGCGGGTGCGGGCGCGCCGGGCTTTCCTTCAGCAGGCCGCCGACCCCCATGGCCGCGATCTCGTGGTCGCCCACCTCCAGCCCGCAGGCCACCCGTTCCAGCACCCAGTCCGCCCCGTTCAGCGCCGGCGAGCGGGCGCAGCCGGGAAGGCCGATGACGGGGCGCCCGCCCTGGGCGCCGATGAACAGCAGGTTGCCCGGGTCCACCGGCATGCCGAAGCGGGCGACGCTGCCGCCGGCGCGGCGCACCGCCTCGGGGGCCACGTCGCGGGGGTCCGAGGTGGCGGAAGCCGTGAGGATCAGCACGAGGTCGGCCTTCGCCGCGGCCACCGCCTGCGCCAGCGGTTCCGTCTGGTGCGGGACGGTGCGGGTTTCGGCCAGCCGCATCCCCAGCGCCTCCAGCCGCGCCGCCATGGCCTCTTCGCCCTTGCCCGGCCCCTGGCCGATGTCGGTGACGATCAGCGCCGCGTCGCGCAGCACCACCGGGTGCACCCGCATGGCCGCGCGGGCGTGGTCCGCCGCCCGTTGCGCCGCCGCGGCGGAAACCCCGTAGGAGATGATCTTGACCGTCGCCACCATGCCCCGGTCGCGGGTGCGGGCCCAGGGCGGCAGGGTGGCCACGGTGATCATCGGGTCCACCTGGTTCGCCGCCTCCAGCGCCGGCACGTCCAGCTCCAGCACCCCCGTCGCGGTGGCGTAGAGGTTCACGCGGCCGGTGCGCGCGTCGGTCAGGCGCAGGCCTGCCGCCGCGGCGTCGGGGACCAGCGCGTGGGCCACGAGGGCGGCGGCCGCGTCCTCGCCCAGGTCGCCCGGGTCCAGCCGCGCCGCGATCACCTCGTCCAGCCCCGCCGCCTGCAGCGCCCGCAGGTCGTCCGCGTCCAGCACCCGGCCCTTGCGCAGCCGCACCCCCTCCAGCGCCAGCGAATGGGCGAGGATCGCCCCCTCGGCCCCGGACAGGGGGACCGCGCCGAACCTCATGCGCCGCGCCGCAGCACGCGGGTGATCTCGGCCAGCACCGCCACCGCGATCTCGGCCGGGGTGCGGGCGCCGATGTCGAGGCCGACGGGGGCGTGGATGCGGGCGATCTGCGCCTCGGTGAACCCCTTTTCGGCCAGCCGCGCCACGCGCTTGGCATGGGTGCGGGTGGAGCCGAGGGAGCCGAGGTAGAAGACATCCGAGGCCAGCGCGGCCTCGATCGCCGGGTCGTCGATCTTGGGGTCGTGGGTCAGCGTCACCACCGCGCAGCGGGCGTCGAGGCCGAAGGCGGCGAGCGCCTCGTCGGGCCAGTCGTGGGTCAGGGTCTCGCCCGGGAAACGCTCGGCGGCGCCGAAGGCCTCGCGCGGGTCGATGAGCAGGGTGTCGAAGCCGGCGAGGCGCGCCATCTGCAGCAGCGGCTGGGCGATGTGCACCGCGCCCACCACCGCCATGCGCAGCGGCGGGTTGTGGACGTGGACGAAGGTGGTGCCGTCCTCCTCGAAGCCGGAGCGGTCCATGCGGAAGCGGTCGGCGTGGTTCTCGGGCGGGTCCAGCCGGGCCTGCCAGCGCGCGGTGTCCACCACCAGCGCCGCCGCCCGGCGTGCCGCGCGGGCGGCCACGAGGTCGGCCAGCAGCGCCTCGGGGAGCGCGCTGCCCACCGGCTGCACCATCACCCGGATGGTGCCGCCGCAGGCCAGGCCCACGGCGAAGGCCTCGTCGTCGGAGACGCCGAACTCCAGGATCCGGCTCTCGCCGCTTTCGATCAGGTCCAGCGCCTCGGCCACCACCGCGCCCTCGACGCAGCCGCCAGAGACGGAGCCCATGATGTCCCCCGCGCCGGAGACCGCCAGCATCGCGCCTACCGGGCGCGGGGCGGAGCCCCAGGTCTGCACCACGGTGGCAAGCGCCGCGCCGCGGCCGGTGCGGTGCCAGTCGAGCGCGATCTCGGGAATATCGTCGAAGCCCTGGGTCATGTCCGGCCCTCCTTGGGGCGCACTATGTGCCTGCCGCTGCAGGGGCGCCACCCGAAAATCGGGGGGCGGCGGGTGGACAGCGGCGGGGCAGCGGCGTGGCGGCGGCAAGAAAAAACGCGCCCCGGAAGGTCCGGGGCGCGTCCTTGGCCAGCTGGCCTTTGCGGGTCGGCGTCAGTTGGCCGAGGCGATGTTCACCAGCTGCGTGACCCGGCGCACGGTGGCGCGGCGGTTGGCCCGCTCGGCGGCGTCGGTGTTCACCAGCAGGTACTGCTCGCCGTAGCCCTGAACCACGAGGTTCTCGGGCGGCACGTCGAAGTACTCGGTCAGCGCCAGCGCCACGCTTTCCGCCCGGCGGTCGGACAGGGCGAGGTTGTAGGCGGGATCGCCCACGGCGTCGGTGTGACCTTCGATCAGGAACAGCTCCTCCGGGTTCTCCTCGATCAGCTGCTTCAGCGCCTGACCGAGGATCTGCAGGTCTTCCGCTTCTTCGGGACGGATCGCCGAGGAACCGCTTTCGAAGTTGATCGCGTCGATGTTGATCTCCGGCACCTGGGCGCGCACTTCACGGATGTTGCGCACCTGGTTCAGGCTGTACTGGCGATCGAAATCCTGACGCGCCACCAGCACCTCGTAGAGTTCCTGCTCGCTCTGGTAGTTCTCGTAGTCGAAGACCACCTCGCGCGGCGGCGGCGGCAGTTCGCTGATCACCACGGGCTGGTAGGTCTGGGTGTCGTCGAACAGCACGATACGCTGGCCATCGGGCAGAACCCGGGTCCGGCGCAGCACGCGGCCGTCGGCGGAAGAGATCGTCACCACCTGCACGCCGTTCTCACGGGTAACCGTGGTGCGGGTCGAGCCATCCGCGAAGGTCTCGGTCCGGACCTCTGCACCGGGGCGGCGCAGCAGCACGTCGTCGTCCTTCAGGATGTAGTAGTCGCCGTTGCCACGCTGCACGACCACGCGGTCGCCGGTGTTGCGAACCACCTGGTCATTGGCCTGCAGGATCTGGTCCAGCAGCACGAGACCGGCGGCACCCAGCGCGAACTTCTCGAAGTTCGACAGGCCATCGTCGTCGTTGTTGTTCGACGCGGTGGCATTGGCGTCGGCATTCGCCTCGCCCGTGGGGGCGTTGGCGGTGTTCTCGTTGTTCTGGAAGTCCTCGTCGCTGGAACGCGCGTCTTCCTCGGTCACCGTGGTTTCGGTGGTCTCCACCGGCGCGGCATCCGCCTCGCCCTCGGCAGCCGCCGCGGCGGTCGGGGTCTCTTCCTCGATCACGTCCGGGGAGGTCTCGGCCTCTGCATTGGCCTCGCCCGCGGGAGCGGCCGTGGTCTGCATGGTGTTGTCGGCAGGAGTTTCAGCCTCCGGCGCCGGAGCCGGTGCATTCGCCGCGTCGCCGGTCACCTCGGTGTTGGTCGCCGGAGCGTCCATGTTGGTGTCGGTTTCGGGCTTTTCGGCCGCAGCGTCGGTGGAGGTGTCGCCCTCGACAGTGGTGTCGCTGCCGGTCTCGCTGGTGGAGTCCACCTCGCCGGCCGGGGTGTCAGCCTCGACGTTGGTCTCGGTGTTCGTCTCCATGGTGGCGTCGGCGTTGGATTCGGCCGCGGGAGCGGTCGTTTCCGGTGCCGGTGCCGGCTCGGGTGCAGCCTCGGGCGCCGTGGAGGTTTCCGGGGCGGCATCGGTCGCGGGCGCGTCAGGCGCGGCAGCGGGTTCCGCAGGCGCGGCTTCCGGCGCGGGTGCCTCGGCAGGTGCGGAGGCGTCGGGCGCGTCGGCTTCAGCTTCAGCTTCGGCTTCCGGAGCGTCGGCCTCGGCCTCGGCTTCCGTGTTCAGCTCCGCATCAAGGCCCACGCAATCGGCGCTGTCGGCGCTGATGGCGCTGTCGGTCGGGCACGGGTTCTCGATGGTGCCTTCGACGGCACCCTCTGCATTCACAGCGGGCGCGTTCTGCGCCACAGCCATATTCGGCCCGGCGGCAGCGATAAGAGCCACCAGCGCCGTAGACGCGGTGAGCTTCCTGAATTCGGTCGTCATGTCCTATCCTTTCGGTTTCGCGGCAGGGCATGTTGCGGGGAGCCTTTCGGCCGTCCGCCCTGTTGCGCCCTCAACGCGGTGGCTGAAGACTTGTTCCAGCGAAAAAGGTCACATGTTTCGTAACAGCCGCATGGCGCGCGGTTTCTCGCCGGCATCGCGGCTGTCGGCCAGCGCCGTCGCCAGACCTTCCAGCGAGGCAATGTTGTGCCCGGCCCGGAAGCTGTCGACCCGGGGCAGCATTTCCGCGATTCCCCGCGCCTTGGGGGCGAAGCCGTCCCAGCGCAGCAGCGGGTTCAGCCAGACCAGCCGCCGCGCGCTCAGCTGCAGCCGCTCCATTTCGCGGCCCAGCGTGGCGGGATCGCCCCGGTCCAGCCCGTCGGTGATCAGCAGCACCACCGCCCCCTGCCCCAGCACCCGCCGGCTCCAGTCCCGGTTGAAGACGTGCAGGCTTTCGCCGATCCGGGTGCCGCCCTCCCAGTCCTGCGCCTCGGCCCCGGCGGCGGCGAGGGAGGTATCCACGTCGCGGGTGGCGAGGTGGCGGGTGATGTTGGTCAGCCGGGTGCCGAAGGTGAAGGCATGCACCCGCGCCCAGCCGGCGCCCTTGTGGTTCGACACCGCGTGCAGGAAGTGCAGCACGGCGCGGGAATACTGCGACATGGACCCCGAGATGTCGCAAAGCGCCACGAGGTTCGGCCAGCGGGTGCGGCGGGCGCGGCGGGCCAGGGTTTCGACCTCGCCGCCCCGCCGCATCGCCGCGCGCAGGGTGCCGCGCCAGTCGGGGCGCGGGCCCAGCGGATCGGCCATCAGCCGGCGCGAGGCGAGCGGCTTGATCGGCAGGGTCAGCCGCGCCAGCATCCGCCGCGCCTCGGCGGCCTCGGCGGTGCTCATCTGCTCGAAGTCGAGGGTGCGCAGGCGTTCCTCGTCCGAGGCGGTGCGCGAGGCGTCGACGCGGATCTCCACCTCCTCCTCCTCCGGCGCCTCGTCGAGCGCCGGCAGGTCGCGCTCTGCCCCGTCCAGCAGCGCCTCGGCGGCGCGCTTCTCGGCCGACTGCGCCGCGCGCTCCTCCTGCGTGCCGCGCATGGCGGGCAGCATCAGCGACATCATGTGTTCCATGTAACGCGGGTCGCGCCAGTAGAGCCGGAAGACCTGCGCGAAGACCGCGCGCTGTTCCGGCCGGCTGACGAAACAGGCGTGGAGCGCCCAGTAGAAATCGGTCTTGCTGGTGAAACCGGCGGCCTCGACCGCGCGCACCGCGTCGATCACCCGGCCCGGCCCCAGCGGCAGCCCCGCCTTGCGCAGGGCGCGGGCGAACCAGAGGATGTTGTGGGCGAGCTTGCCGTCCTCGGGGATGTCGAGGGGTAGGTCAGGCATGGGCGTGGCTGGTCGGCGACTGCGGAAAGGCGCTCCCGCCCGGAACAGCCGCGCAGCGGCCCGGGCAGCGCACGGCCGCCCCCACGGCCGGGCGCTTCGGTGCCGTCAGCGCGCGCTCGGAGGGTACGGCGAAGCGGATGGATAAAGTGCGTACCCCCACCGGTGCAGCGCCCGCCCGCGGCCGGGCACCGCCCTCTGTCGAGCCAGGGGCTAGCGGCAAGTCCGTCATCTCCTGCCGTGCATGCGTAGCGCCCCGCCCGGAACAGCCGCGTAGCGGCCCGGGCAGCGCACGGCCGCCCCTTCGGCCGGGCGCTTCGTCACCGTCTGCGCGCGCACCGGGGTCACGGGGAAGCGGCACGATAAAGCTTAGACCCCAACCGAAACAGCGCCCGCCCGCGGCCGCGCGCTGCCCTCTGTTCCCAGCGGCATTCACGCCGGCGCCAGCCCCGCGCGCACCTCTTCCAGCAGCCGCCGCGCCTCGGCGCCCTGGATGCGGGCGATGTCGTCCTGGTACTTCAGGATCGCCCCCAGCGTGTCGGCGATCACCTCGGGACTCAGCGTCACCACGTCCAGCGCCAGCAGGCACTTGGCCCAGTCGATGGTCTCCGCCACCCCCGGCTTCTTGAACAGGTCCTCGGTGCGCAGGCGCTGGACGAAGGCCACCACCTCGCGCGACAGGGTCTCTGCCGCCTCGGGGGCGCGCGCCGAGAGGATCTCCAGCTCGCGCTCGAAGCCGGGGTAGTCGACCCAGTGGTAGAGGCAGCGGCGCTTGAGCGCGTCGTGCACCTCGCGGGTCCGGTTCGAGGTGAGGATCACGATCGGCGGCTCCGGCGCGGCGATCGGGCCGAGTTCGGGGATCGTCACCTGGAAGTCCGACAGCGCCTCCAGCAGGAAGGCCTCGAAGGGCTCGTCGGTGCGGTCCAGCTCGTCGATCAGCAGGACGGGCGGGCCGCCGGGCTGGGGGCGCATGGCCTCCAGCAGCGGGCGGGCGATCAGATAGTCCTCGGTGAACAGCTCGGCCTTCAGCGCGCCCCGGTCGGCGCCCCCCGCGGCCTCGGCGGTGCGGATCGCGATCATCTGCTCGGCGAAGTTCCACTCGTAGACCGCGCTGGAGGCGTCGAGCCCCTCGTAGCACTGCAGCCGGATCAGCCGGCGGCCCAGCCCGGCGGCCAGCGCGCGGGCGATCTCGGTCTTGCCGACGCCCGCCTCGCCCTCGAGGAACAGCGGCCGCCCGAGTTTGAGCGCCAGGAAAACCACGGTGCCCAGCGGCCGGCCGCAGACGTAGTCCTGCCCTGCGAGCATCTGCTGCACGGCGTCGATGGAAGTCGGGAGTTCGGTCAAGCAAGTCTCCTCTCGGCTTGTGGGCGATGGGGGCACGGGGCGCGGCGGGGGTCAAGGGGGGCTTGGTGCGGGGGGTGTCTAGGTTGGACAGCGGCGGCGCTTCGACCCGCAACGCCATCCGTCGCCGCGCGCCCCCACCGACGCTGGATCGGCTCCCCCGGCCCGAATAGCGGCAAACCCGCCGGGCCAGCGGCGGCCCGCCCCCCGGCCTGCCGCTTCGTCACCGTTTGCTCGGCGCAAGGAGGTCTCGGCGGAGCGGCGGGATAAAGCGAGGACCTCAGCCGTTGCAGCGGCATCCCACGGGCCGCCGCTGGCCCGTCTTGCGCTTCAACACACGATCCATCTGAATTCCACCCCCACCCCCGCCTCCTTCACCAATTCACCACCCCACTTGCACCTTCCCGCGAGACGGGATTATTCAGCCCCATGGCCATTTTCACCGCTGACCGCGCCCGCGCCGTGCTTGCCGCTGCCCTGGGCACGGCGGTGTTCGTCTGGCTGGGCCTGCCGCTGCCGGTGCTGCTGGGTCCGATCATCGGCTGCCTCATCTTCGCGCTTGCCGGCGCGAGGATGGAGGGGATGGGCCTTCTGGGCACGGCGATGCGCACGATCCTCGGCGTCGCCATCGGCGCCAGCATCACCCCCGACCTGGTGCGCGAACTGCCCGGCTACGCACCGACCCTTGTGCTGATCCCGCTGTTCATCCTGCTCACCGGGGGCATCGGCTACGTGCTGCTGCGGCGGGTCATGCGCTTCGACCACCCCACCGCCTTCTACTCGGCCATGCCGGGGGGGCTGCAGGACATGCTGATCTTCGGCGAGGAGGCCGGCGGCGATGTGCGTGCGCTGGCGCTGATCCACGCGACGCGGGTGCTGGTGGTCGTCTCGGTGGCGCCGCTGCTGCTGACCCTGCTCTACGACCTGGACCTGACCGCGCGCCCCGGCGCGGCGGCGGTGGACCTGCCGTGGCAGGACCTGGCGCTGATGGGCCTCGCCGCGCTGGTGGGCTGGAAGGGGGCAGAGCGGCTGGGGATCTCCGGCGCCTCGATCATCGGGCCGATGATCGTCACCGCGGCGCTGACCCTCGGCGGCTTCATCACCCACCGCCCGCCGGCAGAGATGATCTGGGCCGCGCAGTTCTTCATCGGCCTCGCCCTGGGCGCCGCCTACACCGGCATCACGGCGCGCGAGCTGCGGGTGGACGTGGGCGCGGGGCTGGCCTTCGCGGTGCTGCTCTCGGCCATCAGCCTGGTGTTCATCGAGGCGGTGATCTGGCTCAGCCCCGCGGGCGACCTGGAAGTGATGCTCTCCTTCCTGCCCGGCGGCCAGGGCGAAATGGTGGTGGTGGCGCTGGTGGCGGGGGCCGACCTTGCCTTCGTGGTCACCCACCACCTGCTGCGGGTCTTCACGGTGATCCTGCTGGCGCCGGTGGTGTCACGCCTTGTCGCACGGTACTGGCCGCCCGGCTGATTGCGCGGCCGGTGCGGCTGGCGTAAAGACCCTGCAGCCAAGGAGGATCCGCCATGAACGCAGAAGCAAAGCTGAAAGCCAAGGACGCCCCGGACCTGTCCCGCTTCGACTGGGAGGACCCCTTCCGGCTGGAGGACCAGCTGTCCGAGGACGAACGGATGCTGCGCGACGGCGCCCGCGCCTTCGCGCAGGCCGAACTGGCCCCCCGCATCACCGAGGCCTACCGCGAGGAGGTCTCGGCCCCCGATCTTTTCCCGATGATGGGCGAGGCCGGCCTGCTGGGCGTGACGGTGCCCGAGGAATACGGCGGGCTGGGCGCCAGCTACGTCACCTACGGCCTCGTCGCGCGCGAGATCGAGCGGGTGGACAGCGGCTATCGTTCCATGATGAGCGTGCAGTCGAGCCTGGTGATGTACCCGATCTACGCCTACGGCACGGAGGAGCAGCGCCGCAAGTACCTGCCCGGCCTCGCCAGCGGCAAGCTGATCGGCTGCTTCGGCCTGACCGAACCCGACGCCGGCAGCGACCCCGGCGGCATGAAGACCACCGCGAAGAAGTCCGGCGACGGCTACGTGCTGTCCGGCTCGAAGATGTGGATCTCCAACGCACCCTTCGCCGATGTCTTCGTGGTCTGGGCCAAGTCCGAGGCCCACGGCGGCAAGATCCGCGGCTTCGTGCTGGAAAAGGGCATGAAGGGCCTGTCGGCGCCGAAGATCGGCGGCAAGCTGTCCCTGCGGGCCAGCGTCACCGGCGAGATCGTGATGGACGGGGTCGAGGTGGGCGCGGACGCGCTGCTGCCGGGGGTCGAGGGGCTGAAGGGCCCCTTCGGCTGCCTGAACCGCGCCCGCTACGGCATCTCCTGGGGCGCCATGGGCGCGGCCGAGGCCTGCTGGCACGCGGCACGGCAGTACGGGCTGGACCGCAAGCAGTTCGGCAAGCCGCTGGCGCAGACCCAGCTGTTCCAGAAGAAGCTGGCGGACATGATGACCGAGATCAGCCTGGGCCTTCAGGGCTCGCTGCGGGTCGGACGGCTGCTGGACGAGGCCCGCGCGGCGCCCGAGATGATCTCGCTGGTGAAGCGCAACAACTGCGGCAAGGCGCTGGACGTGGCGCGGATGGCGCGGGACATGCACGGCGGCAACGGGATTTCCGAGGAGTTCCCGGTGATGCGCCACATGGTGAACCTCGAGACGGTGAACACCTACGAGGGCACCCACGACGTTCACGCGCTGATCCTGGGCCGGGCGCAGACCGGGCTGCAGGCGTTTTTCTGACGGGATTTTTCTGACGCGGGCTTCTGACGGCGGGAGCGGCCGGCGGCCGCTCTCCGTTCCGCCGCAGGGATCAGGCGGCGCGGGCGACCGGCTGGTTGTCGGCAATCATGTCGTCGAAGGCGAAGAGATTGGTGATGTCTTCCTGCGGCGCGGCAGCGCGCAGGACCTGCAGCGCCGGGCGGCGGTGATGCAGCTGCTGGCGGGCACGGGCGGCGAGGATCTCGAGACGGTTGGCGCGGGCTTTCTGGATCATGGTCATGGTATCGTTCCTTCGTTTCTTGATTGATTTGTTCAGCGAGGGGAGGACTGCAGCAGGTCGGCCCCGAACAGCTGCATCAGCTCTTCCCGGGTCACCGGCGCCGCGATGGGCATCTCCACAGCGTCGGGCTGGGTCTGGAGGAACTGCCTGGCAATGTTCAGAATAACGCTCATGTTCGTCTTCCCGTTCTCGCTTGCCCCACATTCAGATATACGGGGGGTGGTTGCGGCGAGTTTCAGCTGACGGGGAAAAAGTTCGGAACTTTTTGCGGAAAATGGTTAAATACCTGTTCTTTATATATATTCTATGATGAAGAACAGCTAGATTTCAGCTTGCCGTGGTTGCTTGGAACACTTTTTTCCGCGCTGTGCCCCAGTGCACGGCGGATCGGCGCCGGTCCAAAAGCCGCTTACTAGAGCGGGATGACGCTCACCCGAATCCCTGGGGATTCCCAGAACGCCCTTCTTCTGATTCCGTCTTCCCAGGTCAGCTCCGGAGGGGATCGGATGAGCAGAGCACTGTCGATGGACTTGCGGG